>CAYLMY010000030.1:0-6590 GCA_964384635.1 uncultured Undibacter sp.
CGCCCCTGATAGGACGGCGTGCGCACGATCAGCCCGTCGAGCGCTTGCGTGACCTTGATCTGGCAGGACAGCCGCGAGGTCGGCTTCACCTCGAAGGCGAAGTCGAGCATGTCTTCCTCTTCCGGCGAGGGCGGGCCGACCACGGGGAACCACTTCTCGTCCACATGCACCAGGCAGGTGGCGCAACTGCAGGCGCCGCCGCATTCGGCGACGATGCTGGTGACGTCGTTCTTCAGCGCCGTCTCCATCACGGTCGAGCCAATCTCGGCCTCGACCGTGTGCACGGTGCCGTCGTGCTCGATGAACGTGATCTTCGGCATCGTTTCGTTTTTGGTGCGGGTGGAAACGTCTTGCAGCTCGCTCATGCGACACCGAGTTTCTTCTGCAAGCTGGTCGAGGAGGTGGTGTATTGGAACACCAGCTTCTTGTCGGGAAAGACGTAGTGATAGGCCTGCTGCGCCATCAGCGCCGCCTCGTGGAAGCCGGAGAGGATGAGCTTGAGCTTGCCCGGATAAGTGTTGATGTCGCCGATGGCGAACAGGCCGGGCACGTTGCTCTCGAAGGTGCCGGTGTCGACCGGGATCAAATTGTCCTTCAATTCAATGCCCCAGTCGGCGACCGGGCCGAGCTTCATGGTCAGGCCGAAGAACGGCAGCATGGCATCGATTTCCACGCGCGAGGTTGCGCCCGCCTTGTCCTTAATGCTGACGGCGGCGAGCTTGCCGCCGTCGCCTTCTAATTCGCTCACCTGGCCGATTTTGAGATCCATCTGGCCTGCGGCGACCAATTCGCGCATCTTGTTGACGCTGTCGGGCGCGCCGCGGAATTCGTCGCGCCGGTGCACCAGCGTCAGCCGCTGGGCGACCGGCTGCAAATTGAGCGTCCAGTCGAGCGCGCTGTCGCCGCCGCCGACGATCAGCAGCTTTTTGTCGCGGAAGTTCTCCATCTTGCGCACGGCATAGAACACCGACTTTTCTTCGTAGGGCTCGATGCCGTTGATCGGCGGGCGCTTGGGCTGGAACGAGCCGCCGCCGGCGGCGATCACCACGCACTTCGCCTCGAAAGTCTTGCCGGCGTCGGTGGCGACGCGGAAGGCCGGCTCGCCGATCTTATCCAGCGTCGTCACCATCTCACCGAGATGAAAAGTCGGATTGAACGGCTTGATCTGCGCCATCAGCGCCTCGGTCAGCCCATGGCCGGTGATGTAGGGGATGCCGGGAATGTCGTAGATCGGCTTTTCCGGATAAAGCTCAGCACACTGGCCGCCGACCTTGTCGAGGATGTCGACCAGATGTGCCTTGATGTCGAGCAGGCCGAGCTCGAACACCGCGAACAGGCCGACGGGCCCCGCGCCGATAATCAGAACGTCGGTCTTGATCATCTCGCTCATTCGCTTTGCCCGGCGACGGCCGGCTCCCTTCGACTGTGCTGGCCGTTATGCCGGCTGGCGGGCGATCTGTTTAGCGGCGGCCGGAATAACGCGCATCAGTTCCGCCAGGTTCTGCTCGGGCGTCTTGCCGGTGGTGAAGAGGGCCGCCTCCGCCTTGGCGTAGCGCGGCTCGCGGCTCTTGAGAATGGCGACGAGGTCCTCCATGGCGCGGGTGCTGTTGGCCATCGGCCGCATGTCGCCCTGCTCGATCACCCGCCGCATATGGTCTTCGGGTGCCGCCCGCACCCATACCGTGAAGCACGACGACAACAACAATTCCATAGTGCCCGGATCGGTGACGATGCTGCCGCTGGTGGCCATGACGAAATGACGGTGCTGGCGCAGCACGCTTTCCAGCGTCTCGCGCTCGGCGCGGCGGAAGGTCTCTTGCCCGAACATCTCGAAGACTTCGCTGAGCGAAGCGCCGATGCGCTTTTCGATCTCGCGGTCGAGCTCGACGAAAGGCACGCCGAGCCGGTCCGCCAGCAGGCGGCCGAGCGTTGACTTGCCGCCGCCGCGCAGGCCGATCAGCGCGATGCGCCGGCGCCGCAAATCCTCCGACGGTTCGCCGAAGTGGCGCAGCAGCAGATCGCGCGCTTCGCCGAGCGCCGGCGGCGACAGCCGGTCGAGGAATTGCGACAGCAGGACGCGGTCGAGCGGCGGCTCGGCACCTTCCTGCACCAGCTGGGTGACTGGCAGGCCGATGGCGCGCGCGATCCGCCGCAGCAGCACGATCGAGCAATTGCCTAAGCCTGCCTCAAGTTGGGCGAGATAGCGCTCCGACACCCGCGCGTGTTGGGCCAGCGCCTTGCGCGACATGCCGCGCTGGTTGCGCAAGGTCCGCACGCGCTCGCCGAGGCGGCGCAGATAGGCGTCGCTGTCGCGGGCGGGAAGCGGCTTGGCGCGGACGGGTTTCATGCCCCCTCGGCTAACATGCAATATAATGCCAATGCAATAGGCTCGTTTGGAACTGAAGCGCAAGGCTAATACTTATCCTTGTTGTAATCGAGTGGAAAAGATGTTACCGCTATGCAAAATAATGCATAAAAGGTGAGGAGGGGGTCCGGGGCGACGTTGCGCCCGGCGCCTGAGGCGGGCCTATGACGATGATCGATTACCAGACCGACCCATCGCGCTATCGCCACTGGCGCATCGAATGCGACGGCGAGGTCGCCTACCTGATCATGGACGTCGATCAGGCTGGCGGGCTCGGCGATTACGAGCTCAAGCTCAACTCCTACGATCTCGGCGTCGATATCGAATTGAACGACGCGGTGCAGCGGCTGCGCTTCGAGCACCCGGAGGTGCGCTGCGTGGTGATCAAGTCAGGCAAGGACAATGTGTTCTGCGCCGGCGCCAATATCCGCATGCTCGGGAAATCAACGCACGGGCAAAAGGTGAACTTCTGCAAGTTCACCAACGAGACGCGACTGGCCATCGAGGATGCCAGCGACAATTCCAAGCAAATCTACATCTGTGCCATCAACGGCAATGCCGCCGGCGGCGGTTACGAGCTGGCGCTGGCCGCCGACCACATCATGTTGGTGGACGACCGCCGCTCGTCCGTTGCGCTGCCGGAGACGCCACTCTTGGCTGTGCTGCCCGGCACCGGCGGGCTCACCCGCGTCACCGACAAGCGCAAGGTGCGGCGCGACCGCGCCGATGTGTTCTGTTCCATCGAGGAGGGCATCCGCGGCAGCAAGGCGGTGGACTGGCGGCTGGTGGATGAGGTGGTGCCCAATTCGAAATGGAAGGATGTGGTTTCCGCGCGCGCGCACGAGATCGCCGCGCGCTCCGACCGCCCGGTCGGCGCCAAGGGCATCGCGCTGACGCCCCTCAACCGCACGATCGACGGCGACCGCGTGTCCTATTCGCTTGTGGACGTGGAGATCGACCGTGCGCGCGGGCTGGCCACGCTGACCGTGCGCGGGCCATCGGACGACGTGCCGGCCTCGGTCGAGGCGGCGCACGCGCTCGGCGCCAAATTCTGGCCGCTTAACGTGGCGCGCGAGTTGGAAGACGCCATCCTGCATCTGCGTACCAACGAGGCCGCGATTGGCGTGGTGCTGCTGCGCACCGACGGCAATGCGCAAGGCGTGCTGGCGCACGATGACTTTCTCGCCAAAGCCGATGGCGACTGGCTGATGCGTGAGATCCGCCACTACCTCAAACGGGTTTTGAAGCGCGTCGACGTGACGCCGAGGAGCTTCATCGCGCTGATCGAGCCGGGCTCCTGCTTTGCCGGCACGCTGGCCGAGCTCGCCTTTGCCGCCGATCGTTCGCTGATGCTGATCGGCACCCGCGAGGGCGACAACCGTAAAGCCGCTGCGATCACGCTCGGGCAGGCCAATTTCGGCTTCTATCCCATGGGCAATGGGCTGACGCGGCTGCAGACGCGCTTCCTCGGCGAGCCGGAGCAAGTCGACACGCTCAAAAACAAGATCGGCGAGCCGATCGAAGGCGAGGAGGCGGCCGCGCTCGGCCTCGTCACCATCGCTTACGAAGACTTCGACTGGGACGACGAATTGCGCGTCATGCTGGAGGAGCGCGTGAGCTTCTCGCCCGACGCCATGACCGGCATGGAAGCCAACCTGCGCTTCGCCGGCCCTGAGACCATGGAGACCAAGATTTTCGGGCGTTTGACCGCTTGGCAAAACTGGATTTTCCAGCGGCCGAACGCCATCGGCGAGCAGGGCGCGCTCAAGCTCTACGGCAGCGGCGTCTCGCCGACCTTCGGCAAGGAAAGGGTTTGATCATGAGCATGGCGCAGGTCGACTACGACGGCTTGATTCCCAACAACGTCGCGCTCGGCCAGGACGTGCGCGTCAAGCGCGCGCTGGAGAAATGGCATCCCGGCTATATCAACTGGTGGATGGACATGGGGCCGGAAGGCTTCCAGACCGCGCTGGTTTACCTGCGCACCGCGATCGGCGTCGATCCTAAAGGCTGGGCTAAGTTCGATTATGTGAAGATGCCCAAATACCGCTGGGGTGTCCTACTGGCGCCGCCGCGCGAAGAGCGCAAGATTGCCTTTGGCAGCCACAAGGGCGAGGACGCCTGGCAGGAAGTGCCGGGCGAATACCGCGCCATGCTGCGCCGCCTGATCGTGATCCAGGGCGACACTGAGCCTGCCTCGGTCGAGCAACAGCGCCATCTCGGCATGACCGCGCCCTCGCTCTACGACATGCGCAACCTGTTCCAGGTCAATGTCGAGGAAGGGCGTCATTTGTGGGCGATGGTCTATCTGCTGCAGAAATATTTCGGCACCGACGGCCGTGAGGAAGCCGAAGCCTTGCTGCAGCGCCGCTCCGGCGATCCCGATACGCCGCGCATGCTCGGCGCTTTCAACGAGAAGACGCCGGACTGGCTGTCGTTCTTCATGTTCACCTATTTCACCGACCGCGACGGCAAGATGCAGCTCGAGGCGCTGGCGCAGTCCGGCTTCGATCCGCTGTCGCGCACCTGCCGCTTCATGTTGACGGAAGAAGCCCACCACATGTTCGTGGGCGAGACCGGCGTCACCCGCATCGTCCAGCGCACCTGCGAGGCGATGAAGCAGGCGGGCATCAGCGATCCACACGAAATCGACAAAGTGCGCAAGCTCGGGGTCATCGACCTGCCGGCCATCCAGAAGAAGGCGAACATGCATTTCTCACTGACCCTCGATTTGTTCGGCAACGAGATCTCGACCAATGCCGCCAACGCCTTTCATGCCGGCCTCAAAGGCCGCTACCGCGAGGACAGGCTTGAGGACGACCACCAGCTCGAGAGCGGCACCTATCCGGTACTGCGGCTGATCGACGAAAAGATCCAGAACGAAGACGCATCCGCGCTGTCGGCGCTCAACATGCGGCTGCGCGACGACTACGTGGTCGACTGCAATATCGGCGTCGGCCGCTGGAACAAGGTGATCGCCGAGCACGGCATCCCGTTCGAGATCAAGCTGCCGCACGTCGCGTTCCACCGCCACATCGGCGAATTCTCGCGCACCAACGCCGACGTCGACGGCAATATCCTCTCGCCCGCCGAGTGGACGAAGCGCCGAACCGAGATGCTGCCGTCGTCCTCCGATCGCGATTTTATCGAGAGCCTGATGAAGCCCGAATTCACCCCGGGCAAATTCGCCGGTTGGATCGCGCCGCCCAGGGTCGGCATCGACAACAAGCCGGGCGACTTCGAATACGTGAAGATCGCCGACGCTTAACCGGCGCGCCGCATCAACATCCGCTCGTTTCCGCGAAAGCGGGGACCCAGTGGTCAACTGTTCTGGATTCCCGCTTACGCGGGAATGAACGGAGTGGTAGGTTCACCGCCCCGCGCGTAAATCCTCTTCGCGCAGCTTGAAGCGTTGGATCTTGCCGGTGGCGGTGCGCGGCAGGTCGTCACGCAACTCGATCCAGCGCGGATATTTCCAGGTGCCGGCGGTTGCCTTGACGTGAATCTTCAGGTTCTCCAGCAAGCTCTCGTCGGCGGTGTAGCCGCTTTTCAATACGATGAACGCCTTCGGCTTGATCAGCCCGTCGGTGTCCTGCTTGCCGATGACGGCCGCCTCCAGCACGCATGCATGCGACATGAGCGCGGCCTCGACGTCGAACGGCGACACCCACATGCCGGACACCTTGAACATGTCGTCGGTGCGCCCGCAGTAGTAATAGTAGCCGTCGGCGTCGCGGCGGAACTTGTCGCCGGTATAGGTCCATTCGCCTGCGAAAGTGCGCCGGCTCTTGGCGCGCTGGTTCCAATAGCCTTCGCCCGCCGACGGCCCGCGCACGATCAGCTCGCCGATCTCGTCGGCGGCAAGCTCGCGCCCGCTCTCGTCGACGATGCGCGCCTCGTAGCCGGGCACCGGTTTGCCGGTCGAGCCGTAGCGGATGTCGCCCGGCCGGTTGCTGAGGAACGTCTGCAACAGCTCGGTGGAGCCGATGCCGTCGAGCACGTCGACACCGACAATGTCGCGCCAGCGCTCACCGATATGCGCCGGCAGCGCCTCGCCGGCCGATACGCAAACCCGCAAGCGTTCGGAGCCGATGCCCTTGCCGATATCCTTGTGCGCCAGCAGCGCGGTGTAGAGCGAGGGCACGGCATAGAAGATGCTCGGTTGGTGGCGGCGCATGATCTCGAACACGGCGTCGGGTGTCGGCCGCGGCGGCCACAGCACCGA
>CAYLMY010000030.1:6690-12301 GCA_964384635.1 uncultured Undibacter sp.
CGTTCGCGCCCGCGATCACATCCTCGAACGAATGCACCTTGCTGCCCGGGAAGTTCGCCTGGTCGACGGCGCCGGTCAGGATGACGGTTTCGAGATGCGGCAATTGCGCGAGCACCGGCCAGATCGCCTGCGCCAAGGGCGCGGCCGCGATCAGTGCGGTGGCGCGCGAGTCGGCGAGGATATAGGCGTATTGCGCGGCATGCAGGAAGGTATTGAGCGGGATCGCGACCGATCCGGCGCGCACCGTGCCCCAGAATGCCACCGGCGTGTCGACGGTGTCGGGCATCAGCAGCGCGACGCGATCCTCTTGCCGGATGCCGAGCGCGCGCAAGCCGTGCGCCAGGCGCTGGCTGCGCGTTTGTAATTCGCCGTAAGTGAGCGTGCGCTCGGGATCGATAAAGGCGGGCTTGCCGGCGCGCCCTTGCGCGACATGGGCGTCGACGAAATCGCTGACGGCGTTGTAGGGGCGGCGCTCGGTGAAGTCGTCCAACACGTTACTTCCCCCGTTTCCCGCTTAGCTTTCGAACAGCTGCATCAACAGCCGCCGCGCCAGCACGCCGGCCACGCGCCGGCGGTAATGGCCGGGCGTGAAGGTGGTCTTCATCGGCATGATCTGGTCGCGCACCAGCGCGTCCAGGCCCTTGATCACGCGTTCGTCGAGCGGCCCGCCGCAAAGCTCGGCCGTGCCCGCGAGCAGAACGGGGCGCGGATTGGTGCCGGTGAATGCTATGCGCAGGTCGGTGAGCCGGACACCCTCGCGCCGCAGCGCGACCGCGACGCCGGCCACCGGATATTCGATCGAGCGGCGGATGCGGATCTTGTCGTAGGCGGAGCGCAGGCCGGGCGTGTTTTTCGCGCGCACAGCGGTGACGATCTCGCCCGGCCGCAGCGACAGATAGAACTTGCCGTCGCCTTGGCTTTCGGTCACCGGCACGTCTTGGCGCGCAAAGCCAATATAGAGCCTTTCGAGCGGGATAGTGCGGCGGCCGTTGGGTCCCGCGATGTCGACTTCCGCGCCAAGCGTCAGCAGTGCCGGCGCGAGATCGCCGCTGAAGGTCGCAAAGCAGACGCCGCGGCTCTTCGGCGCCACGTGGCAGACGGTACCGGTGGTCTTCAGACAATGGTCATTGGCCTCACGCCACCATTCGCTCTGATTGTAATAGATGCAGCGGGTGTCGAGGCAGAGATTGCCGCCGACCGTGCCCATGTTGCGCTGGGTTGGCCCGGCGATGTGCGATGCCGCTTGCGTCACCACCGGGTAATGCTTGCGCACTCCTGCATGCTCGGCCAAATCGCTCAGGCGAACCGAGGCGCCGATTTCGATGGTTTTTTCGTCGGCTTTGATGACGTGCAGTTCCTGCACGCGATTCATGTCGATCAGCACCGGTGGCGCCACGATGCCGCGCCGGATGTTCACCACCAGATCGGTGCCGCCGCCGAGCGGCTTGCTGTCGGGATGCTGAGCGCGCGCGGCCAGCGCTTCGTTGAGCGTCGTCGGATTGAGCACGCGGAAATCGGGCAGGGCGTCCATCAGGCAGCCCCCGAACAAGATTTCCGTTCGTGCCCGCGTAAGCGGGCATCCAGTTCTTTGGCCTTGGGTCCCCGCTTTCGCGGGGACGAACGGAGGATGGTGCGGACGCTGTCAATCATTGTGCGCCTCCGTTGCCCTTACGCTTCTCCAGCGCGCGCTTGCGCTTTTCGATCGCCTCGAACACCCGGTCGGGCGTCACCGGCAGGTCGTTGAAGCGGATGCCGATGGCGTCGGCGATTGCCGCGGTGAGCGCCGGCAGGAAGGCGGCGAGCGAGCCTTCGCCCGCCTCCTTGGCGCCGAACGGCCCGTGCGGGTCGTTGCTCTCAACGATGCCGACCTCGATCGGCGGCGAATCCTGGATGGTCGGCACCCGGTAATCGAGCATATTGGCGGTGAGCATGAGGCCGTCGTGATAGGCGGCTTCCTCGCTCATGGCCTGGCCCATGCCCATCCAGACCGAGCCTTGCACCTGGCCCTCGACGGTCAGCCGGTTGAGCGCCTTGCCGCAGTCATGCGCGACCCAGACCTTGTCGACGCTGACCACGCCGGTCTCCTCGTCGACGCTGACCTCCACCACCTGCACTGAATAGGAATAGCCCATGCTGCCGCCGATGGCGGCGCCGCGGTATTTCTTGCCGCCTTGCGATTCCGGTAGGGTCGAATAATTGCCGGTGACCGTGATTGTGCCGCTGTCCTTCAGCGCTTCGGTCACCACCTCGTCGAAACTCGCGCCCTTATCCTGCGCGCCGGCGCGATAGACCTCGCCCAGGCATTCGATGTCCTCGGGGCGCGCCTCCAGCTTGCGCGCGGCGGCCGCGATCAGCAGGCTCTTGAGGTTCCGCGCAGCATCGATCGCGGCATTGCCGACCATGAAGGTGACGCGCGAGGAATAGGAGCCGTTGTCCTTCGGCACCACCTCACTGTCGCCGGTGACCACGCGCACGCGCGACAAATCGAGGCCGAGCACCTCGGCGACGGTCTGCGCCAGAATGGTGGTCGAACCCTGGCCGATGTCGGCGGCGCCCGAGAGCACCACCACCGAGCCGTCGAAATCGAGCTTGATCTTCACGGTAGCGTGCGGCTCGCCGGTCCAGTTTACCGGCTTGGAGGCGCCGCTGATGTAATGCGAGCAAGCCATGCCGAGGCCCTTGCCCTTGGCCAACTTCCCGCGGCGCTGCCGCCAGCCGCTTTGCTTCTCGACCCAGTCAAGGCATTCGGGCAACCCGTAGGAATTCACCATCATGTCGTTGTCGGTGAAGGTCGGCGCCGTCAGAAAATTTGCGCGCCGCACCGCGAATGGGTCGAGGCCGAGTTCCGCCGCCATCTCGTCGATCAGGCTCTCGAAGGCAAAGCGGATATCGACGGTACCGTGGCCGCGCATGGCGCCGCAGGGCGGCGTGTTGGTGAGCACGCGGCGCCCGACATATTTGACGTTGTGCAGGTCGTAGATGGCGTAGAGCATCGAGCCGGCATAGAGGATGGTCACCACCCCGTAGCCGGAATGCGCGCCGCCGCGCTGGTCGCAGTCGCATTCGACCGCGGTGATGCGGCCATCCTTACGCATGCCGATCTTCAGCCGGATGTCGGTTTCCGGCCGGCCGCGGTGGGTGATGAAGGTCTCCTCGCGCGTGGTCACCAGCCGCACGGTGCCTTGCGCTTTGCGCGCCAAGAGTGCCGCGATCAGTTCGATCGCCAGCGTCTCGGTGCGGCAGCCGAAGCCGCCGCCGACATGGGGCTTGATCACGCGGATGCGCGACATTTCCATGTTGAGGATCTGCGACAGCATCAGGTGCGCGTAATAGGGCACTTGCGTGGAGGCATGCACGGTCATGCGCTCGCGCACCGCGTCGTATTCGGCGACCGCCGCGTGCATCTCCATTTGGTTCTGGCAGACCTCGGCGCAGTTATAGCTGCCCTCGCGCACCAGGTCGGCTTCTGCGAAACCCTGCTCGGTCGAGCCCAGTTCGAACAGCACGTCGCGCTCGATATTGCCGGGCTTGTCCTCGTGCAGCGGGGCGGCGTCGGGCGCCAGTGCGGCCCTAGTCGTGCAATAGCTTGGCAGTTCGCGTACGGTAAACTTGATGCGGCGCAGCGCCTCGCGCGCGGTTGCGTCGTCGACCGCGGCGACCGCGGCCACCGGCTCGCCGCGGTAGCGCACCTTGTCGCGCGCCAGCGGAAACTCCGTACGCGCGATCGGCAGCACGCCGAAGCCCTTGTCGCAGTCGGCGCCGGTGACGATAGCGCGAACGCCCGGCAGCTTCATCGCTTCCGACACATCGACGTCGACGATTTCGCCGTGCGAATAGGGGCTGCGGTAGATGCGGCCCGCCAGCATGCCGGGTTTGAGAATGTCGGCGGTGTATTTGGCGCGGCCGGATACCTTCTCCGGGCCGTCGATCATCGGCACATATTCGCCGATGTTATGGACGGGAACGGGTTTGTTCATGATGCTACCTCAACCCGTTCGTGCCCGCGGAAGCGGGCATCCAGTTCTTTGGCCCTGGGTCCCTGCTTTCGCGGGGACGAACGGGAGAGAGCGCTCATGGGCTCACTCCCTGCGCATTGAGCGCCGCAGCGTATTTCACCGCTTCGATGATTTTCACGTAGCCGGTGCAGCGGCAGATATTGCTGCCGAGCGCCGCGAGGATTTCCTCATCGTTCGGATTCGGATTCTTCCGCAGCAGCCCGGCCGAGGCCATGATGAAGCCGGGGGTGCAATAGCCGCATTGTGATCCGAGTTTTTCGTGGAAGCCGCGCTGCACGGCAGACAACTGTCCGTCGTGCCCGAGCGATTCGACGGTGTCGACGCGCTTGCCCTGCACCGTCGCGGCAATCGTGAGGCAGGAGAGCGCCGGCTTGTCGTCTATCAGCACGGTGCAGGCGCCGCATTCGCCGCCATCGCAGCCGGTCTTGGTGCCGGTCAGCCCGATCTGCTCGCGCAGGAAATCGAGCAGCAAGATATTGTCCGCGACCGCGTCGGCGCGGTCGCGGCCGTTGAGCGTGAACTCAAGCAGCCGGGCCAAGCGTTTCTTCCCTCTGCGGCGCGAATTTTTGAATCGCGCTTCGTTGTTGTCGAGAGTACGACACAGCAGGGCAGGCCGCCCCAGGCCCAAACCTGGGAATGGCTGGAACGATTTAGCGCAGGGGGCGATAAATCAGCCAAATTTGGCAATGATTGCTGCCGGAATGGCGTGGGCGTGGATCTTGTCGGGGTTGTCCTTATCGCGGCGCCCAGACCCGGGTTTCGCTGCCCTCGACCGCCAGTTCGCCATTGATCGACACCGGCTCAACGATGTCGCCGCCTGTATAGCCGGGGCCGGCGGCCGCGTAAATTGTCGGCGCTACTTGGTGCGCGCGACCCGGCGTGAAGCCGGCACCGGCCATTCGGTCACGTCCTGCGATTTCAGTTCGACCCGGGTCATGCGCCGGCGCTTGCTTAAAGCGCGTGCCGGCGCCACCGGCACATGCGGCGCGAGGTCGAGCGCGTACATCAGCCAATCGAGATCGTCGGGCGCAATCACCCAGCGCTTCGGCGCGTAGCGCGTGAGCGAGAACGGCCGCGAAAAGGACAGCATCGACTTTTTGCCGCCATCTAGATTGTATTCATGCGCGTAGGTCATCGCCAGCTCGCGCGCTGAGCGATAGATCGGATCGCGCCAGCGCAGCACCGCGTGGTTGGTCTTGCTGATGGCGCCCCATAAGCCGCGCTCCTTGAACAGCGTGACGATGTGATCCTTGTCGCTCGGCAGCGCGCGGATATCCATCAGCCAAGCGAGCTTGCCGTGATAGGCGAGCGCGGCGGCGGCGAACACTGCGGCTTCCGAGCAATGGCAGGTGCCGGCCTTCAACATGCTGCGCGGCGACATCGCGGTGTCGCCCTTGAGCTCGAAATTGGGCGGTATCTTTTCGATAAAGGTCTGGATCTTCTGCGGCGTGTCGAGGCGCGCGAACACGCGGTGCTCGGCGGGCGTCAGCAGCGCGCGCAAGCGCTTGCGGTAGGCCAGACTGGTCATGCTCGGCGCAATCTAGACGCATCGCGGCGGCGGCGGAGCGGCGCGAGCGGCCCTTCCACAGGTTTGG
>CAYLMY010000030.1:12401-22614 GCA_964384635.1 uncultured Undibacter sp.
CTAGACGCATCGCGGCGGCGGCGGAGCGGCGCGAGCGGCCCTTCCACAGGTTTGGCCTTCTCCGGCAATCCGCGCCGAGGGAAATTGTTGTGCCCACATAGACCAGAACAGCAAATTTCTTCTTATTTTCCGTGTGTTATTGCCGTTTGGCTGAAGAACCCTCTATTTAACGGCATGTCTCTTCTTCCTTTGCCGCCATACCGAAAACCGCGCCGTTCTCGGAAGAAGACGTCGAATTGTTCAACCGCGTGGTCGGCCCGGCGAGCCCGGCGCAGCGCGCCTGGCTGGCGAGCGTTCCGGCGGGCGTTGAGCACGCATCGGCCATGGCGCAGTCCGGCATCGTCGTCGCGCTCGATCCCATCTTAGAAGGGCGAGCGCTTCGGCGATTTCTGTATCCGTGCCGGTTTTGTGGCGGCCACCGGCAACGGCCGCGACTTCCACGCCAATGTGCGCGCCCGCGCCGCTGCGCCGGTATCTCAGTGACCCGTGTGCTGGCGGAAAAGCAAGACCAGAATAATGAGCACGAGAACCGCCGTCAGGCCTTTCCAAAACAACAGCGGATTCCGCTCCATCAGCGGCGCCTGCGATGTTTGCAGAAAGTTTTTGTTGGGATGGCGAAGGTCGAACATGAACTCGGACAGTTCGGTGTACCGCTGGTACGGGTCCGGATTTACGGCTTTCTTGAGTGCGCCGTCGATCCAAGCCGGGATGGCGCGCTGGTCGTCGAGCGCCGATTTGTATCGCAATTTCCGCTGCTGCGATCGCGTTCGCGCTTTTGCGGCTTGAGCGCCATAGGGCAGCCGCCCGGTCAGCATCTGATAGGCGATGACCCCGAGGGAAAAAATGTCGGAGCCAGTCGTCCCGCCTTCGCCCAGGAAATATTCCGGCGCTGTGTATTGCACGGTTCCCAGAATTTCATTGCCGATAACAAGATCCGTGTCGTCGGCGATGCCGGCAATGCGCGTCGAGCCGAAATCGATGATCTTCGCGGTGCCGGTTCCGTCGATCATCACGTTCTCGGGTCTCAGGTCCTGATGCAGCATCTCCATCCGGTGGAACGCCTGTAGGCCTTTGGCGATTTGCTCGACAATGTCGCGCGCGGTTTCCAGGTTTGGCGCCGGGTTGTCGATCATCCACTGCGTCAGCGTTTGCCCTTCGATATACTCGGTTACGATGTACAGATAGCTGCGCTTTCTCGATGGGATGAGCGGTTTCAAGACGTGCGCGCTGTTGATGCGCCGCGCGATCCATTCTTCCATTCTGAATCGCTGCAGATAGACCCGGTCGTTGCCCAAGTCGATCGACGGCGTCTTGATAGCAACCCGGGCGCCGTTCGCCGTGTCGACAGCCAAATAGATGTGGCTTCGGCTGCTGGCGTGGATTTCCCTGACGATCTGATAACCGTCGACGAACGTTCGCGCTTCCCACAGGGGAGGACACGGCAGGTCGGCCTCAGGCCCGATGATGTCGCTCGCCTCACTGACCGGCAATTCGTCGATGCGGACAACCTGCACGGTCAGGTTATCGCGGCTGCCTTGCCGGAACGCCTCCTCGCCGATGGTCCTGGCGACACTGTCCAGATCATTGCCGCCGTGACCAAGCGTGTCGATGATAAAGCGTGCGCTGACGTGCTCGTAAACGCCATCGGTCGCGAGAATGAAGGTGTCGCCTTTTTCGACCGGGAGCGACCGATAGTCGATCTCGATCTGCGGATTCACGCCCAGGGCGCGGCCAAGATAGCTCTGCTCCGAAGAGACGATGATCCGATGATCTTCGGTAAGTTGTTCGAGGGTGTTTCCCGCGATCCGGTAGATGCGGGCGTCGCCGATATGAAAAATGTGCGCGGTGGTCGATTTGATGACCATCGCGCTCAGCGTGCACACGTAGCCTTTGTCCCGGTCGTAGAGATATTGGCTTTGCCTGGTTTGCGCGTGCAGCCAGGAATTGGTCGCCGCGATAACGCGCTGCGCCGAGGTTTTGACGGACCACGAGTCCGACGTGCAGTAGTAATCGGTCAGAAAGCTTTTGACCGCCGACTCGCTGGCGATTGCGCTGACCTCGCTGGAGCTGATCCCGTCCGCCAGGACGATGGCGATGCCCTTCAAGCTCAACAGCGGCCCTTCCGGGATCAAGGCGCCGTGAAAGTCTTGGTTGGCCTCCTTGCGGCCCTTGTCGGAATATTGTCCGAGCGAGATCGCGAGCTTTGCCATGCGGCGGACCAAAGAAAAGAACCCCAACCCTTTTCGGGGTTGAGGCTCTCTCTCTACACGAGCGGGTCTTGTTAGGCGACCTGCTTGAGGGTGGCGCGCTTGGGCGCGGTTTTCACGTGGGTCGCGTACAGGGTGAGCCCGGTGAACGCCAGACCGCCGACCAGGTTGCCGAGCACGGTCGGGATCTCGTTCCAGATGAAGTAGTCCATGATCGAGAACGGTGCGTGCAGCATCAGACCCGACGGGAACAGGAACATGTTCACGACGGAATGTTCGAAGACCATGTAGAAGAACACCAGGATCGGCATCCACATCGCCAGGATTTTGCCCGGCACAGTCGTCGAGATCATGGCCCCGACCACGCCGGTCGACACCATCCAGTTGCACAGCATGCCGCGCATGAAGAGCGTGACCATGCCCATGGCGCCGTGCGCGGCATAGCCTAGCGTGCGCGCCTCGCCGATGTTACCGATCACGGTGCCCACCTTGTCCGGCGGCTGCGTGAAGCCGAACGTCGTCGTAAATGCCATGAAAAAGGCGACGGTGAGAGCGCCGGCGAAGTTGCCGAGAAAGACCAGGCCCCAGTTCCTCAGGATGCCCATGATCGTGACGCCTGGCCGCTTGTCGAGCCAGGCCAAGGGGGTGAGCATGAACACGCCGGTCAACAGATCGAAGCCCAAGAGGATCAGCATGCAAAATCCGACCGGGAACAGAACCGCGCCGACAATCGGCTGGCCGGTCTTCACGTTGATCGTGACCGCGAACCAGGCCGCCAAGGCCAGAATGGCGCCGGCCATAAAGGCGCGGACGATCGTGTCTCTGGTCGACATGAAGATTTTCGATTCGCCGGCGTCGATCATCTTGGTGACGAATTCCGAAGGGACGAGATAAGACACGGGACCTCCTTTTGCGTTCGTTGCTGCCTCGAAGAGGTCCTCAGCAATCGGCATGCCAATTGCGGACGCGGCCACGCGCGATCACGCGCGCGCTATGCATTCGGCGAAGAAATGCCTGCTTCCTCGGTTGGCGTTGACGAGGTCGTTCATTCGCCAGACGCGGATCGATTCGCTTGCGTTTTCGCGCTGCACAAAATCCCGTCGCTCGTGACCAATTTGAATGCAGCGACTTTTGGAGACTGCAGGAAATATCATGATATCAAACACTTAAGGTTTGGCATGGTCGTTGCGAGATAGTGCTTGGATGGGCGCAGCCAGGTGGCAAACGGATGACGACGGAAGCCGGCGGCACGCTGGCAGGCGAAGCGGCAACCGGCGATTTCGAACCCGAGCAGAAACGTTATCTCGAAGGGTTCGTTGCCGGCCTGCAGATCGCCAAGACGGCCAAGGGACTGGCGGGCGCCGGCGCGGCACCCGCCGGGGCCTCTGCGGCTGAGCCGGTCGGCCCCGACGCGGCGGCGCTGAAGGCGCAAGACCGCGTGCTGGCCGCCGGCGGCAAGCTGTCCGATCCGGAGAAGTTCAAGCGCGAACAGAATCCATTCGACACTTATGGCCGGCTGAAGGAGCTTTCCGCCAAGGGCGAGTATCCCAAGCCGCCCGACAATTTCCGCTGGCGCTTCTTCGGCCTCTTCTATGTGGCGCCGAACCAGAACTCGTATATGTGCCGCTTGAGGATTCCGAACGGCATTCTCAAGGCCGCGCAATTCGCCGGCCTCGCCGATCTCGCCGAGCGCTATGGCGGCGGTTACGCGCACGTGACCACGCGCGCCAATATCCAGATCCGCGAGGTCGAGGCTAAGAACGCCGTCGCCATGCTCGAGGCGGTGCAGGACTTGGGCCTGACTTCGCGCGGTTCCGGCGCCGACAATATCCGCAACGTCACCGGCACGCCCACCGCCGGCATCGATCCCCAGGAACTGATCGACACCAGGCCTTACGCGCGCGAGTGGCACTTCCACATCCTCAACGACCGTTCGCTCTACGGGCTGCCGCGCAAATTCAACGTCGCTTTCGAGGGCGCCGGCATTGTGCCGGTGCTGGAGGACACCAACGACATCGGCTTCCAGGCGGTGCAGGTGAACGGCGGGTTCGGGCTTGAACCCGGCGTCTGGTTCCGGCTCGGCCTCGGCGGCCTCACCGGCCATCAGGCCTTCGCGCTCGACACCGGCGCGCTGGTGAAACCGGCCGACGCCTGCAAAGTGGCCGACGCGGTGGTGCGCGTGTTCATCGACCACGGCAACCGCAGCGACCGCACCAAGGGGCGGCTCAAATACGTGATCGATAAGATGGGCGTCGAGCAGGTGCTCGCTCTCATGGAGGAAAAGCTCGGCCGCAAGCTCGATCGCGCCGTGCCGGGCGCGCTTAAGCCTCGACCGATCTTCGAGCGCGACGCCCATATCGGCATTCATCCGCAGAAGCAGGAGGGGCTCAACTGGATCGGTGTCACGGTGCCGGTCGGGCGCCTGACGGTGAAACAGGTGAAGGGTCTCGCGGCCGTCGCGCAGGATTTCGGCGATGGCGATATCAGGCTTACAGTGTGGCAAAACTTGCTGATCTCCGGCGTGCCGACCGATAAGCTAAAAGCCGCGCGGGAAAAGATTGAGGCGCTCGGCCTCAGCATCGAGGCCAATGCGATCCGCAACGGGCTGGTCGCCTGCACCGGCGACATCGGCTGTAGGTTCGCCGCCTCCGACACCAAGCGCCACGCTGAGGAGATCGCGGCCTGGTGCGAAACGCGCGTGACGCTCGACACGCCGGTCAACATTCACCTTACCGGCTGCCATCACTCCTGTGCGCAGCACTTCATCAGCGAAATCGGTCTGCTCGCCTGCAAGGTGCAGGAAAGCGAGGAGGCCGATCCGGTCGAGGGCTATCACGTGCTGGTCGGCGGCGGCTTCGGTCCCTTCGCCGCGCTCGGGCGCGAGCTTTTCCGCGACGTCAAGGCCGAGGACGCGCCGCAAACCGTCGAGCGCATCCTCAAGGCCTATATCGCGCATCGCGCCTCCAAGGACGAGAGCTTCATTGATTTTGCCCGCCGCCACGAGATCGACGCGCTGAAGACGATGGCCGAAGCGGAGGCCGTATGAGCATCACGCCGCGCCAGCCGCTCCCCTCCTTCCTGCCGGAAAGTGCGCCGTTCACGCCGCAGCAGCGCGCCTGGCTCGACGGCCTGTTCGCCGGCGTGTTCGGGCTGGAAGGCGGCGTGACGCCGCTGTCCAAGCAGGACGTTGCCAAGCTCTTGCCCGGCCTGATCGATGCGCCGGACGAGGCGCCGGAGGAGATCGACGACGGCGCGCCCTGGCACGATCCGGCGACCCCGCTGTCCGAGCGCATGAAGCTCGCCGAAGGCCGCCCGCTGCCGCGCCGCATGATGGCGGCCATGGCGCAGCAGGACTGCGGCCAGTGCGGCTACAACTGCAAGGACTACGCCGACGTCCTGTTCAGCAAGAAGGAAAAGCGACTGAACCTGTGCGTGCCGGGCGGCAAGGAAACCGCGCGCATGCTCAAGCAGCTTTATCAGGAGCTGGAGAGCGGCGCGCCCAAAACCGATGCCGCGACTGAAGAGGTAGCACCCGCGCCGCTCGCCGCGCCCGGCCGCTCGCGCGACAATCCGATCACCGCCACGCTGCTGTCGCGTTACCGGCTCAACAAGGAAGGCTCTGAGAAGGAAACCTGGCACGTCGAAATCGATCTTGCCGAATGCGGACTCGATTACGAGGTTGGCGACTCCTTTGGCGTGTTCCCGGCCAACGATCCCGGCTTGGTCGACGCCGTGCTCGAGGCGCTCGAGGCGCCGCCGGATTTCCCCATTGGCGGGCGCACGCTGCGTGAGGTGCTGACCGACGGCGTCTCGCTGGCGCCGGCGCCCGACATGCTGTTCCAGCTCATTTCTTATCTGACCGGCGGCGAGCGCCGGCAGAAAGCCAAGGCATTGGCCGAAGGCCGCGACCCCGATGGTGACGCGGCGACGTTCGACGTGCTTGCCGCCTTGCAGAAATTCCCCGGCATCCGCCCCGACCCGGAAGCCTTCATCGAGGCGCTCGATCCCTTGCAGCCGCGGGTCTATTCGATCTCGTCGTCGCTGAAGAGCAACCCGGGACGCGTCTCGCTTACGGTCGATGCGGTGCGTTACAAGGTGAATGACCGCACGCGGCTCGGCGTCGCCTCGACTTTCCTCGCCGGCCGCGTCAAATCCGGCGACAAGCTCAGGGTCTACGTGCAGAAAGCGCAGCATTTCGCGCTGCCCGCCGATCCCAACAAGCCGATCATCATGATCGGGCCGGGCACCGGCGTCGCGCCGTTCCGCGCCTTCCTGCAGGAGCGCATCGCGACCAAGGCGCCGGGCCCCAACTGGCTTTATTTCGGTCATCAGCGCAGCGATTTCGATTTCTTCTATGAGGATGAGCTCAAGGCGATGCGCAGAGCCGGCCATCTCACCCGCCTGACGCTCGCCTGGTCGCGCGACGGCGATGAAAAAATCTATGTGCAGCACCGCATGCGCGACGACGGCCGCGATCTCTGGGCCTGGCTCGAACGCGGCGCACACATCTATGTCTGCGGCGATGCGCTGCGCATGGCCAAGGATGTCGAGCGCGCGCTGATCGATGTGGTGGCCGTGCATGGCAAACGCAGCCCGGAGGACGCCGCGCGCTATGTCGAGGATTTGAAGAAGAACGACCGCTACCAGGCCGACGTCTACTAGAGCCCTGGCACGGCTGACCGCGCATCAGCGAATGTTGTAGCGAATCGGCACCACGATTGCGATCTGTGCGCCGCGGATTTCCGGCGGCGGCGGCGGCAAGGGCTGCGCGCGCGCGATCAGCGCCAGCGTCGCGCGGTCGAGCGCAGTTGAGCCCGAACTGCGCAGAATGCGGGCACGGTGCACGCCGCCGCGGCGGTCGACGCTGAAGGCGAGCTGCGTCACGCCGTGCTCGCCGCGCGCCTGCGCCTCGGCCGGGTAACGCTTGTAGCGCTCGAGCCGGGCGACCAGCCGCGATTTCCAGTTCGGCAGTGCGGTGGGATTACGCGCGGAAGCGCCGGACGCCGGCGCCGCCGCGCGCTTCGCGCGATGCGCGGCGCTGCTGGGCGCGCTGGCCTGACGCGCAGCACTTTGGTGGTGCTTCTCTTCTCGCGGCTGTTGGGCCGGCTTGCGCTGCGGCAGCATCGCAACCGGCTGCTCGGTTTGCGGCGCGGGCGGCACGGTTGCGGTTGTCTCGACTGGCGTCTCCGGCTCCGACTTATTCGGCTCCGGCTTGGCATCTCGTGCGACCGTGGGCTCGACCGGTGGCGCGGCGGCCGTTTGCGTCTGCTGCGGGCCCGGCGGCGCGTCGCTTGGAGTCATCGCGGGCGCGACCGGCAGCGGCGCCAACTCAATCAAGATCAGTGGAGCGCCCGCTATCTGCTCCTCTGCCGGGTGCCAATACAGCAGCAAGGCCGCGGCCACGGCGGCATGGCAAGCAAGGGCGAGCGCCCAACATGCCGCCCAGCGCAGCCGCCCGGTCGACCGCCGCGGCAACGCTTCGCGCGCGGCGGCCATGGCGGCAGCCTGCCCGCCGCCAGGCCAAGCGGCGTCCTGTGCCGATAGTGGGCGGCGCGCAGCGCTGCCGTCGGATCTCTCTGCGACAAATGGCACGACATTGTCCACGCGCAGGACCACCGGCGGCGCCTTGTCGCCGCCGGTCGCGTTATCGCGCGCGGCGCCAAGCGGTGCCCCGGGCGCCGGCGGCGGAATTCGGGCGGTGCGGCTTAGTGCGTCCATGGAAACCTGCGATGGCCATTGTAGCGGCTTTGTGCGCGGGTGGCAGGGTGCAATTGCGGTCGCAAATGAAAAACCGCCCCGCCGGTTTTACCGGCGAGGCGGCTCAGAAAAATCGCGGTTCCGTTCGCGCTAGTCGCGGTAGGACGCCGCGCCGCGGTGGCCGCAGCCGCAGCCGCGAACATCGTAAACTTCAACCACGTGCCGCACCGAACCGGACATCTTTTTATTTTTTCATCCGCGCCAGCGCGTCCTTCAGCAGGCTGAGGTCGTTGTGCTTGCTGATGTCGACGCGAGTCTTGACGAAACCGAGATCTTTCACGGTGTCGACGTTGCTCTGCAGCGCCTTCAGATCCGGCATCATGTTGGGGTCGCGATAGTTGTCGTTCTTGGTGAACAGCCAGCCGAAGCGCTCGGGCGGCGCCTTGGTGATCTTTGACGCGATCTTAGCCACTTCGGCGTGGTTCTTCGGGTCGAGATACCAGTGCGCGACGCGCAGCCAGTCCTCCATGAAATCGACCATGGCCGCCCGGTGCGCCTTGATGAAGGATGCGCGCGCGCAATCGATGATCATGTCAGTCCTGCCGGTCGCATCGGCCTGGGTGAACAGGGGCTTGCCGCCGGCTTTCAGCTTGGGATTGAGCGCGAAGGGCAGCACGGCCGGGATCAGGTCGGCCTTCTTCGCCAGCAGCATCGCCGGCATGGCCGGCAGCGGACCTTCAAGGAAGGTGTAGTCGCGGTTGGGTTCGAGGCCGTGCTTGCGCAGCATCGCGCGGATGGCGACGTCGACCGCGCTGCCGCCGGCATTGGTGCCCACCACCTTGCCCTTGAGGTCCTTGACGGTGTTGATGCCCGAATCCTTACGGACCCAGTATTTGTCGGTGTAGTAGCCGGGAACGCCCTCCTGGAACTCGTCGGCGATGACCACAAGGTCGTTGAGACCGGCATTGACGACGGCAATGGGGAACGACGAATAGGCGAGGCTGGCGACTTCCACCTCGTTATTGGCGATCGCCGTGATCATCGGCGGCGTGCCGCGGAAACGAACCGTCTCAAGCGTGTAGGACTTGCCGAGATGCTTCATGAGGTCCTTCTTCTCGAGAATGATCGAGCCCCAATTGGCGATCGGCACGACCCAGGCCATGCGAATCTTCACCGGCTCCGCCTGGCTGACGGTGGCGGTTCCGATCAGGCCAAGCGCGCACACGCTGGCCAGCGCGAATTTGACTAAGCGCATTTTTTCCTCCCGATTTCGCAAGCTTGCGCGTTGGTTCGGCAAGCGTCGTTTTGCACGAATTGCAAGATTGTCGGAGTTCCAACTGATTTTGGCAAGGCTCTCGCATGCGGTACTTTGACCGCCATGTGGTACAAGCGCCAAATTTTGACCCATTAACATACTGCGTTCGCGGGAAAAACGGCCTCAGCGGTAGAGCAATTAAATAATGCTCGTACATTTTACATCACGGCCGACCACTCTTAGTGTAACCGTAATGACGGTGTATTCTTTAATTTTGAACTTGCATGCAGTAATAAATTCTCCGTTCCGCTTATACTGCAATAAAAAGTCTCCTGGTTCGCGGTACAGAACTGTGGGCGTTCCATCTTTGCTAACAGTGAACTCTTGCGTGTCGGACGAAAACCATTTGTCGACATCGATGGCAAGAGGTGGAACGATGTAACCTCGACCAGCCTGGACTGCGACTTCACCTATAGAGCTCTTGCTGCAGTTGGCAAGTCCCAACGCAACAAACAAGCCAATACACGCTCTAAAGATGGACAAGCGCACTATTAGACTCCTGGACGCTCAAAAGACGCGATGAAGTTAGATACATCATTTGATGTCTCTTCCAACGATTTAGTAAGTTGCTTGATAGTTGCAACTATTTCATCTTGCGCTTTTAGAGCCTCCCATTCTCCAATGACAACCTCTTTGCTTTGAAGTGCGTACATAAGCTGCAAGAAACGTTTTCGTGCTTTTTCGAGTCCCGCGATTGCCGCCCGTGTCGCATCAATTCTTTGTTGCCATGCGTTTGCCAGGTTTTTCTTATCTTCCGCAGGAATACGCGGATCGTGTTCGATTGCTTTTTTTCTTTCGATAGCATTGTCCAATGCCTTTTTGCCGAGTTTCGAGACTTCGCCATTGTCAGCCACAGCAGCCAGCAATGGACTCACGACGGCTCTCATGTCCCGAATCGTTTTTTGTGCCACTGCGGCGGCATCTTTTTTTGAGATAGTTGTGTCTAGCCCCCTTTTTCAGTACCAGTGATTTGGTGGTTCACTAAGATTGTTTC
>CAYLMY010000031.1:0-14627 GCA_964384635.1 uncultured Undibacter sp.
CGTCCTTTTCCTTCACCTCGCCGACCTTCAGGTTCGGATTGCGGATCGTCTGCTCGAGATAGCTCTTCACCTGATCGGTGGTCAGCTTCATGTCAGCCTGATAGCGGTGGTAGCCATAGCCGCCCATCATGCCGGGCCCATAACTACCGCCGTAGCCGCGCATCATGTAGCCGGGGCCGTAGCCGCCCATCATGCCGGGCCCGTAGCCGCCGTGGTAACCGCGCATCATCCAGCCGGGGCCATAGCCACCGCCATAGCCCATCATGCCGGGACCGTAGCCGGGGCCCATTATGTAGCCGGGACCATAGCTGCCCATCATGCCGTAGCCGGGACCGTAGCCGTAGGGCTGCGCCGCGCCGGGACCTGTAAGGCCAGCGGCCGCAACGGCGACGGCTGCGGCAACAGCTACGCCGTAACGAAGATTTCGCATTGCGGAACTCCTTGGCTTCACGCCCCCGCCAATTGCTAAACGCGCCTGATTTGGCTTCTAGCTGAACGCGACGCGAACCATATTGATCCGGGTCAAAGGCTGCCAAACCCTAACGGCGGCGGCGAAATCAAGCTTTGGTGAACTGCCAATGCGCGCACCGACGCGCACGCTCACCACAATTCGCTCAACCCCGCGCCGCCGAGCACTTCGGCAATGCGGGCGCGGGTTCCGCGGCCGGTATCGGGCGGCAAGGCATCGGGCGCGAAGAAGCCGTGCGCGATGATCTCGCGGTTGGGCCGGGGGGCTGCATCCTGGACGAAGTCGCGCGCCACAAACAGCGCCACGTGATCGCGCCGCGATACCCGCTTGTTGAAAAAGACCCCGTGTAACCGCGGCGCCGCCGTCACCCGGATATTGCCTTCCTCGGCGAGCTCGCGCGCCAGCGCCTGCTGGATCGTCTCGCCGGTCTCCACCCCGCCGCCAGGCAGGTGCCAGCCTTCCACATAGGAATGCTTGACCAGGAAAACGCGGCCCTGGCCGTCGATCACCAGGGCGCGGGCGCCGAGCGTGGTGCCGCGTGAGAACCGCCAGTAGAAATGCATCAGCGGCCGGATCAGCGGCTCGAACGCGCGGCGCAAGCCTTGCAGGCGCGGCCTTTGCTCGGTCGGGTTCATGGGCGCCGTTCTCTCCGACATCACGAACAGGAGCAATGGGTTATCGGCAACCGCAATGATCGGCGCCGAAGTGGACCTTCCCGCTTCGGAACCTCTAATATAAGGATCGTCCGGTCCGCCAGCGATTGAAAGGGTTGCGCTTGAAGAATTTTTCCGATCTGACCGAGCAGGAAGTGCTGGCGCTTGCCATCACCAACGAGGAAGAGGACAGCCGCATCTACCGCGGTTTCGCGGAAGGCTTGCGCGAGCAGTTCCCCGCCTCCGCCAAGGTGTTCGACGAGATGGCCGAGGAAGAGGTGCACCACCGCACCATATTGTTCGACCTCTACCGCAGGAAATTTGGCGAATACCTGCCGCTGATCCGCCGCCAGGACGTCAAGGGCTTCTTGCACCCCAAGCAGCCGCTCTGGCTAACGCGCCCGCTGGGGCTGGAGGAAGTGCGCAAATTCGCCGAGAACATGGAATACGAGGCCGAGCGCTATTACCGCAAGGCCGCCGAGAATGCGCGCGACGCCTCGGTGCGGCAATTGCTGATCGAGCTCGCCGAGGCCGAAGCCGGCCATGAGAGCCTGGCGCACAAGCTGTCGGAGACGATTCTCACCTCCGGCGCGCGCGAGAAGGAAGACGAGACCGCGCGGCGCATGTTCTTGCTGCAATACGTGCAGCCGGGGCTGGTCGGACTGATGGACGGCTCGGTGTCGACGTTGGCGCCGCTGTTTGCCGCAGCCTTCGCCACCCACAATACCTGGGCGACTTTTCTCGTCGGCCTGGCGGCCTCGGTCGGCGCCGGCATATCCATGGGCTTTGCCGAGGCGCTGTCGGACGACGGCTCGCTCACCGGCCGGGGCTCGCCGGTCATTCGCGGGCTCGTCACCGGCGGCATGACCGCGCTCGGCGGGCTCGGCCATACACTGCCTTACCTCATTCCGCATTTCTACACGGCAACCGCGGTGTCGGTCGGCGTGGTCGCGGTCGAGCTGGCGGCGATCTCCTGGATCCGCACGCGCTACATGGATACGCCGTTCCTGCAGGCCGCATTCCAGATCGTGGTCGGCGGCGTGCTGGTGTTCATCGCCGGGATCTTGATCGGGAGCGCGTAATCCCGTCCGTCGTCCCCCGCGAAAGCGGAGGTCGCAGTAATCGCTAAACAAGATCGAGGCACGGTGTCGCTTCTATCGCTCAGCCGGTGGATACTGGATGCCCCGCCTGCGCGGGGCATGACAGGCTGAGTGACCATGTTCACCCTCGCCCATCTCTCCGATCCGCATCTGGCGCCGCTGCCGGCGCCGCACTGGACCGAGCTGCTCAATAAGCGGCTGACCGGCTACATCAACTGGCAGCGCCGGCGCCGCTTCATCCACGACGCCGGCGTGCTGGCCAAGATCGTCGCCGACCTGAAGGCGCAGCAAGCTGACCACATCGCTTGCACCGGCGACCTTGCCAATATCGCGCTGGCGGAAGAGTTCGCGCGCGGGCGCGTCTGGCTGGAAAGACTGGGCGACCCGCAACACGTGAGCCTGGTGCCCGGCAATCACGACGCCTATGTGCGCGGCGCGCTCGTTGACGCTGCGCGCGCCTGGGGTCCCTATATGTTCGGCGACGATGCGGCGGGTTTCCCCTATTTGCGTCGGCGCGGGCCGCTGGCGCTCATCGGCCTGTCGACCGCGGTACCGACCGCGTGGGGCCTAGCAACCGGACGGCTCGGCGGGGCGCAACTCGCGGCCTTGGCGAAGATGCTCGATGCGCTCAAGCACGAGAACCCGTTCCGCGTCGTGCTCATCCATCATCCGCCGGTGAGCAACGCGAAGCACCATAAATTATTGCGCGATGCCGGTGCGCTGATGCGCATCATCGCCGCGCAGGGCGCCGAACTGCTGCTGCACGGCCACGATCATCTCGCCATGCTGAACTGGCTCGCAGGACCTAACGGCACCCGCGTGCCGGCGGTCGGCGTGCCCTCGGCCTCGGCCGCGCCGGGCATGGCCAAGAATGCCGCCGGCTATAATCTCTATCGCGTTGACGGCGCGCCGGGTGCCTGGCGTTGCGAAATGATTTCCCGCGGCATCACGTCAAACGGCGATGTCACCGAGCAAAAGCGGGTGACGTTGATGGGCTAGCCTTGAGCTGTCGTCCCGGGCGACCGAGCGTCAGCGAGGGAGGCCCGGGACCCATAACCCTGGTATTCGCGATACGGAAAGACCGGGGTCATAGGTCCCCGCCTTCGCGGGGACGACAATCGAGAGGCATGCGCGCTCAGGGGCTCGGCCGGTTGAGCAGCGCCAGCACGACCAGCGCGCCGACGCCGATGATCACCCCGTAGATGAAGGTGCGGATGGCGCGCAACCGGCCGCGGCGTCGCTCATGCTCCACCATCTTCTGCGCCGTCGCTTGCCCGAACGGAGTGTCGTCGGCGAGCGCGCGCTCGCGCTCGACCAGCCGGCGCGCCACGTAGCGGGTGACGGCGCGCACCATCTCCGGCACGACGTAGGTTTCCGCCAGCACCGCGCGGCCGTAGCGGGTGTCCTGCACGAAACGGTATTGCCGCTTGTCGCGTCCCATCTCGACATGGGCGATGACATCGATCCACAGCCGCGGCACGTCGCCACGGCTTAACCCCCGGTCGAACAGTTCGACATTGGCGGGCAATTCCTTGAACAGAGGGTCGAGCGCCTCGTTGAGCAGTTCGAGCCGCGCGACATCGGCGTCGCGCAGATCGACCACCACGCCGGAGCGCTCAGCCGCCTCAATGCGCGCTTCGCGCACGGCGACCGTGATCGCATTCAGCGGCTCTGGCGTTTCAGCCTCGGTTTTCTTGTCCCGTCCAAACATGGTGTAAACTTACCAATGACCCGATCCTCAGCAAAGCGAAAAAGCGTGGCTTTTCAATGGTATTATTGGTTGATGGGGACGACGCCATAGGGCCTGGCCCAGTCCAAGCCATCTTCGGTGCGGGCGCGCGGGCGGTACTCGGCCCCGATCCAGCCCTGGTAGCCGAGCCTATCCACCGCCGCGAATACGCCTGCGTAATTGATCTCGCCCTCGTCCGGTTCGTGGCGGCCGGGCACCGATCCGCATTGCAGGTGGCCGATGACGGGCAAGTACTTCTCCAGCCGAGTGATGAGATCGCCGCCGACGATCTGCACATGATAGAAATCGAACTGGATCGCTAAGTTCGCCTTGCCGGTCTTGGCGATGATATCGGCGGCGTGTTCGACATGGTTGAGGAAATAATTGGGCCGGTCGCGCGCGTTGATCGGCTCGATCAGCAAATTGAGATATTTGGCGGCGGCGAGATCGGCGGCGCGCTTGAGATTATCGACGAAGACGCGCTCGGCCGCCGGGCGCTGCTCGGGCGGCACTTTGCCCGCGAGGCAATGGACGGCGCTGCCGCCAATAGCGGCGGCGTAATCGAGCGCCTTGCCGAACAGCACCTGAAAATCCTTCTCGCGGCCCGGCACCGCGGCGAGACCAAACTCGCCCTCGCGTCCGGGCGGTGTGTTGATCCCGAGTATCGTCAGCTCGTTTTTCTCGATTGCCGCCTTCACCGAAGAGGCCGGCACGTCATAGGGAAATTGCAGCTCGACCGCCTTGAACCCGGCGCGGGCGGCGGCATCGATGCGCTCGAGCAGCGGGCGCTCGGTGAACAGATAGCCGAGATTGGCGGCAAAGCGCGGCATCAAACTTTCCTAACACCTGTACCCTTGTCCGTTCGTCCCCGCGAAAGCGGGGACCCAGGGCCGCATAGTCTATGTTTGCATCCCTGGATTCCCGCTTACGCGGGAACGAACGGAATATCTGACGCTTCCTCGACAAGCACAAAGCTTGCGATCGATCTTATTCCATGTTCATTAGCGCGCGTCCTCTCGCAAAGCCAACCCATCCCATGTCCGCCAACACCGCCTTCCATATCGCCGTGCTGCCGGGCGACGGCATCGGCCCCGAGGTGATGGCGCCCACGCTCGAGATTTTGCGGCGGATCGAGGCGACCACGCCGAGTCTGCAGTTCCGTTTCAGCGAAGGCGCGGCCGGCGCCGGCCATTACAAGGAAACTGGCAAGTCGATGCCGGAGTCGACGATCAAGCTCGCCGAAGAGGCCGATGCCATTTTGCTCGGCGCCTGCGGGCTGCCGAGCGTGCGCTATCCCGACAACACCGAGATCATGCCGCAGGTCGAATTGCGCTTCATTTTCGACCTCTATGCCGGCGTGCGCCCGGCCCGGCTGATCCCGGGCGTGCCGAGCCCGATCGTCGGCGCAGCCGAGCATGGCATCGATTTCGTGCTCATTCGCGAGTCGACGGAAGGCCTGTTCGCCTCCATGGGCAAGGGCGTGGTCACCGAGACGGAAGCGCGCGAGACGCTGGTGATCACGCGCAAGACCTCTGAGCGCCTGTTCGACTTCTCGCTGCGGCTGGTCGAGCGGCGTAAGAAACGTGGCGGCAAGGGCCTGTGCACCTGCGTGGACAAGGCGAACGCCTTCAAGGCCTATGCCTTCTTCCGCTCGATCTTCAACGAGCGCGCGAAGAATTTCCCCCGCGTCAAGACCGACCACGTCTATGTCGACGCCTGCGCTGCGCTGATGGTGCGCCAGCCATGGGACTTTGATGTGATGGTGATGGAGAACATTTTCGGCGACATCCTGTCGGATCTTGCCGCCGGCCTGATCGGGGGCCTCGGCATCGCGCCGTCGGCCGACATCGGCGATAAGCACGCGGTGTTCCAGCCCTGCCACGGCACCGCGCCCGACATCATGGGGAAAGGCAAGGCCAATCCGACTGCGATGATCTTGTCGGCCGCGATGATGCTGGACTGGCTGGCCGACCGCCACGACCATCCGCCGGCGGCGGAAGCTGCGCTTCGCATCGAGCAGGCTGTGGACAAAGCCTATGCCGGCGGCATCAAGCCGATGGAATATGGCGGCAAGGACGGCACAAAAGCGATTGCGGGCGCAGTGCTGACGGCGCTGGACCAGGGCGCGCACTCATAAAACATGATTGGCGAGCAAGGACCGTCAAAGCCCGCCTTACCCCGAAAAACGCTCGACTGCAGTCGCGAAATGTCCGCGTTCTGCCACATCCAGACAATCGGCGGCTATGGCCAATCCAAACACAGGATCAAACATTCAAATAATACTATTCTTAAACGCAGCAGATGCTCCCATCGCTCATCGCTGCCGTCTCGACTTCTTAAAAGATGACGAAATATACCCTCGTGATTGATATAGGTCAAAAAGGTCTTTGCAGTGTCCTCGATGATTACATCAGCCTTGGTGCTGCCAGAGGATACGCGTGGCCATGCCCAAGCATGCGCGACGACTTATTCTTTTGCTTATTGGATTTGCCTTCGTCGCGGTCGCGGCACGCAATTTTCTTGTCGACAAATCCTTTTATGAATACGGCCACTATCGCGGCAACGCGGTGGCAGAAATCGCCCGCGACAAACCCAAATTCCAGGGTACGCAATATTGCAAGTCCTGCCACGCCGCGCAATTTGCTCAATGGTCCAAAGGGGTCCACGACAGTGCCAATATCGGCAAGGTCGTGAAATGCGAAGTCTGCCACGGGCCCGGCGGCGGTCGGGATCCCGAACACAACTATATAAACTCAGCAACCGGCCCGGTTCACCCGAAAAACCTGAAGTTGGTCATCCCGACTGACGCCAGGGCGCTCTGCACACTTTGCCACGAAAAGATGCCGGGCCGACCGGTGCAGCAGGCGCAGATCGTGATCGTGGATCACGCCGGGACGCAACAGTGCACCCTCTGTCACAATCCACATTCACCGCGGACTTTTATTGGAGCTCTCGTCGCCCCCGCGCATCCGGGCAACGCCACGGCAGGCAAGAGCAAGACCGGAGCTTGCGCCGGTTGCCACGGCAATGCGGGCGTCAGCCTGGGCCTTCCCGGCCCCACGCTCGCCGGCCAGGACGAGGCTTACCTGATTGAGGCGCTCACGGCGTACAAGACCGGCAAGCGCAGCGATGCGCTGATGAAGGCCATGGTTGCCAGCGTGAGCGACGGTGATATCGCCGATGTTGCCGCCTATTATGCCGGTCTCAAATGTGACGTTGCCCCGAATGCCTCCGACCAGGCCGCAGCCGCGCGCAAGGCCGGCGTGTCGGTGTGCACGAATTGCCACGGAGCAAATGGCGTAAGTACCAATCACACCGCGCCGAATCTTGTCGGGCAATCGAAGGTTTATCTCGCCAGTGCTCTGAAATCATACGCTATCGGAGCGCGGTCGCATGCGGTCATGTACGTACTCGCTAATGCGACGAGCGATGCCGACGTGGAGAAAATAGCAGCCTACTACGCCCGCGCCACTTGCAAGTGAACCAGCGCGGAACCGGGGGTTCCGCCAGGAGGGCATTCGAAATGGATGAAAAGGAGCAGTTCGGAGAACGCCAAGCTGCGCGCCGTTCATTTCTCGAATGTCTGGGCGTTACGGTTGCCGCCGGCGCCGCCGCGGTCGCGACCGGCGCCATGTTGCCCAAGGAAACGCAGGCGGCGGCGAGCACGGCTCCTGCTCCGGCGATCCCGGGCTACGACTGGAACAAGCACCGATGGGCTTTCGGTGTCGATGCCACGAAATGCATCGGCTGCCTGCGTTGCGTCGAAGCCTGCAAGGCGGAAAACGATGTAGCGGGTGACGCTCATCATTTCCGCACCTGGGTCGAGCGCTATGTCCAGCTGGAGGGCGACGAGAAGGCGCGCATCGACAGCCAAGCCGACCCCGTTAACATCGAGGCTTCCGGTTCCGAAGGAAAATATCGATTCGCCAACCGTTACAAGGACGAGAAGGTCGACAAGGCCTTCTTTGTTCCCAAGCTGTGCAACCACTGCACCCACCCGGCTTGCGTGCAGGTTTGTCCCACCGGCGCGACCTTCAAGACCGAGGACGGCGTGGTCGTGATCGACCATACCTATTGCATCGGCTGCCAGTACTGCGTCCAGGCTTGTCCCTACGGTGCACGGTTCTTCAACGAAAAACTCAAGGTCACCGACAAGTGCACCTGGTGCTATCACCGCATCACCAAGGGATTGTTGCCCGCCTGCGTCGAGGTGTGTCCGGTCGGTGCGCGCGTCTTCGGCGACCGCAACGACAAGCAGAGCGCCATCAGCCAGTTCATCAAAAACAATCGGGTCGAGGTGCTTCGACCCGAAACCGGCAACGCCCCGAATGTCTTCTATATCGGCATCGATAAAGAGGTGAGCTGATGGAACCGCTTTTCGCCGCCGCGCCGTATACCGGCTACGTCTATCCCAACGAGACGGTTTTCCCGTGGGGCGTACTGATCGTCGTCTATCCTTATCTCACCGGATTGGTGGCGGGCGCCTTCACGGTCTCGAGCCTGTATCAAGTCTTCGGGCTGAAGCAGCTTCGCCCGGTCGCGCACCTCGCCTTGGTGACGTCGCTGTGCTGCATGATCTTCGTGCCAACGCCGCTGCTGCTGCATCTCGGTCATGCCGAGCGAGCATTTAACGCCGTGTTCACGCCGCACTGGAGCTCGGCGATGGCCATGTTCGGCTATTTCGCCGGCTTCTACATCATCCTGCTGGTCATCGAGACCTGGTTCGTGTTCCGGCCCTACATGGTGCAGCAGGCGCAAGCTCGCAAAGACTTGTTGGGTCGCCTGTACCACGTGGCATGCCTCGGCTCCCACGATCTGTCCGAGAAGACGATGCGCTTCGACCAGAAATGCATCTTCGCCCTGGCTATCCTCGGTATCCCCGGCGCGCACGGCCTGCACGGCTATGTTGGATTTATATTCGGCTCTCTCAAGTCACGCGAATGGTGGTCGTCGGACCTCATGCCGGTCATCTTCCTGTTTTCGGCAATCATCTCCGGCGTCGCGCTCCTGATCGTCATTTATATCGTGTCCTGCAAGCTGCGCCGGGTCGCCGTCGACATCCCATGCGTGAAGGGCATGGGCTACACGCTGTGGGGGTTCGTCATGGTCACCCTGCTGCTGGAGGGGGTGGAATTCGGCTCTATGATGTACAAGGGCCGCGAAGGCATCGACATGATCATCCTATTCGTGACGAACCGCCTGGTCATTCCGTTCTTCCTATTGCAGTTCACCATCGGCGCCGTGACGCCGATCCTCATCCTGTCCTATATGTTCTGGCGCGGCACGACGGGACGCGCGCTGGTGCTCGGAATCCTGATCAGCGCGCTGTTGGTGATGTTCAATGTGGTCATGATGCGCTTCAACGTGGTCATCGGCGGACAGGAGATCTCGAAGACCGGCAAGGGCTTGTTGACGTTCCCGTGGGTGATCTTCGGCAGAGAAGGCGTATTGGCCGCGGCCGGGGTGCTCATCGCACCGTTCATCCTTTTATTGGTGGTGGTCCGACTGCTTCCGCCTTGGGAAGATGAAAATGGTCACGACGAAAAAGTGCTGGCGTGAAGCCGGCGGGGTAAAGCGAGGTTTGGGAGGAAACGACATCAAATGGCGGGTTAACCGCCTCGATCATTGAACTTTCAGCGGCAGTGATGCTGCTAGGGGGTGTCCGATGTCAATGGATGGCGACTATCAAACGAAAGACGCAACTTACGACTCGATAAATAAGAAACTGATCGTTGCTGTCGTGCTGTTTGCGGTATTGGTCGGCGGGATCTGGGTATTGTCTTTGGGATTCTAAGGACTCAGCCGCACCCGGCGCGCACGCAGTTTTTTTTGCTGAGGCAACCTCACTTGGTAGGAGCCTCTTTGAGGAAGAGGTTGTGTCGAGGCCCAGCCGGTCTATCGCAAGACGACATGATCGGCGGCAGTCGCCAACTGCGTCACCGACAAGCATTCGCACGCAACAAAGCGCGTCTGCGCGCGTGGGTCATGCAAGACCCACGCGCGGTTCGCGGCGGTAATTCATTCAGCAAGACTCGGCGCGGAAGATGGCCTAGCTCAATTTCCAATCATTTCTTGAACTTGTGGCCGTTTGCTTGGTATTGCTTGCCCTTGGCATTGCGCGGGCCGCCGCCGGCCGGATTGACGTGGCAATAGCCGCACGGCTTGCCTTCCTTGGCGGCATATGCCGGCGTCGCCTGGGCATTTTGAGGAGCGGCAACAAGTAGCGCTGCGCTGATTATGCCCGCGGCCAATGCGCCGGCCCCCGTAACAATTATTACCCGCGCCACGGTCGCCGTGGTCGAACTGTATGCATTCTTCATCGGCTGCTCCTATGTTCTAAGGTCGCAATAACGGCATACGCTCAAAGTTATCCATCAAAATCCGGATTGTGCCCCCCTGACGGAAGTCAATCTATAGCACCTCCAAATTCGCCTTGCGAGCGCCGGCTTTGGAAGCCGAGCGTTGCGAGGCTATTCGGAATTTAAAGATGCACAACGAACGACTCTGGATTCCGGGCCCACCGCTTCGCGCTGTCCCGGAATAATCACAACCCCACGAATTCCCCGATCGCTTTGAGAAACGCCTCCGGCTGCTCGAGCGGCGGGCAATGGCCGCAGCCGGGCAATTCCACATATTTCGCGCCAGGCACTTTCTCGACGATTACCTTGTTCAGCGCCGGCGGCGTCGCCTGGTCGAGCTCGCCGCACACCACCAGCGTCGGCACCTGCAGGTGATGCAGCAGCGGCGTGAGATCGCTCTCCTGCAAAATCTTGCAGGCGGCGGCAAAGGCCTTGGGATCGATGCCGAGCAGCACGTCTTTGCGCTCCTCGATCGCTTCCGGATGCGCCTTTAGATAGGCGGGCGAATGCACGCGCTTGGCGGAAATCTCCGCTACCGCGCCGAGCCCATTCTCGGCCACCTTCTGCGCCATCACCGCGAAAGCCTGGCGCCCTTCCGGCGGGAAGCAGGCGGCGGCATCGCTCAATACCAGCTTGGAAATGCGCTCAGGGTGGGCGAGGCCGAAGGCGAGCGCGACCGTGCCGCCGAAGCCGTTGCCGATGAGCACGGCATCTTTGGCGATCTCGAACTCGTCAAAGCCGTCCTCGATCGCCGCCACATAGGCGTCCATCAACGCCAGCGGCGCCGGCTGCGAGCCGTGAAAGCCCGGCAGATTGATCAGCGTGACGCGATGCTTGGCGGCGAGCGCCGGCAGCACCGGATCAAAGGCGTGGCGGTCGGCCAGCAGCGAATGCAAGATCACCAGATCGCGGCCCGCGCCCGCCCGCGCGGCCGTGAGCACGCCGTGGCCTGCGGTCAATTGCTCAAACTGCATGATGCGTCACCCCTTTGAAGCCGCCCGCGACGACAGATTGTGGAATGAACACGAGCCTCGCCTTGTTTTCCTTCCTGTGCAAAGATTGCAGCCGGGGAACTTACATCGTCGGATGCGGCAACGGCCCACCCGGTGATGCGGGCATATTCAAGGCACCGCGCGAAAGCGGGCCGAATTTGCTTGGCTTCAAGTAGCACAAACAGGGAGGAATCTGTCATGTCCACATTCAGCCGTGCCCGCATAGTCCGGGCCGTGACGTTGCTGGCGGCCGGGCTTGCCGCGCTGGCGCTGTCGAGCGGCATCGCCGCCGCGCAGAAGCCCTACGGCTTTGCCACATTGCCGCCCGGCACGCTCAACTACACCACAGCCTCCGCCATTGCCAAGGTGCTGAAGGAAAAGGGCGGCATGAACGTGCTGGTGCAGCCCACCGCGGGCGACGCCATCAATCTGCCGATGGTCAACCGCAACGAGGCGGAGATCGGCATTTCCAACATCCTTGAGGTCTCCGATGCCGTCAGTGGCGTGGCCAAGATCGGCAAGCAGCCGCATCTGCGGCTCATCGGCGTGCCGCACACCTTCCGCGGCACGTTCTGGGTGAAGAAAGATTCGCCCATGAAAACGATCGCCAACCTCAAGGGCAAAAGAGTGCCCTTGGGCTATTCCGCCATGCTCACCATCGATCGACTGGCGCGCTCCGTTTTGGCGACCGGCGGGCTGACCGAGAAGGACGTCTCCCGAGTTCTTGTGCCCAACGTGGTGGGGGGAGCCAACGCCTTCGCCTCCGGCACCGCCGACATGTTCTTCTTCGCATTCGGCGCGCCGAAGGTGCGCGAGGTCGACGCCACAGTCGGCGGCATTCGCGCGCTTGAAATTCCCGCCAGCGGCTTGCCGGCGGCACAAAAGATTTTCCGATACGGCTATCTGACCAAGGCCGCGCCTAATCCGTTCTTCGTCGGCGTCACCCATCCGATGGACGTCTATGCCTGGGACAATCTGCTGATCACCAACGACAAGGTGCCCGACGACGTCATCTACAAGATCATCGACACGCTGGTGCACAACACCGGCGACCTAGTGGCGATACAGCCGGCGCTGCGCGGATTCTCGGCACAGAACCTCTACGTCAACTACGATCTGCCCTATCATCCCGGCGCGCTGAAGTACTTCAAGGACCATAACATCAAGGCCAAGGCCATTCGGTGACGCACGACACACTTAAAGTCGCGGCGGCGCCTGCGGCGGCGGCGTCAACGACGGTCGCGTTGTTGACGGACGCGTTGCAGGCGCTGCTGCTTCTTTGCGTCGTGAGCTGGGTGCTCGACCTGCCGCGGCGGCTGTTCGGCGTCGGCCTCTACACCGAGCAGGTGCTGGCGATCTGCCTCGGCCTCGCGCTGGCCCTGATCTACGTCTCCGGCAAGAGCAAGCCCAGGTGGTTCGACTGGACCGCCGCCGCCGTCGCGCTCGCGATCTGTTCCTATATCGCCTATCGCTACGAATCGATCACCTATGAGATCGCCCTGCTACCGGCCGACCTGGTCGGCGGCGCCGCCATCCTTTGCCTATTGGTGCTGGAAGCGACCCGGCGTACCGCCGGCGGCGTGCTGTCGATCATCATTCTGCTGATATCGGTCTATGTCTTCATCGGGCCGCACATGCCGGGCGATTTCGCCACCCGGCCGGTTTCGCTGCCGCGGCTCATCACCTATCTCGGGCTCGACACCAACGGCATGATCGGCATCATCCTGTCGGTGGCGGTGCTGATCGTCATTCCGTTCACGCTGATGGGCCAGGTGCTCGGCCGCACCGGCGGCGCCAACTATTTCGCCGATCTCGCCATGGCGGCCATGGGCCGCTTCCGCGGCGGCGCCGCCAAGATCGCGGTGTTCGGCTCGGCGCTGTTCGGCATGATTTCGGGCGCCGCGGTGAGCAACGTGGTTGCCGTTGGCATCGTCACCATTCCGTTGATGACGCGCTCGGGCTTCACGCCGACGCGGGCGGCGGCGATCGAGGCGGTCGGCTCGACCGGCGGGCAGCTGATGCCGCCGGTGATGGGGGCGGCGGCCTTCATCATGGCGGAATTCCTGCAAGTGCCTTATAGCGCCGTCGTTATCGCCGCCATCATTCCGGCCGTGCTGTACTACGCCGCGCTGTTCATGCATGTCGACCTGGAAGCGGCCAAGCAGCGCATCGGCGCGGCGCAGGTCGAGGCGCCGCCGAAATTCACCGAGGTGCTAAAATCGGGCTGGCATTTCCCGATTCCGCTGGTGTTCCTGGTCGTCACCATCGCCTATCCGGAAATCTTCCAGATTCCGATCGAACGCTCCGCCGTCTATGCCACCGCCATCCTGATCGTGTTCAGCATGGCCTTCGGCTATCGCGGCAACCGCGTCAGCCCGCGTCAGATGCTGCGCGCCGTGCTCGACACCGGCCGCGCCGCGCTCGATATCGTCTTGATCGGCGCCGCCGCCGGCATGGTGGTGGGCGCGCTCAGCGTGTCGGGCATTTCCTTCGGCCTGACGCTGCAATTGATCGCGCTGAGTGGCGGCAGCCTGTTCATCCTGCTGCTGCTGACCGCGCTCATCAGCATCATCCTCGGCATGGGCATGCCCACCGTGAGCGTCTATGTGCTCACCGCCACGCTGTTGGCACCCTCGCTGGTCAAGCTCGGCGTGGTGCCGATGGCGGCGCACATGTACGTGATGTATTTCGGCATGCTGAGCATGATCACGCCGCCGGTGGCGATCGCGGCTTACGCGGCGGCCAATATAGCACGCACCTCGGGCTGGACCACCGGCTGGAATGCGGTGATCGTGGGGTGGAGCACGTTTTTTATTCCATTTCTGTTCGTGCTGGAGCCGAGCCTGCTGATGCAAGGGTCTCCCGGGCTGATCGCCTGGCAGTTCGCCCGCAACGTGCTCGGCATCTCCGTCGGCACGGCGGCGATCGTCGGCTACGCCTTCGGAGCACTGGCGCTGCCGATGCGCATCGCCTTCGGCGCGGCGGCGCTGGCGATCCTCATTCCGCCGCACGCCTTCCCCGGCGCCGGCGTACTCGACTGGATCGGCCTTGGCGGCGCGGTGCTGGCGCTGGCCGCCAATTTCATCCAGAGCCGCGCGGAAAAACGAACGGCCACCGCGTAGGCGCGCGGCGGTGATCGCCATTCATCGTCATGGCCGGGCTTGGCGCGGCCATCCACGCCTTGCTTGTTGACAGAAAGACATGGGTGCCCGGCACAAGGCCGAGCATGACGGTGGATGGGTTAGCGCTCGCTAATTCCCCTCGCGCCAGATGCCGAGCGCTTCCTGCGCCGGCCGGTCCGAGATCGAGAACAGCACCGCCTCTT
>CAYLMY010000031.1:14727-22432 GCA_964384635.1 uncultured Undibacter sp.
ATGCCGAGCGCTTCCTGCGCCGGCCGGTCCGAGATCGAGAACAGCACCGCCTCTTCCGAGGCGTTGTGCTGATATTTCTTCCACGGCGGCACCACGAACACGTCGTTGACGCCCCATTCGAACGGCTTGCCGTCGATCACGGTGGTGCCCTCGCCCTCGGCGACCGCGAACACGGTGCCGTCGGTCGAGCAATAAGGCTCGCCTTTGAAGCCCTTCGGCAGCAGCGAGAGATAGGCGCCCATGGTGGGCAGCACCGGCCCGCCATTGATCGGGTTGGCATAGCGCAGGCGCGCGCCGTGGCGCTTGTCGATGTCGCCGGTATCTTTGAGCCGCTGCAGGATCGGCCGCATCTTGGCGTAAGGGTAGTTGATCACCGGGGTGCGGTTCTGCACCGCCGGCAAGCCGTCCGGCAGCACGCCGGTGGCGTAGCGCTCGAATGAGTCGCCGTCCGCGTGATTGGTCTTCTGCATCTTCTCATCGAAATGCTCGGCAAACGACGTTTCGAAAAAATTGATGGTCGGCATATCGAGCACGTCGAGCCACATCACCGGCTGCTTGCCGGGATTGCCGTGGTCGTGCGGCGCCCAATTAGCGGTGATGATGAAATCGCCGTGCTTCATCATCGACTTCTCGCCCTCGACCGCGGTGTAGGCGCCCTCACCTTCCAGCACGAATCTTATGGCCGACGCGACATGGCGGTGCACTTCGGCGATCTCGCCCGGCAGGATCAACTGAATGCCGGCGAACAGCGAATTGGTGACGCGCGAATTGCCTTTTTCGCCCGGATTCTCCAGCACCAGCACGCGGCGCTCGGCTTCTTCGGCGCTGATCACGTCGCCGGCTTCCAGCATCAGCCGCTTGACGTCGGAAAATTTCCACAGCACGGGCACGCAATGGGTCTTCGGCTCCGGCGTCACCAGGTCTTTCAGCACCACCCACAATGGCGCCATGTGAAAATTTGAAATTTTATCGTAATAATCCTGCCGAGCGCCTTGCACATTGTGCTTGGAGCCGGGCTGTTGGCTTGCGGTTGCGACCGCCATGGACATGCTCCTTGGGCCTGATTGTTGTCTTTGAAACTGTATAGCGCAGATCGGCCGGGGCCGGAATACGCCCCGAACCGCCAGCGGCTACTAGGTATGTTTTGCGCGGCCGAACGTCCAGCGCGGCCGGGCCGGACCTCAAGCGCGCGCGTGCGCGTCGTCGGCGACCTTGATGACGTAGGGCTTCTCGCGCTTGCCCTCCGGGTCGAATTCGGAGCGGCCGGTGTAGTTGATGTGCCGGCCATAGGTGTGCAGCGACATGGAAATGTCCTTGCCGACGTTCCAGACGCTGTGGATGTGCTCGGGATAGCAGCGCGCGATGTCGCCGGCGGTCATCACCTGCGCGCCAGCGCGCTGCAAATCAGCGTAGCCGCGCTTACTGCCGTCGTCGAGCCGGTCGTAATTAACTTCCTGTTCCTGACCCTCGATGCCGACCACTACCGCCCAGGTCTTGTGGTTGTGCGGGGTAGTGCCGCGGTTGGGTAGCCACGAAATCAGGAACACCGCCAGATCGTGGTTGGGCTCCTCGTAAAGCAGGTGGACGCCGAAGCCCTGCTCCACGTCGCATTCGCGGTGTTCGGGGCGCAGCCAGCCGGGCGCCTGCGCGAACTTCTTGGCAAGCGGCGCAACGCGGTCGGTGATCCTCACCGGATCAGTTTCCTGCGCGGCGATGGTCCGCAGATCGGCCACGTATTGTTCGAGGCTGTAGGAGCTGGCCATGGCCATTTTTCCCTTGGTGCGGCACGTGCAAGCAAGATTATTCTGCCACGCCCTCCGCGCGAGGACAACCGTGGCTAATTATTGACCGAACCACCGTCCACCACGATCGACTGGCCGGTGATGAAATCGCTGTCGCTTGAGGCCAGAAATACCAGCGTGCCGACCAGATCTTCCGGGTAGGCATCGCGCTTGAAGGCGCGCGAATTACGCACCGGGACGCGTTCCTCCTCGACATGGGTGGCGTTCTCCAGTCCGGTGTCGCTGAGGATATAGCCGGGCGACAGCGAATTGACCGCGATGCCGTGGTCGCCGAGTTCGCGCGACAGCGAGCGGGTGAAGGCGATGATGGCGCCCTTGGAAGACACGTAAGGCAGCATGCGCGGCACGCCCTTGTAGGGCGCGCCCGAAGCGATATTGATGATCTTGCCGGAGCGCCGCGCCATCATGTGCGGCGCCACGTGCTTGACCATCAGGAAGGGCCCGCGCGTGTTCACCGCCATCACCTTGTCCCAGGTGGCGACGTCCCATTCGTTGAAGTTGCGCGGACTGAGCTTGGCGTAGAGCGCGGCATTGTTGACGAGGATGTCGATCTGGCCGAAGCGTTGAAGCGTCTGCTTGACCAGCGCTTCCACGGCTGTCTCGTCGCTGACGTCACAGACCGCGCTTGCTGCCGCCTCGGCGCCATGCGCTTGCGCGATCTCTTTGGCGAGGTCGCCGCCGTCCTCGATGTCTGCGATCATCACGCGCGCGCCTTCCGCAGCAAGCGCCTGCGAATAGTGCCGGCCGATGCCCCGGGCGCCGCCGGTGACGATCGCGGTTTTTCCTGCGAGCCTTGGCATTCTCGTTTCTCCCCATCATGCCGGGCTTGTCCCGGCCATCCACGTCTTTATTGTCGCGATGATGCAAGACGTGGATGCCCGCAACAAGTGCAGGCATGGCGTTACGACGGGAGGAAAAAACATGCCGCGCGATACCGCCGACCGGCTCGCCATCCGGGACCTGATCGAGAACTGGGCGCTGTGGCGCGATGCCCGCCTATGGGACCGTTTCCGCACGCTCTGGCACAAGGAAGGCTGGATGATGGCGACCTGGACGCAAGGCGGGTTCGAGGATTTCATCAAGATGAGCGACGAGGGCTGGGCGCGCGGCATGAAGTTCCTGCATTTCCTCGGCGGGTCGACAATCGACGTCAAAGGCAAACGCGCCGTAGCCCAGACCAAGATGACGATCTCGCAGCGCGCACCGATCGAGGGCGTCACCTGCGACGTGGTCTGTACCGGGCGTTTCTACGACTTCCTGGAAAAGCGGAAGGGACGCTGGGGCCTCGTGCTGCGCCAGCCGATCTATGAAAGGGACCGGTTGAACCCGGTCGATCCTGCTGCAAAGCTTTCGCTCGATCAGAAACTGCTCAATTCGTTTCCCGAAGGCTACCGCCATCTCGCTTACATGCAGACGCGAGTCGGCTATAAGGTGAAGACCGACATGCCCGGCATGGAGGGGCCGGAGCTCGACGCGCTCTATGCCAAAGGGGCGGCCTGGCTGAAGGGGAAGAAGCTATAGAGGGCAGCAGTCCGGGGCTTGGCGCGCCGCTCAATTAGTGCGAATTTCCGGCCCAAGAAGACGGGGGTTGCCGCAATGTCGTTCGCCGCCAATTTCAACCTGCTCAACGAATTTAACATCCTGCGCATCATCTGCGGCCTCTTCTTCATCCCGCACATCTACGGCAAGGTCTACGAGCCGGCGGCGCTCGGCTTCTTCGTCGCCGCCAAGTTCAAGCCGCCCAAGTTCTGGATGTATCTGTCCGGCGCGATCGAGACGGTGCTCGCCATCGGCCTCATTTTCGGAATTTACACGACCCTCGCCGGCGCGATCGCCGCCATCCACCTCGGCGTCGCCACCATCGCCGTCGCTCGTCTCACCGGCAAATGGCTGTGGAATATCGGCGGCTACGAATACTGCCTGTTCTGGGCGATTTGCTGCCTGGTGGTGGCGATGCACGCCTATTACGCGGGCGGCATCTGGGGCTGACACGAAATCCACCGCATGAATTCTTTGCACTGAAAGGAAGTTTGATCCATGGCTAGCGTCTTGTTCTCCCCGCTCACGCTGCGCGGCCTCACGCTGCCCGACCGCGTCGTGGTCTCGCCGATGTGCCAGTACAATTCCAACAACGGCTCGGCCAACGACTGGCACCTGATGCATCTCGGCAGCTTCTCGCTCGGCTGCGCCGGGCTGGTGATGTGCGAGATGACCAACGTCAATCCGCAAGGGCGCATCTCGCCGAAATGCGCCGGCATGTGGTCGGACGAGAACGAAGCGGCCCTCAAGCGCGTGCACGATTTCTGCCGCCAGTATGGCGTGGCCAAGCTCGGCGTGCAGTTGGCGCATGCCGGGCGCAAGGGTCCGACCACGCCGCCAGGCGCCGGCGGCAAGCCGATCCTGGAAGGACCGGACGCATGGACGCCGGAAGCACCCTCCGCCATCCCCTACGACACCGGCTGGGCAGTGCCGCATGCCATGACCAAGGACGACATCAAGCGCTGTCTGGGCGAATTCGCGGCAGCGGCGAAGCGGGTCGAGCGCATCGGCTACGACCTGATCGAGCTGCATGCCGCGCACGGATACCTGGCCCATCAGTTCCTTTCGCCGCTCTCCAACCAGCGCACCGACGAATACGGCGGTTCGACCGAAAACCGCATGCGCTTCGCCATCGAGATGTACGAGGCAGTGCGCGCTGTCTGGCCGGAGCAGAAGCCGATCGGCATGCGCGTCTCGGCCACGGACTGGGTGGACGGCGGCTGGACGCCGGAGGAAACGGTGATGCTGGCGAAGGAGCTGAAAAAGCGCGGCATGGACTATATGGACGTGTCGAGCGGCGGGCTCTCGCCGAAACAGAAGATTCCGCTGGCGCCCGGCTACCAGGTGCCGTTCGCCGAGAAGGTGAAGAAGGAAAGCGGCATCACCACCATGACGGTCGGGCTGATCGCCGGCTTCCAGCAGGCCGAGGACATCCTCGTCTCCGGCAAGGCCGACCTCATTTGCATCGCCCGCGCCGCCATGTGGGATCCGCGCTGGGCCTGGCACGCCGCCGAGGAGCTCGGCGCCGAGGCGCCTTACGCGCCCAAGACCATGCCCTGCCATCCGAAGCTGCGGCCGCAGCTGTTCCCGAAGCGGGCGCAGGCGGCGGGGTAGGACTAGCTCCGCTCATTCCCGCGCAAGCGGGAATCCAGAGCCACGATTGCGAAGCTTGCGGTTTATGCCCTGGGTCCCCGCTTTCCGCCTTCGCGCTCCGCGCTTCGGCGGACTGCAAACGCGCCGAAGCTCGCAAAGCGAGCGTAGGCGGGTCGCGGAAACGAGCGGGTTTGTTACTTCCGCACCCGCACAATAAACTTCGCGAACGCCGCAAGGTGCATCTTGACCATATCCTTGGTGACTTGGTCCTTCAGTTCGAGCGTATCCTTGTCGAACTTGTCCTGCGCCCGGCTGACGAACACCTCCGGCGTGCCGAAGATGAAGGCCTTCACGAAAGTCATCGACATGCGCCAGTGATATTGCATGCGCGCGCCGCCCAGTATGCCGGTCGAGCAGGACTGGATCGCCACCGGCTTTTCCTGGAACGGCTGGTCCTTCATGCGCGACACCCAGTCGATGGCGTTCTTCAGGCCGCCCGGCATCGACCAGTTATATTCCGGTGTGACGAACAGCACGCCGTCGGCGGTGTGAATGGCGGCGGCGAGCTCCTCGACTGCGTCCGGAAAGCCCGAGGCCTCCTGGATGTCGGCGTTGTAAAGCGGCAGCGTCTCAAACCCGGGCGCCGTGATCAGTTTCATCTCCGGCGGCGCCAGCGCCGGCAGCGCCCGTGTCAAGGCGGCGTTGTAGGAGCCCTTGCGCAGCGAGCCACAGATCACCAGCACGTTCAATTGGTCGGCCATTGCACCCTCATTGATAGTCCACAAGACAACTTCGGCTTGCTATTTCTCTTCCTCGATTCCATTGCGCAGCAGACCCACTCCTTCGACCTCGACCTCGATCGTGTCGCCCGGTTTCATCCACACCGGTTCGGGCTTGCGCGCGTGCCCGACGCCGGACGGCGTGCCGGTGAGGAGGATGTCGCCGGGCTCGAGCGTCATGCCCTTGGTCAGATAAACGAGCGTCTCGGCCAGCGGAAACATCATGTTGTCGGTATTGTCCGACTGCATGGTGTTGCCGTTGAGCCGGCTCATGATCTTCAAGCCCCTGGCCCCGCGCGGTACCTCGTCCGCCGTCACCATCCACGGCCCGAAGCTGCCGGTCGAATCGAAATTCTTGCCCATACCCCACTGCGTAGTGTGGCGCTGGAATTCGCGCACCGAGCCTTCGTTGGCGCACGAGTAACCGGCGATGCAATCGAGCGCATTATCAAGCGTCAGATGCTTGGCGCGCTTGCCGATAATCGCCACCAGCTCGGCCTCGTAATCGAGCTGGATCGATTCGCGCGGCCGCAGCAGCGGCGCCAGATGCGGCACGAACGAGGTCAGCACGCGAAAGAAGATCGACGGATATTTCGGAATATTGTCGCGCTGCGGGCCTTCCTTGACGTGATCGAGATAGTTCAGCCCAAGGCAGATGATCTTGCCGGGCCGCGCCACCGGCAGGCCGTATGTAAGGCCGGCAAGCGGGCGGCGCGCCGAGGCCGGCGCCTTTTTGGCGAGCTCGCCGAGCGGGGCGAGGCCGCCATTGCTCCGACGCAAGACTTCGCCCAGGTCGCTCGGCGTGCCGCCGTCCACCGCCTGCAAGTCGATGACCGCGTCACCCTCGACCACGCCCAGCCGCAAGCTGCCGTCCGCTTCAAAACCGACGATCTTCATTGCGCAGAACCCCGCCATAAAACCGTGCCCGGCCGGTGCGGCCGGGCGGCAAGGCTTAGCGCAGGTGAGCCGCTACGGGAAGCTCACCCGGCCGCGCGCACCGGCGGCGGCTCATCGGCGAGCTCGAAGGCCTGGATCGAGAAATAGTCGCGCGCGTCGGTCCACACCTTGAGCGGGCGCCAGCCGGCGCCGCGCGCGAGCGCGGTCAGCTTCTCGATCGAGTACTTGTAACTGTTCTCGGTGTGGATGGTCTCGCCGACGCGAAATTCGATGGTTTCGCCGGCGACCTTCGCATTTTGCCGCTTGAGGCTGGCGAGGTGCATTTCGACGCGATGACGCTCGCGATTATAGAAGGCATGGTGCTCGAAGCCGTCGAGCTTGAAGTTGCCGCCGAGCTCGCGATTGATGCGGGTGAGCAGATTGAGATTGAACCTGGCGGTGACGCCGGCGGCATCGTTATAGGCGGCGTTGAGGATTTCAGCCGGCTTGATTAGGTCGGCGCCGATGATCAGCCGTGCGCCTGGGCCGAGGATCCTTCCGGCGTGGCGCAGGAAGCCGGCCGCCTCGTGCGGCTCGAAATTGCCGATGGTGGACCCTGGGAAAAACCCGACCCGTAGCGGCGCCGCTTTGGCGTCGGCCGGCAGTGCGAAGTCTTGCGTAATGTCGGCGGTCACCGGCAGCACCTTCAAGCCCGGAAAGTCCGGACGCAGCTCAGCCGCTTCCTGCTCGATCATTTCACCGCAAATATCGACCGGCACGTAGGCGGCGAGCCGCGGCGCCGCGCGCAGCAGGATGCGCGCCTTCTTGCTCGAGCCGCTGCCGAACTCGATAAGCGCGGCGCCTTGCGGAATCAGCTTGGCGATGTCGGCGGCGTGGTCGTGCAGAATCTTCATCTCGCAGCGGGTCGGGTAATATTCCGGCAAGTCAGTGATGCGCTCAAACAGGGCGGAGCCGGTGGCGTCGTAGAAATATTTCGCCGGCACCCGCTTAGGCATCGCCTGCAAGCCGCCGACCACGTCGGCCGCGAACGTTTCCTCCGCGCTTTGCGGCAGCGGACGGCGGGAGTGTGCAAGCGCGGCCATCGCGGCTCCTTTA
>CAYLMY010000032.1:0-21906 GCA_964384635.1 uncultured Undibacter sp.
GACCACGCCGGCCCGCCCATACCGCCGCCACCGAGCGCGTCTACGTGCAGTGACGCCTCAGGCGGTGTCGAGCGCGCTGCTCGCCGCCAGCCATTCCTCTTCCGCCGCCGCAATCGAGGCAACGACATTGGCGCGCGTTTTCGACAGCTCGGCCGCGCGCGCCGGGTCGCGCGTAAACAAATCGCCATCGGCCAGCGTGGCGTCGAGCTTACGGAGCTGGCGCGTCAGTTGCGCAATTTCGGTTTCGGCTTTTGCCACGCGCTGGCGCAGCGGCGCCGTCTGCGCGCGCTTCTCGGCGGCCGCGCGCCGGATGTCGCTGCGGTCCGGCTGCGGGCGCGACTTCGGCGCGCCGGCTTGGCCTTCGCTGCGCTCGATGAGCACCTCGCGTCGGTAATCGTCAAGATCGCCGTTGAACGGCTTCACGTGGCCGCCCGCGACCAGCCAGAGCCGGTCAGCGCAGGCTTCCAGCAGATAGCGGTCGTGCGAGACCAGGATCACCGCGCCGGGATAGTCGTTGATCGCTTCGATCAGCGCGGCGCGGCTGTCGATGTCGAGATGATTGGTCGGCTCGTCGAGTATGACGAGATGCGGCGCTTCGAACGTGGCAAGGCCAAGCAAGAGCCGGGCCTTCTCGCCGCCGGAGAGCTTCTTCACCGCGGTGTTGCCGGCAGCGGCCGAAAATCCGATCGCGCCCACGCGCGCGCGCACTTTGGCTTCGGGCGCGTCCGGCATCAGCCGACGAACGTGGTCGTAGGGGCTGGCTTCGCCTTCGAGCTCGTCAAGCTGGTGCTGCGCGAAATAGCCGACCTTGAGCGTTGCGGCACGTGTGACCATGCCATGCTCGGGTGCGAGACGGCCGGCCAACAGCTTCACCAGCGTGGATTTGCCATTGCCGTTGGCGCCGAGCAGGGCGATGCGGTCGTCATTGTCGATGCGCAGGGTCAAGGCGGACAGGATCGGATGGCCCGGCTCGTAGCCGACATCGACGTCGTCGGTGGCGATGATCGGCGGCGACAGCAGCTTGGCGGGCGCCGGGAGGTGGATCGGCCGCACGTCTTCGGTGACCAGCGAGACGATCGGCTCGAGCTTAGCCAGCATTTTGAGGCGCGATTGCGCCTGGCGTGCCTTGGTTGCCTTGGCGCGGAAGCGGTCGACGAAGGCCTGCAGGTGCTTGCGCTGCGCGTCCTGCTTCTTGATCATTTTCTGGTCGAGCAACAGCCGCTCGCTGCGCTGGCGCTCGAAGGCCGAATAACCGCCACGGTAAAGGCCGAGCTTGCGGGCTTCCAACGACAGGATATGGCCCACTGCGGTATCGAGCAGGTCGCGGTCGTGGCTGATGATGATCAAAGTATGCGGATAGCGCGAAAGGTGTTCTTGCAGCCAGAGTGTGCCTTCGAGGTCGAGATAGTTGGTCGGCTCGTCGAGTAGCAACAGGTCGGGTTGTGCGAACAAGGTTGCCGCGAGCGCGACGCGCATGCGCCAACCGCCGGAGAATTCCGCGCAAGGCCGGCTCTGCTCGGCGGTGGAAAACCCCAGGCCGGAGAGGATCGAGGCGGCCCGCGCCGGCGCGGCATGCGCGCGGATATCGGCGAGTCGGGTCTGGATCTCGGCGATGCGATGGGGATCTTGCGCGGTCTCGGCTTCCGCCACCAGCCGGTTGCGCTCGGTGTCGGCCGCAAGCACGACTTCGATCAGGCTCTCAGGGCCGCCGGGTGCTTCCTGGGCCAGCCGTCCAATGCGCCAGCGTGGCGGCATCTGCACCTCGCCGTGCTCGCCCGTGATGTCGCCGGAGATCACGCCGAACAGCGTGGTCTTGCCGGCGCCGTTGCGCCCGACCAGGCCGACGCGGCTGCCGGGCGGGATGCGCGCGGACGCGCCTTCCAGAAGAGCGCGGCCGGCAATGCGGACGGTGAGGTCGTCGATGACAAGCATGCGCGCCTTTTGGCCGAGCGCGCCGCGCGAAGCAAGCTCGCGCGCGGTCAGGCCAGTTTGCGCAAGCCCCCTTGACCGGTTTCGCGCTGATAGATGATCAGGTCGAAGCTTGGCGTGCGGTCGTTGCCGATGAAGCTGCTCAGCAATGCGTGCGCCTGGCCGCGATGGTGGGTCTGGTGGTTGAAAAAATGATCGAGCGCGGGCGCGAGCGGCTGTTCGAAAGTGGCCGGGTTCGACAAAGTGCGAAAACGAATGGTGCGGGAAAGATCGGCCTCGTTCAATCCCGCGACATACCGGCTGATCGCGGCGTCCTCGGCGCGGCGCGCGGCGCGCAAATCGTCGAAATCCTCATGGAGGATGGTGTCGAGGCTCTTGGGCAGTTCGCCTTCTCCTGTGAAGCGGATCATCCAGATGCGGTCGCCAACCAGCAAATGGTTGAGGGTGCCGTGCAACGACTTGAAGAAAGCGCCGCGGTCGGCGCGATAGTCGGTGTCCAACAGCGTGGCGGCGGCGTCATAGAGTCGCTCGTTGCACCAGGCATTGTAGCCGGCGAACGTCCGATAGCGTGAAATCATGCGATCCTCCTGCGGCGGCACCGGCCGGAACCGAATGGGAACGGCTGATCTTGCCGGGTGAGACGACCCCCGGTATAAGCCGCCGCGATCTCTCCAATCCAATCAATTCAGCGCATCTCTTCGAACGGGCCCACTGAAGGACAGTAAAATGGCGGTCGAGCGTACTTTTTCGATCCTTAAACCGGATGCTACCGCGCGCAACTTAACCGGCGCCATTAATGCCATGATCGAGCAGGCGGGCCTGCGCATCGTCGCGCAGAAACGCGTGCGCATCACCCGCGAGCAGGCGGAGAGATTCTACGCCGTGCACAAGGAGCGGCCATTCTTCGGCGAGCTCGTGGACTTCATGATCTCGGGCCCGGTGGTGGTGCAGGTGCTGGAAGGTGAGAGCGCCATCGCCAAATACCGCGACGTCATGGGCGCCACCGATCCGGCCAAGGCCGCGGCCGGTACGATCCGCAAAGTTCATGCCAGGTCGATCGGCGAAAATTCCGTGCATGGCTCCGACGCTCCCGACACCGCCGCGCGCGAGATCGCGCAGTTCTTCTCGGAAAACGAAATCGTAGGGTGAGCGGTCCACGCTGAGGAACGAAAGGGGAAGCGTTGGATTTCCTGTGGCAGGACGTTTCCCACGCGCCGTTCTGGATCGGGGTGTTCCAGATCATCGGCGTCAACGTCATTCTTTCCGGCGACAATGCGGTGGTCATCGCGCTCGCTTGCATGACGCTGCCGCCGCGCCAGCGGCTGTGGGGCATGATCCTGGGCGCGGGCGTTGCAGTGCTGCTGCGCGTGTGTTTCACGGTGGTGGTCGCGGAGGCCATGACCTATCCCTACCTGCGCCTGATCGGCGGCCTGCTGCTGTTCTGGGTCGCGATCAAGCTCGTGGTCGAAGATGAATCGAGCGTCGACGGCCGGGTGGAATCGGCGCAGAATCTCTGGCGCGCGGTGCGCATCGTCGCCGTCGCCGACATCGTGATGAGCCTCGATAACGTCCTCGCCATCGCGGCGGCGGCGGAGACAGCGGCGGCAAGCGTCGACCTGATGCATGCCGAGGAAATGAAGGTGGCGCTGATCGTGTTCGGTCTCGCCACCAGCGTGCCGCTGATCGTCGCCGGCAGCGCGGTCCTGATGGCGCTGCTCGAGCGCTTCCTGATTTTGATCTGGGCGGGCGGGGCGCTGCTCGGCTGGATCGCCGGCGATATCCTGAGCACCGATCCGGCCTTGCTCGGCTTTCTCGGCGAGACGGCCGCCCATCTGCATCCGTGGGCGGGCCGTGTCGGTGCGCTCATCGTCGTCGGCCTCGGCCTGATCATGATCGGCCGCTACCGGCGTCTTACGGTCGAGGACGCTCTGGCGGGCGTAGGACTCTTGATCTGGCTCGCCGCCGATATCGGGATCGAGCATTTCATCGCCGATACCGCGATCCTGCTGCGCTGGCTAGCGCGCGGCGCCGTCGCGGTCGTGCTCGCGGCCGGCTATGTGACGCTGCGCAGCCGTCGTCCGCTCGGCCGCGAAGAGGTATAGTGCGCAAACGATGACCATCGCGGTCCGCCCATCTGCCTGTCCGCACGATTGTCCTTCGACCTGCGCGCTCGAGGTCGAGGTGCTCGACGCCCATACCATCGGGCGCGTGCGCGGCGCCAAGGATAACGACTACACCGCCGGCGTGATCTGCGCCAAGGTTGCGCGCTATGCCGAGCGCGAACATCACGCCGAGCGGCTACTGCACCCGTTGCAGCGTGTTGGCGACAAGGGTGCGGGCGAATTCCGGCGCATTTCCTGGGACGACGCGCTCGATCTGGTTGCCGAAAAATTTCTGCAAGCCGAGCAGCGTTACGGCGCGGAAAGCGTCTGGCCTTACTATTACGCCGGCACCATGGGCCTGGTGATGCGTGATGGCATCAACCGGCTGCGCCACGCCAAGAAATACTCCGGCTTCCATTCCACCATCTGCGTCAATCCAGCCTTCACCGGCTTTGCCGCCGGAACGGGGCGCGTCGCCGGCGCCGATCCGCGCGAAATGGCGAAATCTGATCTCGTCGTGATCTGGGGCACCAACGCGGTCAACACACAGGTCAACGTGATGACGCATGCGGTGCGTGCCCGCAAGGAACGCGGCGCCAAGATCGCCGCCGTCGATATCTACATGAATGGCACCATGGAACAGGCCGATTTGGCCGTCCTGGTCAGGCCCGGCACCGATGCGGCACTCGCCTGCGCGGTCATGCATTGCCTGTTCCGCGATGGCAAAGCCGATTGGGACTACTTGAACAAATACACCGACGCGCCGCGCGAGCTGGAGGCGCACTTGGCGACTCGCGATCCGCGCTGGGCGTCCGCGATCACCGGCACGCCCGTGGAAACCATCGAGGCCTTCGCGAAGCTGATCGGCGAGCGCAAGCGCGCCTTCTTCCGGCTCGGCTACGGCTTTGCGCGTTCGCGCAATGGCGCGGCCAATATGCATGCGGCAAGCTGCATTCCGGCGGTGACCGGCGCCTGGCAGCTCGAAGGCGGCGGCGCATTCCACAACAATTCCGACATTTACAAGCTCGACAGGGCACTTATCGAGGGGATCAGCGCCTTCGATCGCTCGGTGCGCGTGCTCGATCAGTCGCGCGTCGGCGCCATCCTCACCGGTGACGCGCAAGCGCTGCAAGGCGGCGGCCCGGTCACCGCGCTCATTATCCAGAACACCAATCCGGTTTCGGTCGCACCCGATCAAACCAAGGTGAAGCAGGGCTTCGCGCGCACCGACCTGTTCACCTGCGTGCACGAGCAGTTCATGACCGAGACGGCAGCAGTCGCCGACGTGGTGCTGCCGGCGACGACTTTCCTCGAGCACGACGACATCTATCGCGGCGGCGGCCACCAATACATCATCCTCGGTCCCAAGCTGGTCGAGCCGCCGGGCGAATGCCGCAACAATCACGAGGTGATTTGCGAGCTCGCCAAACGTGTCGGCGCTTCGCATCCGGGCTTTGCAATGAGCCCACGCGAATTGATCGATCAACTGCTGCGCGTGTCCAAGCGCGGCACGCTCGCCGAACTGGAAGCGAACCGCTGGCTCGATTGCCAGCCGCCGTTTGAGGAGGCGCATTATCTCACCGGCTTTGCCTGGCCCGACGGCAAATTCCGCTTCAAGCCGGATTGGGCCAACGTGCCCTTCCGCAGTCCTTATCGCTCGGGCCCGATTGCCGACATGCCGGCGCTGCCCGATCATTGGGCCTCGATCGAAGAGGCCGACGACGCGCATCCATTCCGGCTCGCTACCTCGCCGGCGCGCGGCTTCCTCAATTCCACTTTCAACGAGACGCCGACCTCGCTGGCACAGGAGCAGCGGCCGACGGTGATGATCCATCCCGATGACGCCAAGCCGCTCGGCATCGCCGACGGCGACACTGTCGTGCTCGGCAACAGGCGCGGCGAGGTGCGGCTGCACGCCAAGCTGTTCGAGGGCGTGCGCCGCGGCGTGCTGATCGCCGAATCGGTCTGGCCGAATTCGGCCCATGCCGGCGGCTGCGGCATCAACACGCTCACCGGCGCCGATCCGATCGCGCCCTACGGCGGCGCCGCCTTCCACGACAACAAGGTGTGGGTGCGCAAAGCGCACGCCGCCTGAGGCGACGCACGCTTTCCGCTTAAACCCTGACGCTTCAGAGTTCTTTGCCGATCTTGGCGTCGACGGAATAGGGCCCGCCGCCGCGTATCGCCACCGCGAACAGCACGACACCCATCAGCAGCACGTATTCGAAGCCGCCCTTGCCGACGGAGAAGCCCTTGGCAAGGTGCACCACCAGGAAGGCGATGCCGATCTCGACGGCCAGTGCCGCCGCGAAGAAGCGGGTGAACAGGCCAAGGATGATGCAGATCGCGCCGACGGTTTCCAGGAAAATGGCGGCAATGGCGAACAGAACGCTTGGCTCCAAACCCTGCTTAGCCATATAGCCAGAGACGCCGGCTACACCGGCGCCAGTCAATTTGCTCCAGCCGTGCATGAATATGACATAGCCGACGCACACGCGCAGCAGCGTGTAAGCAACATCCCGCCATGTGTCGTAGAATCCCGCGAGGCCCGGAAAAATCAGTTTCGTGCCACCTTTGCCGTTCATGACGTGTCCCCCCTGACTGTTAATCCCGCCCCTTTGAGCGGTGGTGCCGCCACTATACTACGAAAGTCTATAACACCGCAGAGGCAAATTTAATCCGGGCCGGTGCCGGCACTTAGCCGGCGAACTGGCGCGGCAGGGCTCGCTCAGGGGAGGTCGGACGGCGTGAGTTCCGCCGCATCGGGAACGGGCACGCCGTCGATCAGGCAATGCCCGTTTTCCACGCGAATCTGGCCTTCGGCCAATAGTTTGAGTGCCAACGGATAGATGCGGTGCTCGACGCCGAGCACGCGCGCGGCAAGCTTTTCTTCTGTGTCATCCGGCTGCACGGCGACAGCGCCCTGCGCGATGATGGGCCCTGAATCCATTTCCGGCACCACGAAGTGAACCGTCGCGCCGTGCATCTTTACGCCGGCTTCCAGCGCGCGCTTGTGGGTGTCGAGGCCCTTGAAGGCCGGCAGCAAAGCCGGGTGGATATTGAGCAGGCGGTTCTGCCATTGCCCGACGAACCACGGCGTTAGCAGCCGCATGAAGCCGGCGAGGCATACGATCTCAATGCGGTGTTTCTCCAATGCCGCTTGCAGCGCGCGCTCGAAGCCAGCGCGGTCCTTGCCGTAACGGGCGTGATCGACGACTTCGGTGGCGATGCCGGCCGTGCGCGCGGTAACAAGCCCGCCGGCGTCGGGCTTGTTGGAAACCACCAGTGTGATCTGGGCAGGATAGTCTTTCGCCTTGGCGGCTTCGATCAGCGCCGCCATGTTGGAACCGCGGCCGGAGATCAGAACGGCAACGCGTTTGCGGCTCATCACCAGTTCAGGTCCAGTTGCCCGTCATAGACGACGCGCGCGTCAGCACTTGCGCGCACGACTCTGCCGATCGTCACGACTTGTTCGCCCGCTCGGCCGAAGGCTTGCGTGACGGCGGCGGCATCTTTGGGCGCGGCAATGACGATCATGCCGATGCCGCAATTGAAAGTGCGCAGCATCTCGTCTTGCGCGATGCCGCCTTCGCTCGCCAACCACTTGAACACCGGCTTAACCGGCACCGTGCCGAGATCGATGCGCGCGCCCAGGTCCTTCGGCAGCACGCGCGGGACATTGTCGAGAAAGCCACCGCCGGTGATATGGGCGAGGCCTTTCACCGCCTTGGTGCCGCGGATGGCGGCCAGGCACGCTTTCACGTAGATGCGCGTGGGGCTGAGGATGGCTTCGCCCAGCGTTAGCTCCGGCGCAAAGGGCGCGGGTTCGCCCCAAGCGACCCCGGTCTTCTCCACCACCTTGCGCACCAGCGAATAGCCGTTGGAATGCACGCCGGAGGAGGCGAGCCCGATGATGATGTCGCCCTCGGCAATGTCGGGGCGCGGCAGCAGCGCACCGCGCTCGGCGGCGCCGACCGCAAAACCGGCGAGATCGTAATCGTCGCCGCGGTAGAGCCCGGGCATTTCCGCGGTCTCGCCGCCGATCAGCGCGCAGCCGGCCTCGCGGCACCCGATGCTGATGCCGGCGACGACCGCAGCGCCGATCTCCGGCGCGAGCTTGCCGCAGGCATAGTAGTCGAGGAAGAATAAGGGCTCGGCGCCTTGCACCACCAGGTCGTTCACGCTCATGGCCACCAGGTCGATGCCGATGGTCTCGTGGCGGCCGGTCTCGATGGCGATCTTGACCTTGGTGCCGACGCCGTCGGTGGCGGCGACCAGGACCGGGTCGCTAAAACCCGCCCGCTTGAGGTCGAACAGGCCGCCAAAGCCGCCGATTTCGGCATCGGCGCCGGAACGCGCGGTGGCGCGCACCAGCGGCTTGATCAGCTCCACCATCCGGTTGCCGGCGTCGATATCCACACCGGCTTGCGCGTATGTGAGGCCGCGCTCCTTTTCTGCCATGATGGCCCTCGATCGCGCATGATCCCGAAAAGCATGTCCTCGACCCGCTCGGGGATGGGAACTGGTTTTCGGAAAAGATCATGCGCAAGCAATACTCTAGCGCCGGGGTCGTACGTCTAAATCGCAAGTCGCGCAATGGTCCGCCCGCCGATATACTCAGCCGATGGAATTGGCGCGTTGCCGGCAGCAGCCGGACCGCGTCTGCGAGCCGGGACACCCTTGAGCATTCCGAACCTCATTACGCTGGGCCGTATTCTGCTGGTGCCGATCGTGGTCTGGGCGATCTGGTCCGGCGCGATGTGGGCCGCTTTCGTGCTGTTTCTGGCCGCCGGCGTCAGCGACGCCGTCGACGGTTTTCTCGCCAAGCGCTTCCACATGACCACCGTGCTCGGCGCCTATCTCGACCCGCTCGCCGACAAGGCGCTGATCGTTTCGATTTACGTCACCCTCGGCATCATCGCCGTGATTCCGGGCTGGCTGGTCATTCTGGTGGTGTCGCGCGACATCATGATCGTAGGCGCGGTCGTGCTGTCCTGGCTGGTCGGCAGCCCGATCATGGTCAAGCCGTTGCTGGTATCCAAGCTTAACACCGTGGCGCAGATTGCCTTCGCCTGCGTGGTGCTCGGCTCGCTCGGCTTCGGCATCGAGGCGCGCATGCTCACGCTCCTCCTCATGGGGCTGGTGGCGGCCTTGACGCTATTTTCGGTGGCCGCCTATGTCGCCGAATGGATCCGTCACATGAATTCCGCGGCGGCTAAATCGTGAACCCGCGCGCGCAGACGCGGCGGCGGCACGCACCCGACTCGGCCGGCGGCGGCGCCGCGTTCCGGCGCCAGATCTATTTCTGGCTGGCGGCGCTAGCCGTTTTCGTGTTGGCGCTGTGGCTGCTGAGCGGGGTCCTGCTGCCCTTCGTGGCCGGCGCGGCAATCGCCTATCTGCTGACCCCGGTCACCGACCGGCTCGAGCGGCTCGGCGTCAACCGGCTGGCGGCGGCGCTGACCATCATCACGCTGGTGGTGCTGGCCCTCATTTACGTGATCCTGCTGGTGGTGCCGATTCTCGGCGGTCAACTCACTTCCTTCATCGACAGCGTGCCCGGCTACGTGAGCAAGCTGCAAGGCCTGCTCAGCGATCAGAGCCGGCCCTGGGTGCAGAAGCTGCTGGGCGCGGGCTTCAATCCGGATAAGTCGATCAGCGATCTGGTGACGCAAGGCGTGGGCTGGCTCACCACCTTCCTGCAATCGCTGTGGTCGGGCGGGCGCGCGCTAGTGTCGTTGTTTTCGCTAGTGGTGATCACGCCGGTCGTTGCCTTCTACTTGATCTACGACTGGCACCGCATGATCCGCACCGTGGACGAGGTGATACCGCTCAATCAGCGCGAAACGGTGCACGCGCTCGCGCGCGAGGTCGACGCGGCCATCGCCGGCTTCGTGCGCGGGCAGACCGCGGTCTGCTTGATCCTCGGCTCGTTCTACGCGGTGGCGCTAACCATTAGCGGGCTTAATTTCGGCCTGCTGATCGGCCTGATTTCCGGCCTGATCACGTTCATTCCCTATGTCGGCTCGATGACCGGGTTAGTGCTCGCAGTCGGCGTGGCGGTCGCGCAGTTCTGGCCGCATTGGGGGCCGATCGTCACAGTACTCGCCATCTTCTTGGTCGGCCAGTTCCTCGAAGGCAATCTGCTGTCGCCCAAGCTGGTGGGCGAAAGCGTCGGCCTGCATCCGGTCTGGGTGATCTTCGCGCTGCTCGCCTTCGGCTATCTGTTTGGCTTCGTCGGCTTGCTGGTGGCAGTGCCGATGGCCGCCACCATCGGCGTGCTCGCGCGCTTCGCGCTGCGCCGCTATCGGCAAAGCTCGCTCTATACCGGCGAGGGAACGCCTTGAGTGGCATAGGGAGCTTTATCGCGCCGCGCCAGCTCGTGCTTGCGCTTGATCACGCCGAAAGTTTCGCGCGCGAGGATTTTCTGGCCGGTCCCTCGAACGCGGCCGCCTTGGCGCTGATCGAGCGCTGGCCGGATTGGCCGGACCGGGTCATGGCACTGATTGGCCCGGAGGGCGCCGGCAAGACTCATCTTGCCTCGATCTGGGCGCAAGACTCGGGCGCGCGCGTGCTGGCGGCAAAATTGCTCCCAGATATCGATCTGCCGGCGGTCTTCGCCACCGGCGCGCTGGTGCTCGAGGATCTGGCGTTCGCCGGCCTCGACGAGCGGGCACTGTTCCATCTCATCAATTTCGCGCGCGAGCAGGCCGCATTTGTCCTTATTACCTCGCGCTCGCCGCTTTCAACTTTTCCGGTGGCCATCCGCGACCTCGCCTCGCGCCTGCGCGCCGTGCCCGCGGTCGCGCTGGCGCCGCCCGACGACACGCTGCTGCGCTCGCTCATCGTCAAGCTCGCCGCCGACCGTCAGTTGAGCATTGACGAGGCGCTGGTGAACTATCTCGCCAACCGCATCGAGCGCTCGTTCGCCGCCGTGCGCGCGGCGGTCACGCGGCTCGACGAGGAGGCCATGCGCCAGCACCGGCCGGTGACGCGGGCGCTCGCCGCCGAACTGTTTCGCTAACGCGGCAACCGGCGCGCCAGCAAAATATTAAGGCGGTTCTGCTAGATGCTGGTGCAGCCCTAAGATTTGCTTTCGCTTGACGGGGCCTCGTTTACGGGGCTGAACTGTCATTCAGCCGCCACTTTCGTCGGCTAGGGGCTTGTTCTTTCGGACCTTTTTCAGATGGCAGATCGAAAACAAGCAGTTGCCGCGGTTGAGAAAATCGCCCTGGTGAAAGAGCGCGAGGCCGCTCCGCCGGCCGCGCCCGCTACACCCGAGCCGACTTTAAGCGCCAGCCCGCAACGCTTCATCAACCGTGAACTGTCCTGGCTGCATTTCAATCGCCGGGTGCTGGAGGAGGCCGCCAACGAGCACCATCCGCTGCTGGAGCGGGTACGCTTTCTGTCGATCTCGGCCAATAACCTTGACGAATTCTTCATGGTGCGCGTCGCCGGCTTGAAAGGCCAGCTGCGCGAAGGCATCACGATGCAGAGCCCGGATGGCCTCAGTCCGGCCGAGCAGCTCGTGCGCATCGGCGAAGCGGTTTCGCTGCTCGCCCGCGACCAGCAGCAGCGCTGGATCGAATTGCGGCCCGAACTCGCCGCCGTCGGCGTCACGCTGATCGAGGGGCCGCAGCTCAAGAAGGCCGAGCGCGTTTGGCTGGAGGAGTATTTCCTCAGCCACGTGTTTCCGCTGCTGACGCCGCTTGCGATTGATCCCGCCCATCCGTTCCCGTTCATTCCCAATCTCGGCTTCTCGATCGCGCTGCAGCTAGCGCGCGCGCGCGACGGCAAGGCGATGAACGCGCTCATCCGCATGCCGCAGAAGATCGAGCGCTTCATCAGGCTGCCGGGCGGCGGCGACCAGGGCATTCGCTTGATCACGCTGGAAGAGGCGACCGTGCTGTTCATCGGCCGGCTGTTTCCCGGCTACACGGTCAAGGGCCAGGGCGCCTTTCGCGCCATCCGCGATTCCGAAGTGGAAATCGAGGAAGAGGCGGAAGACCTGGTGCGGCTCTACGAGAGCGCGCTCAAGCAGCGCCGGCGCGGATCGGTGATCCGGCTGGAGCTCAATGCCACAATGCCGGTGGAGCTGCGCAGCTTCGTACAGCGCGCGCTGGCGGTTGCCGATGACGAAGTGTTCCTGGTCGACGGCGTGCTAGCGCTTAACGATCTCAACCAGCTCACGCGGCTCGATCGGCCCGATCTCGAATTCGTGCCCTATAATCCCCGCTATCCGGAGCGCATCCGCGACCATGGCGGAGACTGCTTTGCCGCCATCGGGCAAAAGGACCTCATCGTCCACCACCCGTACGAATCCTTCGACGTGGTGGTGCAGTTCCTGCAGCAGGCTGCGCGCGATCCCAACGTGGTCGCGATCAAGCAGACGCTATACCGCACCAGCGCCGAGTCGCCGATCGTCAAGACGCTGGTCGAGGCGGCGGAAGCCGGCAAGTCGGTCACCGCGCTGGTCGAGCTGAAGGCGCGCTTCGACGAGGAAGCCAATATTCGCTGGGCGCGCGATCTCGAGCGCGCGGGCGCGCAGGTCGTCTATGGCTTCATCGAGCTCAAGACTCACGCCAAGCTGTCATTAGTCGTGCGCCGCGAAGGCGGCGCGCTCGCCACTTACGTCCATGTCGGCACCGGCAATTATCACCCGGTTACCGCCCGCATTTACACCGACCTGTCGTTCTTCACCGCCGACGCGGTGATCGGCCGCGACATCGCACGCATCTTCAACTACATCACCGGCTACGCCGAGCCGGCCGAGCTTGAACGCATGGCGATCTCGCCTATCTCCTTGCGCAAGCGCATCCTCGATCACATCGCCCAGGAGATCGCCAATGCCAAGGCCGGCAAACCGGCGGCGATCTGGATGAAGATGAACGCGCTGGTCGATCCCGGCATCATCGACGCGCTTTACGAGGCCTCGAGCGCCGGCGTCCACGTCGACCTGGTGGTGCGCGGCATCTGCTGCCTGCGGCCCGGCTTGCCGGGGCTTTCCGAGAATATCCGGGTGAAATCCATCGTCGGCCGCTTCCTCGAGCACAGCCGAATCTACTGCTTCGGTGCCGGCCATCCGCTGCCGCATCCCGAGGCAGCAGTCTATATCGCCTCCGCCGATATGATGCCGCGCAATCTCGACCGCCGGGTCGAGGCCTTGTGCCCGATCCCCAACCCAACTGTGCATGAACAGATTTTGGACCAAATAATGGTCGCGAATCTTATGGATAACGAGCAAAGTTGGACGCTGTTGCCGGATGGTAGTTCCACCCGCATAAAGGCCGAACCGGGCGAGGAACCCTTCAACGCCCACAAGTATTTCATGACCAATCCGAGCTTGTCGGGCCGTGGCAAATCGCTCAAGCAATCGGCGCCCCGCAGCCTTATACGCCGCCTCTTCAAGGGCGCGTAAGCGCTCGTCTCCGATCGTGCAATACCCAAAAGGCCGGCTAGACCACGGGCCGCCGATTGCCGTCATCGATATCGGCTCGAACTCGGTGCGCCTCGTGATCTACGAGGGGCTGACGCGGGCGCCGACGCCGATCTTCAACGAAAAGGTGCTGGCCGGTCTCGGCCGCGAGGTGCAGACCACCGGCCTGCTGGCGCAGGACGCCATCGACACCGCGCTCGATGCGCTGCGACGCTTCCGCGCCCTGTGCGACATTTTGCACGTGCGCCGCATCTGGGCGATCGCTACCGCCGCTTGCCGCGATGCGCGCAATGGCAACGCCTTCATCCGGCAGGCCGAGCGCATCTGCCGCACTCCGATCAAGATCCTCTCCGGCACACGCGAGGCTAATCTGACCGCGCTCGGGGTGGTCTCCGGCATGCACAAGCCGGACGGCATCGTCGGCGACCTCGGCGGCGGCTCGCTGGAACTGGTCGACGTGCAAAGCTCGCGCGTGCGCTCCGGGCTGACGCTGCCGCTCGGCGGCCTCGCCCTGCAGGACATCGCCGGCAAGTCGATCAAGAAAGCCGAGATGATCGTCGAGGACACGTTCGAGGACCTCGACATGCTCAGCGCAGGCGAAGGTCGTACCTTCTACGCGGTGGGCGGCACCTGGCGCGCGCTCGCCCGGCTGCACATGTGGCAGACCGGTTATCCGTTCCACGTCATGCACAACTACCGAATCTCGGCGCGCGAGGCGCTGGAGTTTTCGCGGCTGGTGCACCGCGTTGATACCGAGACACTGTCCAAAATCGAAGTCGTCAACGCTGCTCGCCGGCCGCTGCTCGCTTACGCCGCGCTGGTGATGGAAAACCTGGTGAGTGCCATCAGGCCAAAACAGGTGATTATCTCGGTACTCGGCGTGCGTGAGGGCCTGCTCTATTCGCTGCTCAAGCAGAAAGAGCGCGCGCGCGATCCGCTAATCCAGGCCGCCGCCGATCTCAACCTGCTGCGTTCGCGTTCGCCGCGCCACGGCGAGGAGTTGATCGCCTGGACCGACCGCTTCATGGCCTCTTCCGGCATCGAGGAGACGCCCGACGAGCGCCGGCTGCGCCACGCCGCCTGCCTGCTCGGCGACATCGGCTGGCGCGCGCATCCAGACTATCGCGGCGAGCAGTCGATGAACATCATCGCCAACGGCGCCTTCATCGCCGTCGATCATCCGGGCCGCGCCTATCTCGCGCTTTCGGTGTATTTCCGCCATGCGGGCTTGAGCGAAGAAGAATTGTCGCCGCGGCTGCGCGAGCTTGCGACCACCCGCGCGCTGGATCGTGCCAGGGTGCTCGGCGCCGCCATGCGCGTTGCCTATATCCTCACCGCCGGGCAGAGCGGCGTGCTGCCGAAGACCCCGATGCAGGTCAAGCGCGGCAAGCTGGTGCTGAAGCTGCCCGGCCGCTACGCCCGGCTGGCGCATGACCGGCTGGCGAATCGCGTGCGCGCGCTGGCGCGCCTGATCGGCCGCGAGCCGCTGATCGATGCATAAGTATTGTTCACGGCCACCTGCGGGACAAAAATCGTGACCGACCCGTCCCGATTGCTGGACGATCTCGTCACCGCGAACAGGATTCTCGCCGCCAACGACGTGCTCGATTCATTCGGCCACGTATCGGTCCGCCATCCCGACAACCCCGCGCGTTTCCTGATGTCGCGCGCGCGCGCGCCGATGTGCGTCGAGACCGGCGACATCATGGAATTCACGCTCGAAGGTGAGGTTGCCGGCGCGCAGGCGGGCAAGCCCTATTCGGAGCGGTTCATCCATGGCGCGGTCTATGAAGTGCGACCGGACGTCATGTCGGTCGTTCACAATCACAGCCCAAACGTCGTGCCGTTCTCGGTGATGAAGAAGCAATGCTTCTGCGCGGTCATGCACATGGCCGCGCCCATCGGTCGCAACGTGCCGAACTGGGATATTCGCGACAAGTTCGGTGATACCAACCTGCTCGTGACCAATATGGAGATGGCGCGCGACCTCGCCAAGTCCCTCGGCGCGCGCACGGCGGCGCTCATGCGCGGCCATGGCTGCGTCGTGGTCGGCAAGTCGCTGCGCGAGGCGGTCTTCACCTCGATCTACACGGAACTGAACGCGCAGATCCTCGGCAAGGCGATGGCCATGGGTGAGTTCATCGCGCTCAGCGACGGCGAGATCGCGGCCACCACCAAGGGCCGCGCCGGCTTCACCTTCGAGCGCGGTTGGGAAAACTGGTGCCGGAGTGTCGACCGTCCCTATTTCCCGCTTTCCTGGGACACGGGGTCCGGTTTTTCGAAGACCGACAAATAGTCCGGAAAAGCCGTGGCGCTTCGTCCTCGCACGCTCAGCGCGTGCACGCGCCGTGCGCGCGTGGACAGTGGCGGGACGCTATGTTCTACTTGTGGAAACAACAAGCAATGGCGGGGAGGGACACATGAAGAAGGCATCATTGAGCGTGCTCGCGGCGGTTCTGGCGATTGCCGCCGGATCAGCGCAGGCGCAGACCGTCAGCATCGGCACCAGCCCGGTGGGCTCGTCGAACTACGCGCTCGGCAACGCGCTCGGCAAGGTCATGACCGAGCAGCTTGGCCTGAAGGTGCGCGTGGTGCCGTTCGGCGGCGGTCAGCAGATCCTGCCGCTCATCAACAGCAAACAGCTGGAAATGGCGATCCCGTCGTCGACCGATTCCTACTTCGCCTATAACGGCAATGGCGGGCCGTTCAAGCAGCCCAACAAGGACTTGCGCGTGATCGCCACCGTGTTTCCCTATTATCTGAGCTGGTACGTCAAGAAGAATTCGCCCTACAAGAGCCTGGCCGACCTCAAGGGCAAGAAGATCGCCATCGGCTTCACCGCCAATTCGGCGCAGCACACGAGCTACCTGGCCGGCCTCGCCGCCTTCGGCGTCAAGGCATCGGATTTCGAGGGCGTGCCCGTGCCGCACGTCGTGCGCGGCGCCGACGACTTCATGCAGGGCAAGGTCGAGGCCTCCACCTTTGCGATCGGTGCCGGCAAGATGGCGGAAGTCGACGCCAAGGTCGGCGGCATCCGCTGGCTCAGCATGCCGAAAGATGCCGCCGCCGAAAAGCGCGTGAAGGCGATCATGCCGGCGACCTTTATTGACACGCTCGAGCCGGCCAAGCCCCTGGTCGGCATCGTCGGCCCCACCAACGTGATGGTCCACGACTATCTGGTCATGGGCGGCGCCCAAATGTCCGACGACACCGCCTACAAGATCGCCAAGCTGCTCTACGAGCAGCAGGCGAAGCTGGTGGCGATTTCGAAGATCTACGGGCGTTATAAGAAACAGAATCTCGCGCGCGACCACGGCGTTCCCTTCCACCCCGGCGCTATCAAGTTCTACAAGGAAGTCGGCATCTGGAAGCGATAGACGCGCGATTGGCATCGCGCGCGGGTGAGCGCTCATGACAGAGCCCGCCGGCGATAGCGGCATCGAGCCGGCATCATGGACCAGCACGGTGGCGAAAATCCTCGCCGCCGTGCTGACGCTTTCCGCGCTCGCCTGGGCGGCCGATCTCTATCGCACCTTCGGTCTGCTTCTGATCAACGAGCAGTTCAACGCCTTCGTGCTAGCCATCGCGATTGCTCTGGTCTTTTTGACCTACCGGGCGCGCAAGGGCGCAACGGGAAAGCCGCCGTGGTTCGACATCGCCGCCGCCGCCATCGGACTGATCGCGGCGCTCTACGTCGCCTACGACTATCGCCCGCTATCCGATGCCATCGCCTACCGCCCGCTGCACGGCGTGATTATCGGCAGCATCCTGCTGGTGCTCGTGTTCGAGGGCCTGCGGCGTGCGAGCGGCAACGTGCTCGCCGGCATCCTGATCATCTTCATCGCCTATGGATTTCTCGGCTGGCTGTTGCCCGGCGACCTGCAGGGCCGCTATGTCAGCCCGAACGGGCTGCTGATCTATCTCGCGCTCGACGTCAACGGCGTGTTCGGCTCGGTGTTCGGCGTAGCGTGCACCGTCGTGGTCTCGTTCCTGTTTTTTGGCGCGCTGCTCGGCCGCTCCGGCGGCGCCGCGTTTTTCACCGATCTTGCGATCGCCGCCTTCGGACAATACCGCGGCGGCGCGGCGAAAATCGCGATCATCGCCTCGTCATTGTTCGGTACCATTTCCGGCAACGCCGTCTCCAACGTGGTGTCGACCGGCATCGTGACCATCCCGATGATGAAGAGCTCGGGCTACAAGGCGCACGACGCCGGCGCCATCGAGGCGGTGGCCTCGACCGGCGGACAGCTCATGCCGCCGATCATGGGCGCGGCCGCCTTCATCATGGCTGAACTGCTGGGGCGACCCTATAGCGACATCGTCATCGCCGCGACCGTGCCGGCCATCCTTTATTATGCGGCCCTGTTCATTCAGGCCGACCTGGAGGCGGCCAAGAGCAATATCGCCGCGGTGCCGCGCTCGGAAATGCGTCCCGTGCGGCAGGTGCTGCGCGAAGGCTGGTACTTCCCCATTCCCTTCGCCATCGTCGTCTTCGGGCTGTTCTGGCTCAATCTCAGCCCCGACACGGCCGCGCTCTACGCCGCGATCTCGCTCATCGTCTGCGGGCTGTTCGGCAGCTATGGCGGCAAGCGCATGCCGTTGATGGAGGTGATCGAGGCGCTGGTGGCGACCGGCCGCAGCGCGCTCGACATTCTGATGATTGCCGCCGCCGCCGGCTTCATCATCGGCGTGCTCAACGTCTCCGGACTGAACTTCGCGCTCACCATCGTGCTGATCCATCTCGGCGGCGGCAACACCGCGCTGCTGCTGGTACTGGCGGCGGCCATCGCCGTCGTGCTCGGCATGGGGATGCCGACGGTCGGCGTCTATGTGCTGCTGGCGTCGCTGGTCGCGCCCGCCCTGGTCCAAGTCGGTATTCCAGACCTCGCCGCACATCTGTTCGTGCTCTATTTCGGCATGATGTCGATGACGACGCCGCCGGTGGCGATTGCTGCTTTCACCGCCGCCAGCATCGCCCAGGCCGACCCGATACGGACCGGCCTGGCCGGCGTCCGTTTCGGCTGGTCCGCCTATATCGTGCCGTTCCTGTTCGTGTCCTCGCCGACGCTGCTAATGCAGGGCCCGGTCCCCGACGTGGTGCTGGCGGTCGCAACCGCCGTAATGGGCGTCTATCTCGTGTCCGTTGCCGTTGCCGGATTTATGACGCGGCCGGTCGGCGCGCTGTTGCGCATCGCATTTGCGCTTGCCGGCGTGGCGATGATGATACCTGCGCGCGCTTTCCCGGGGGCGATCTGGACCGACATCGGCGGTGTCGTCGCGGGCGCGATCCTGATCGCGTCCCAACTCGATGTGGTGCGCAACCTGCACCCGGCCTTGCGCCGTAAGATCTGAGCGCGCGCTCCGTGGGCCGGTTTAGCCTTTGTCCACCGCCACCACGCGCCCTCGCTCGACCGCAAGCGCCAGCTTGCCGTGCTTGAGCGCCAGCGCCTTCTCGCCGAACAATTCGCGCCGCCAGCCCTTCATGGCCGGAACGTCGGCCGCATCGTCGGCGGCGATGCGGTCGAGATCGTCGACGGTGGCGATGACCTTGGCGGCAACGCCGTGGCGCTCCGCGGTCATGCGCAGCAAAACTTTTAGCAGCTCGACGGTGGCCGCGCCCTTGGGCGCCGGCCGGAAGCGGTCGAGCTGCGGCAGAGTCTTTAGGTCGCGCGCCAATCCGCGCTTGACCGTAGCCACGATCGTCTCGCCCCAGCGCGAGCGCTCGAAACCCTTGGGCAGCGAGCGCAGGGAGCCCAGCCGCTCGATAGTGGTCGGCGCCTGCACCGCGAGATCGCCCAGCACGTCGTCCTTGAGCACGCGCGAGCGCGGCACGTCGCGGGTTTGCGCCTCGCGCTCGCGCCAGGCGGCGACCTCGATCAGCACGGCCAACTCCTTCGGCTTGCGCACGCGGCTCTTGAGCCGTTCCCAGGCGCGCTGCGGGTCCATGCGGTAGGTTTCGGGCGAGGTGAGCACGTTCATCTCGGCTTCGACCCAGTTGGCGCGGCCTTGGCTTGCGAGGTCGGCGGCGAGCTTTTCATAGACCGCGCGCAGGTGGGTGACGTCGGACAGCGCGTAGGCGATCTGCGCGTCGCTCAGAGGCCGCCGCGTCCAGTCGGTGAAGCGGTGCGATTTGTCGAGGGCGTCGCCGGTGATGCGCTGCACGAGCTGGTCGTAGGAAATCGAGTCGCCGTAGCCGAGCACCATGGCGGCGACCTGGGTGTCGAAGATCGGGCGCGGGATCGTCTGGGCCATATTCCAGACGATCTCGATGTCCTGACGCGCGGCGTGGAAAACCTTGACAACTTTCTCGTCGGCCATGAGCGCGAAAAACGGCGCCAGGTCGATGTCGTCAGCCAGGGCGTCGACCACCACCGCCTCATCCGGGCTCGCCATCTGCGCGACGCAGAGCAGCGGATAATAAGTGGTCTCGCGCAAAAACTCGGTGTCGATGGTGATGAAGGCGTGGCGCGCCATATGGGCGCAGACCTCGACGAGTTCCGCGGTGGTGGTGATCACGTCCATTGCAGCAGGCAGCCTAACCCGATCCGGCTTTGACATGGAAAAACTTTATTGGCCGCGCACCGGCGGCATGTGGATGAACTCCCAAGGGGAGGGCAATGGTCCCACCGGCACCTCGATCAGGGTCGGCTCTCGGGCGGCGAAGGCTTCACGTAAAGCGCCGCGCAAATCCTCCGGCCTGCGCGCCCGGCGGCCGGCGGCGCCGAAGCTCTCCGCGTATTTGACGAAGTCGGGATTTGTTAGGTCGCAGGCGATCAACCGGTTGCCGAAGTGCTCCTCCTGGATGCGGCGGACATTGCCGAAGGCGCTGTCTACGAACACCACGGCCACCAAGGGAATGCGATGGTGCATGGCGCTGGCAAGCTCGTTGCTGGTGTAGAGAAAGCCGCCGTCGCCGTTGATCGAGACCACCGGCACGTCGGGCCGCGCATGTTGCGCGCCGAGCGCGGTGGCGTAGCCCCAGCCGAGATTGTCCTGAAATCCGGGCGACAGGAAGCTGCGCGGGCGATAGACCGGAAAGGCGAGGCGGGCGGCAAAGCCGATCTGCGTGACCTCGTCCACATAGACGCCGTTCTCCGGCAATTCGGCACGGATCGCTTCCAGGAAGGCGAGCTGCGGCGCGAGCTTTTCTTGCAGTCGCCGGCGCATCCGGGCTTGGCGCTCCTGCATCTCCTCGCGGCGCGAGGGCCGACGCGGGTTGACCCTGGCGAGCGCATCGATCAACCGGCGCAAAACCGCTACGGCGTCGCCCGTCAGCGCTGCGCTCGGCTTATGCAAGCGCGCATGCGCGTTTTTGTCGGCATCGACGCTGACGATTTGCAAGGAGCGATCGATGCCCCATTGGGTGAGCGCGTAGTGCAGCCTGGTGCCGACCGCCAGCACCGCATCGGCCTCGCCCCACAGGTCGCGCCCGATGGGCAGGTTCACGCTGAAGGGATCGCGGTCGTCGAGCACACCGCGACCGCGCCGGTAGGACATGACCGGCGCCTGCAGCATGCTGGAGAGCAGCGTCACTTCCAGCGACGCATCCAGCGCGCCGCCGCCGGCGACAATGAGCACGCGCTTGGCTTTTCCTAGCAGCTTGGCCGCACGGTGCACTGCGTCCTCATCGAGTCGCGGTTGCCGCGGCGGCAAGGGCGCCACAATCGCTGCAACGCGGGCGCGCTTGCCCCAGACGTCGATGGCGCATTCGAGCGCGGCCGGGCCCGGCCGGCCTTCGCGCATCGCGCGGATCGCCTTGGCGACCTTGGCTGACGCCTCGCGCGGGCCGTCGATGCGCGCGCAATGGTCGACCAGCCGGGCGATGATGCCGTGCTGATCGGTGATCTCGTGCAGCTGCCCGACGCCGCGGCCGATCGCCGCTGCCGGAATCTGCCCGACCAGCGCCAGCACCGGCGCGCTCATGCCATAGGCGGTGAGCAAGGCCGCGCTGGAATTGAGCAGGCCCGGGCCCGGCACCACCGCATAGGCCTGCGGCTTGCCCGTGGCCAGCGCGGCCCCCAGCGCCATATAGGCCGCACCCTGCTCGTGGCGGGTGTGCACGACGGTTAAATGCTTACCGGCGCGCTGCATGGCATCGAATAGGTGATCGTTGTGCACGCCCGGCAACGCATAGACGGTGTCGAGCCCGTGGGCGATCAGCGTGGCGACCGTGGCCTCCGCCGCCGACATGTCGGCCGTGGCCGATTTCGTCTTTTTTGAACGCTTAAACTTGGACATGGGCACTGCTCGAAAGCCAGTGTGCAGATTGGGCCCGGCCTGTCGAGCGCTTGCCTTGACAAAGCTTGACCTCCATGCGCTTTTCGCGCGCCTCATCCCCAACTCAGAATCGTCCCCGGAACCGCCCCAGAACGCCCTAAGAAAAGCAAATGCATCGCTATCGCTCACACACCTGCGGCGCGCTTCGCGACGGCGACATCGGTA
>CAYLMY010000033.1:0-1435 GCA_964384635.1 uncultured Undibacter sp.
GCGGGCGAGATCGACCTCGTCGACGGCGCCGGTTTCGTTGGCTTCACCGTAAAGATCGGGCCGCAGAATCGCGCGCGCCACGCCGGTCACGGCCTCGACGGTCAACACGCGCTCGGCGGGAACGCGGGTCCAGTTGGAGACCGAGGGCTGCGAAATGCCGATACGGCGCGCCAGCTCGGTGACCCCGCCGACGGCGCGGATCGCCTCCTGCAGTCCCGGATCGGTGTCTTGTTCCTGCTTCATCAGAAGTTCTGGTTCGCTCGAAGGCGTCGATGGCGGTTTTTAGCGCGACCGGTGGCAAAGGGCCATGGGCCCATAATTAAAGCCCGTAATGTGGCATTTATTCGCGGGTGCGCCGGCTATTGCGGCGCAGTAATCAGCTCACCGCCTCCAGATGGCGGATCGGCAGGCCGGTGACCAGGTTCTGCGGCTTCATGCGGATCATGTTGTCCGGCGTCATGGCAAGGATCAGGTAGACCGGCTCGCCCTTGACCTTGTCGAGCATGACGGAAGCGTCGCGGAAGCTGAGCCGGAACAGTCCGGCCACGCGCGACATGGCGGCCTCGTCGATCTCCTCGCCGTTCCACAGCGCATCGCCGATCTTGGTGGCGTCGGCGTCGAGCCCGACATACCAGGAGAGCGTTGTCTCGCGCAGTTCGGTAAGCGGCTCGATTTTCACCTCGACGCCCAGCACATGCGCGATCCAGCGCCGCATGGCCTCGGCCAAGGCGGCAAGCCCGGCGCGCCCGCCGGTCAGATCGAGCGCCATGTCGTAGCGATCGCTGCGCTCCCAATAGGTCTCGGCGTTGTCGTCGTTGAAGACGTCGATCGCCGCCTCGGCCGGCAGTCCCAACATGGAGACCAGCGGCGTCACCGGCGCTTGCGCGCCGCCGCCGACGGTCTCTTCATCGGCCGCGAGCAGCGAGCCTTCGTGCACGGTGGCGCGCTGGGTGCGGAAGAACAGTTCGGCGGCGCGCACGACGCGGGCGTCCTCGACGCCGTCGAGCGCGTTGCGCAGGATCACATGCACAAGCTGATTGACGAACAGCGGTGGCGTGTTGCCGACCCCGCGGCGGACCAAGTCGATATAGGCTGCTTCCAGCGTCTTGTGGCGCAGCAGCTGGTCGCGGAAGGCGATCAGCAACTGCCAGTTCTCGCGCGCATCGGCGTCGGCGATGGCGGCGATGTCGGAGGCCGACACGACTAAGCGCGGATTAGCGAGCAATGCGCCATGCTGCGTGCGCTCGACCGCGCAGGCCTCCGGCGGCGGGATTAGTTCGGGCCGCGCCAGATAGACCTTGAGGAAGTCGTCGGTCACGGTTAGTCCGCCGCCTTCGCCACGGTCGAGCAGATGATGGCCGCAGGAGAGCCAGAAATCGTTCATTTGCGCTCCTTGTCGGCCAGCGAGATTAGATCGACCTGCTCGCCCGGCTGT
>CAYLMY010000033.1:1535-7692 GCA_964384635.1 uncultured Undibacter sp.
TCATTTGCGCTCCTTGTCGGCCAGCGAGATTAGATCGACCTGCTCGCCCGGCTGTTCCTCGTCCTCGCCTTCGACTTCCATGAAGGAGAAGGCGCGCGCCGGCTTGGCGCCCTCGCGCGGCCGCAAGGTGCGGAACGCCTCGCGCACGTTGCCGTCCTCGTAGGTGCGGTGCACGGCGATCAGCGTGTCCTGCGGCTGGCTGCACAGCGACTCGGCGAAGGCGACCTCCTCTTCGGCGGCGGCCGCCGCCGTTTTCAGATCGGGCGCGCCGAAACGCTCGACCAGTTGCGTCGCCAGCACCTCGACCAGATTGGCGCGGTCCGCGGCGCCCGCCTCCACGATCTGCACCAGCGTCGACCAGCCGAGCGACTCCACGCCGAGAAAACCGCTGCGGAAGGCTGAGCGCGCCTTGCCCTCGAGCTTCCCCGGATCGCCGCCCCAGAACGCAAAAGCGCCCGACACCGCCCATTCGCCCGGCTCTGCTGCCGGCTCGAACACAAACGTATCTGACGGGTCGAGCCTTATGGTGCGCAACAGTTTCAAATGCGCGGCTCCTTATTGACCGAATCGTACCAGGCCGGCTCGCGCAGTTGCGGCAACAGCGCATTGCGTTCGACATCCGTCGAAGCCATGCGGCGCAGCAGCAGGTCGCCGTTGTCTTCGATCTCGCGGCGCAGGCCGTTCTCGCGCGGCAGCCGCTCGATATAGCGCTTCGCCACCGCGCCGAAGCCAGTCTCTTGCCAGGCATCGACTGCCACCATGAAGTTGCGGGCGAAGCTTTCCACCAGATGGTTGGTCATCGTGTCGGTGAAGCCTTCCTCGTCGAGCGCGGTGATCGACGGGTTCAGGCCCGGGTCGGTATTGGCCATCGAAGCGGTGCGGAGCATGGCGCCGAACACCAGCCAGGGTGGAACGTCGTCTTCGCTGGCACCTTGCGGCCATGCGAGGCGCGCGCCGCCCACCAGCCCGCCATTGACCAGGATGGCGTCCGGCCAGGCGATGTCGATGGCGGTTTCCGGCTGCGCCACCGCGGCGAGCGCGTCGACCAACGCCACCATGCCAGCATAGAGCGCGCGGCGCGCAGTGCGCAGCGGCTCCTCCGGTTCCAGCACCAGCGCGAATTCGGCAAGATCGAAGCGCCCGACATGGACCAGCGTGCCCGCGCCCTGTTCCGACGCGAGCGCGTTGGCGTGGGCGAAAGCGTCGCCCATTTCGCGCAAGCGCACCGGCGTGAACGGCGGCGGCAGCGTCAGTTCCGGCTGTAGCGACATCCCTGAACCTGTCCGCGATTGCAGCGGCATCGAACCCCGCCCTTACTTTCTTGTTTGAATAGCTATAATTATAGCTCGAAAGAAGCCGTGGCCAGACCCGCCGATGCCGCGGTTTTCGCGATAAAGCGGCGCCCAATAGGCGTTTCGCTGGGAATGGCGGGCCAGCACATAGGTAAATGAACAAGATGGCCGAGCGGCCGCGCAAAATCCTGATCTGTTCCTGCGAGGACACCATGCCGCTCGACGGCGCGGCGGTTCGTCGCGTCTGCCGCGGTTCCGAGGTGATCGAAGGCCGCCAGTTCTGCCGCGCCGAGCTCGAGCGATTCCGCAAGGCCGCGGCCGGCGGTGAGCCGGTCACCGTCGCCTGCACCCAGGAAGCACCGGTGTTCTCCGAGGCGGCGGGCGAGACGGAAGGCGCCGGCGAGCTCACCTTCGTCAATATCCGCGAGGCCGCCGGCTGGTCGAAGGACGCGCAGGCGGCCGGGCCGAAAATGGCGGCGCTGCTCGCGGCCGCCGCCGAGCCGCCGCCGGAAATTTCCTATGTCAGCCTTTCAAGCGAAGGCGTGACGTTGCTCTACGGCAGCGACGAGCGGGTGATCGAAGCCGCCCAGTTGCTCAAGGACCATCTCGACCTCACCGTGCTGATCAAGCAGCCGGGCGAGGTGTCGCCGCTGCGGGTGACCGAGTATCCGCTGGTGAAGGGTGCCATCCGCTCGGCCACTGGTCATCTCGGCGCGTTCGAAGTGACGATCGACGATTACGCCCAGCCTGCGCCGTCCTCGCGCGACGGCTTAAAATTTGGCCCGGCGCGCAACGACGTGGTTACGCGCTGCGACCTGCTGATCGACATCTCAGGCGGCGCAGCCCTGTTCCCGTCCGCCGATCGGCGCGACGGCTATTTGCGCGCCGACCCGGGCGACCCGGCCGCGGTCTTGCGCGCCGTGCTCAAGGCGCGCGACTTGACCGGCAGCTTCGAGAAGCCGCGCTATGTCATCTACAGCGAGGACCTGTGCGCGCATGCGCGCTCCGGCATCGTCGGCTGCCGCCGCTGCCTCGATCTCTGTCCGACCGGCGCAATCGCGCCTAACGGCGATCACGTCGCGATCGATGCGGCAGTCTGCGCCGGCTGCGGACAATGCGCCGCCGCCTGCCCGACGGGTGCGGCGTCTTACGCGCTGCCGCAATCGGACGCGCTGTTGCGCAAATTGCGAACGCTGCTTTCGGCCTACCGCGAAGCCGGCGGCAAGCAGCCGGTAGTATTGTTCCACGACGGCGAACACGGCGCCGAGCTGATCGAGGCGCTGGCGCGCTACGGCGACGGCTTGCCGGCGAACGTCTTGCCGGTGCAGCTCAACGAGATCACGCAAGTAGGCCTCGAAGCGGTGGCGGGCGCGTTTGCCTACGGAGCGTCGGCGGTGCGCATGCTGATCCGCACCAAGCCGCGCCACGACGTCGTCGGCCTTCGCCAGACCATCGCGCTGGCCGAGCCGATCCTCGCCGGCCTCGGTTTTGCCGGCAGCCGCGTTGCAACAATAGAGACCGACGATCCCGACAATCTCGGCGCAACGCTGCGCGCGATCGCAGCGATGGACGGCGCGGCCAAGCCCGCCACCTTCACCGCCGTCGGCAGGAAGCGCGAGGTCGTGCGGCTCGCCTTGCGCGAATTGTACGGCGTGGCGCCGGCGCCGACCGACATCATCGCGTTGCCGGCGGGCTCGCCGTTCGGCACGCTCGACGTGAAGGTGGAAGGCTGCACGCTTTGTCTTGCCTGCGTGCCGGCCTGCCCGACCGGCGCTTTGTCGGACGATCCGGAAAAGCCGATGCTGCGCTTTGCGGAAGACGCCTGCGTGCAATGCGGGCTGTGTCAGGCAACCTGCCCCGAGAAGGTCATCAGCCTAAAGCCGCAGATCGATTTCCGCAGCGCCACCGCCGACAAGCGTGTGATCAAGCAGGAAGAGCCTTACGTCTGCATCCGCTGCGGCAAGCCGTTCGGCGTCAAGAGCTCGGTCGAGCGCGTGATTGCTAGCCTGGAAGGCAAGCACTGGATGTTCAAGGGTTCCAAGAAGCGGCTCGACGTCATCCGCATGTGCAGCGACTGCCGCGTGGGCGCCATGGCCGAGGAGAATTTCGATCCTTTCGCCGGCCCCGCCCGCCCGACCGTGCGCACCACCGAGGATTACCTGCGCGAGCGGGAAGCGAGCGAGCCGAAGGGCGAGAGCTAGCCGCATAATGAGCGGAGCGCGGATCGATGCCGATGCGTTCCGTGGATTCGACCGCGACGCCGACGATTTATGGGAACTGGCGATGGGCAGTTTCGCCCGCGCTTCCTCGCTGATCCGCGCGCAGACAGTGGCGACGCAGCGCAGGATTCGGGTGGCGGTCGCCGAGGCGGCTCAGGCTTATACAGGCCCGGACGGGCTTGCCATCCCGGTCGCATTCCTGGTCGCTGCCGCCACGAAGCCGTAGCGTCAAGCCAGCGCATTTCGACCCCGGTCGCGGTACCGCCTTTGGAGATGCGAAACGCATCGCCGGCAAGGAGTTGCGATGGCGACACGGTCTGATCTCAAGGTGGAGTTCGCACTCCTGGCGCTGCTCGCGCTGTTGTGGGGGTCGTCCTACCTTTTTCTAAAAGTCGCCGTGGCGGAAATTCCACCGATCACGCTCATTGCCATGCGGGTCGCGGGCGCCGCCGCCTTTCTACTCGTCGTGATGCACATGCGGAACGAAAGATTGCCCCGCGACGCCGGCACTTGGCGCATGCTCTACCTGCAGGCGATCTTCAACGGAATCGTCTCATGGACGGTGTTGGCCTGGGGCCAGCAATATGTCGACGCCAGCCTGGCGAGCGTCCTGAACTCGACATCGCCGATCTTCGTGTTTCTCTTCACGGCGCTGGTCACGCGGCACGAGCCGCTCGGCGGCCGAAGACTATTCGGAGCGCTCGTGGGATTTGCCGGTGTGGTGCTTATCGTCGGGCTAGACGCGTTGCGCGGACTCGGGACGCAGGTCGCAGGCCAACTCGCTTGCCTGCTGGGCGCGGCGCTCTATGCCTGCGCCGCGATCTATGGCAAGCGCTTCAGCCATATTCCTCCCGTCGCGACCGCGACCGGTACGATGATTTGCGCGACGGCAACTCTCGTTCCGCTTGCTTTTGTAGTGGAACGTCCCTGGGCAATGCATCCTTCGACCGTTGCTCTCGCCGCGATGGCCGTACTGTCGGTGCTGTGCACCGGTGTTGCCCTGTTGCTCTACTTCCGCCTCGTCCGCACCATCGGTTCGATGGGTGTTGCCAGCCAGAGTTACCTGCGCGCCGGCGTTGGCGTCATTCTGGGGGTCGTGCTGCTCGGTGAAACCATCGCGCTGCCGGCGGCGATTGGTATCGCGGCGGCGATCATCGGCGTCGCACTGATCAATTGGCCGGCGCGCAAGCTGGCGCGGGCGTCCTGATCACTTCTTTTTCTTCGCCGGCTTGGTCGTCGCCTTCGCCAAAAACTCCATCAGCGCCTTGCGGTCTTCGGCCGAGCCGATCGTTTGCTCAGGCATCTTGGTGCCGGGCGTGTATTTCATCGGGCCAACCTCGAACATTTTCGACACCGTCTTCGGCGTCCACACGATGTTCATATGCTTGAGCGCCTCGGAATAGTGATAGCCGGGCAGCGTTGCGATTCTGCGGCCGAAAATGCCGTGCAGGCTGGGGCCGGCCTTGTTGCCTTCGCCGGGCGAGAGCGTGTGGCAGGCGACGCAATGACGGAACACCTGGGCGCCGTGATCGCCGGCGTATTGCGCCAGCGGATCGGACGGTGAGCCGACCACGACCGCGTCGATCGGCTCGCCTTTGACCGCGTCCCAGCGGCGGATCATGCGGTCGGTGCCGCCGGTCAACAGCGTGCGGTTGTCGGGAAAGAACACGACCGACCACACCGGCAGGCCGGGGCCGATCAGCGTGCGCAAGAGCTTGCGCGCCTTGCGGTCGATCACCGCCACCGAGCCGCGCACGCCGGCGGCGGCGATAAGCTTGCCGTCGTGCGAGAGCGCGACCTGGATGACCGGCGTTGCCGACGCCTCGACCTCGGCGCGCAGCTCGCCTTTGGGCGACAGGAAGAACACTTTTCCGGTGGCGCCGGCCGCCACGATCTCGCCGTCGGGCGCCACCGCCACCGTGTTGAGCGGGCTCGGCAGGTTGCGCACGATCACGCTTTCACCGTCCAGCGGCCAGATGCGCAAGGTCGCGTCATAGCCGGCGCTGATCACGTGGCTGCCGTCGGGTGAGAAGGCGACGCCGTTGACGTTCTGCGCGTTGCCTTCGAGCACGCGGCCCGCGCCGACGCCGGCGAGCGGCCACAGCCGCGCGGTGTGATCCCACGACGCCGAAGCCAATGTCTTGCCGTCCGGCGATACCGCCAGGCCGACGATCGGCCCGGTGTGGCCGTTGAGAATCCTGTCGGGCTGTTGCCGGCCGGGCGTCCAGATGGCGATGTGGGCGTCGGCGCCGGCGGTGACAATGCGGCCGTCCCTGAGCCAGACCACCGCGTTCACCGCATCGTCATGGAAGCGCATCACCTGCTCGGCCACGTTGCGCTCGAGCGACCAGCGGATGGCCGAGGTATCGAAGCTGCCGGACACCGCGTGCTTGCCGTCGGGCGAGATCGCCAGCGCCCGCACCGGACCGCCATGGCCGCGCAATTGTGCCTGCGCGGCGTTTAGGGCCAGCGGCAGCAGCAACGACACGACGCACAGGCGTTTAATCCAGAAAGACATTTCGGTGGTCCGATGCTCCGGAAGGGTATAGGCGCGAATTTAGCCGTCAGTAGGGCTCATGCCGAGCGCCCGAACCGGACCGCCATGGCCGCGCAATTGTGCCTGCGCGGCGTTTAGGGCCAGCGGCA
>CAYLMY010000033.1:7792-21517 GCA_964384635.1 uncultured Undibacter sp.
ACCGGACCGCCATGGCCGCGCAATTGTGCCTGCGCGGCGTTTAGGGCCAGCGGCAGCAGCAACGACACGACGCACAGGCGTTTAATCCAGAAAGACATTTCGGTGGTCCGATGCTCCGGAAGGGTATAGGCGCGAATTTAGCCGTCAGTAGGGCTCATGCCGAGCGCCCGAATACGCTCGCGCGTCGTTTGGTCACGCAAGACGGCGAGGAAGGCCTGCACCGCCGGCCGTTCCCGCCGGTTCTCAACCACCAGAAAATCGTAGTGTTCCGGCGCGACGGGCAGAAAGCCGAGGCCGTAGAGCTTGGCCACCGGTTCGATCGCGATGCCCCAGTCGGCGCGGCCTTGCGCGATCGCGGCGGCGACCGCGTTATGCGATTTCGGCTGGTTGGCGTAGCCGGGCGGCCGCGCCCCATAGAGCAGCTTCTCGATCATAACCCGCGTGCCGGCGCCGGCGTTACGGTTGACCATCAGCGCGGTCCGGTCATCCAGAATGACCCTGAGCGCCTGATCGGCCGTGCGGCCCTCGAAGCGCGTGTCGCCCGGACGGAACAGAACGCCTTGCATACGCTGCCAGCCCGGCACCAGCGTGAGACCCGGCGTCACCAGATGGACATTATACTGTCCGCTCTGCGGGTCGATCAGGTGCACCGGCGCGATATCACATTCGCCGCGGCTCGCGGCCGCCACGCCGCCGAGACTGCCGACCGCCAGCGTGCGCGTGGAATAGCCGCGTTCGGCAATCGCCCCCACCACCACATCGAGCGCCACGTCATGGCTGCCCATGATGACCAGGTCGGGGGCGCGGGCGGCGCTGCCGATCAATGTCACTTGCACTTCGCTATTGGCGTCGAGCGATGAAGCAAGCGCTTCGATCTCGAGAAAGCCGTCCGCCTGCGAGAAGCTGGTGACCGAGCCGGAACCTTTCCCGGTCGGGAACGCCACCGTGCCTTCGCCGCTGTCGATCAGTGACACCAGCAAAAACTCCTTGCGCCCGAGCTCGGAGGCAACCCGCACCGGCACGTGCGCGTTGAGGGTCTGCGCTGCTTCCGGCGGCAGCCCGGCGCGGGCGCGGATCACCGGCGCGACAAAGGCATGGAAGGTGAAGATCGCCGAGGTGGGAAAGCCGGGCAGCACCACGATCGGCTTGTCGCCGATGACGCCGAGACAGAGCGGCTTGCCGGGCTTGAGGGCGACGCCATGCACCAGGATGCCGGGCTTGCCCAGCCGCGAGACGATGGTATGCGACAGGTCGCCGGCGCCTTTCGAGGTGCCGCCCGAAAGCACCACCATATCGCTTTCCGCCAATGCCTTGTGCACGGCTTTTTCCAACACCGCCGCGTCGTCGGGAAAGGCGCCGAATGAAAGCGGCTCGCCGCCGGCTTCCGTCACGGCGGCCGCAATGATGGCGCCGTTGCTGTCGTAGACGCCGGCGGGTTTCAGCGGCTCGCCGGGCACCACCAGCTCGTCGCCGGTCGAGAGCACCGCCACTTTCGGCCGCCGCACCACCTCGACATGCGACAGCCCGCAGGCCGCCAGCATGCCGATCTCGCGCGAGCCGATCGCTGAGCCACGCCGCAACAACGTCTCGCCGCGCGCGATGTCGGAACCCGCATAAGAGACGAATTGCCCGGGCGCCGCAGCGCGGCGGATTTCGATGGCCGGCGCCCCTTGCTCGATCAACTCGGTCGCCTCGATCATCACCACCGCATCGGCGCCACGCGGCATCACGCCGCCGGTGGCGATGGTGGTGGCGGTGCCGCGCGTCACCTCGAGCGCCGGCGCATCGCCGCAGGCAATCACTTCGGCATTGAGAGCGAGCTGCTTGGGGTTGCCGTCGCTGGCGCCGAGCGTGTCGGCGGCGCGCAGCGCGAACCCGTCCACGTTGGAGCGATCGAAGGGCGGCGCATCGACCGCCGCCACAACGTCATGGGCGAGCACGCGCGTGAGCGCGTCGGCAAGCGCGACGCGTTCAGCCTTGAGCGGCGAGAGATCGAGATGCTTTTCGAAACGGGCCCGCGCCTCCTCCGCCGACACGACTTCGAGGAACTGCTCCTGGCGCGCGGCGGCGCGTATGCGCGCCAACAGCTTGGCGTTGTCGTTTGGCCGCTGCCGCCGCTGCTCGCTCATATTACGTTTCTCATGGCCACGGCCTCACATTGACCGCCGCGCCTGCGGGATAGCCCTCGCTCTCGGCCGGCACGAGAATCCAGCCGTCGGCGCGCGTCAGCGACGACAGCGGCAGATAACGGGTCGCCAGCGGCTCGACCTCTTCGGCATTGTCGGCGCTGTGCCGCACCGGCACCAGTTCGGCGAGGCCGACGGTGGAGCTAACCTTGCGCGCCAACGTCAGATGATCGGCGGGCTCGTTGTGCCGGCCGGCGGCGAGCTGTTCCAGCATACGCCGCCCCACCACCAGCCAGACGGCGAGCGCCGCGTCGAGCCGTCCCGGCAACAGCAGCACCGGCCGCGTGCCGGCAAAGCCGAGCGCGGCGGTTTCGCCAGGCGCCAGCGCGATGCCGTGCACCGCGAGGCGGCCCTCGCGCGCCAGCAACTGTACGCTGGTGTCGCTGCGCCCTGAGCCGGTGCCGCCGACGGCGATGATGGCGTCGGCATTTTCCGCCGCCAGCGCCACGTCGAGACCACGACCGGGGACGTCAAGACGGACGGCACCGCCGCGGCGTTCGATGTCGGCGGCTACCAGCCGCGCGGCGGCGGCAACGATCGCGGTGCCGCGCAGCGACAAGACGCGGACGCGCGGCTCACGCACGGTCACGCGCGCGATCCCGGCGGCGGCGAAGCCGGCGAGATCGGTGATGCGCAGCCGCTCACCGGCACGGCGCAGCGGAATGGCCGGATCGCAATCGCCGCCCGCCGGCAGCATGCCGTCGCCAGGATTGACGGTGGCCAGCGCCTCGGCGCGGCCGTCGGCTTCTTTCACCGCGTCGAAGGGCGCCACGCTGTCGGTGTCGGGCGGCATGGCCTGGCCAGCCTCGACGCGCGACGGCATCCGCGCCAGCATGGCCGGCGAATAGCCGCCGGCGCCGAGCGTCAGGTCCGCGCTCAGCGCCCAGCCGTCAGCCAAGGCGATCGGCGCCGACGGACGCGCCGGCGACGACGCGTCAGCCGCCAGCGTGCGGCCTGCCGCCGCGGCTACATCAAGCGCGCGCGGCGTGACAGGCTTCACTTCGGCATCGATCAGCGCCAGCACCTCGGCGAGCGGTGTGAGGCGCCCAATCAACTGCAAAGTTTCGGTATTAGCAGCCATCCATAAGACCTTGACGTTGCCGGCAGCGGCTTGTCCAGTCTAGCGTAATCAATGGCTTAGGTCGTGTAAGGAGGCTGAATGTTCACTGCCACCAAGGGCAAGGCCCTGCTCACCACCACGACCGGGGCGCTGCCCCGGCCGCACTGGTACACCGAGAACCTGCGCGGCATTCCACTGTCGCAAGGGTTCTCACGCCTGGCCTATCGCGAGCAGCATTTCGATTGTCTCGCCTGCCATGTGGCGGCCCAGCACCGCGCCGGCATCGACATATTCGTGGACGGCGACACCCGGCTGGATGACGACGTGGCCGGGCGGTCCTGGGTGAGCTACGTCACCGAGCGGGTCGAGGGCATTGGGGCGCCGCGCGTGGAGGTGCCGCCGGCCGGCTTCATGGCCGACAAAGGGCCCGGCGACCTGATGTGGGAGGTGATCGAGACCCGCATGACGCCGCCGGTGACGGCCAAGATCGGCAAGACCACGCTGCAGCTCGACCGCGCCTACAAGGCGATCGCGCCGATGACCGATAAGCCGGTGAAGCTCGGCTCGATCTCCGCGCAGATCCTGGCGCTCATGCTGATCGACGAGCATTACAAGAACCGTTTCGATCTGTTGATGGATTTATCGGCCGCGCTCAACAAGGAGTATCACGCGCTGGCCGACGCGGGCGCGCCGATCGTGCAGATCGAGGAGCCGGCGATCCATCAGATCGTTGCGGACCCGAACCAGAAAATAAAGCCGGAGCAATGGGTGGACGCGTTCAACGTCGAGGTGAAGGGTTTACGCGAGAAATGCGAGGTGTGGTGCCACACCTGCTGGGGCAGCCCGGCCGCGCAACGGGTGGCGAGCAAGGACCAGTCCTACAAGGCGGCGTTGCCCTATTTCGACCGGCTCGACGTCGACGTGATCACGGTCGAGGGCGCGTACAACAACGGCATGGACCTGGAGCATTTCGGCAAGATGATCGGCAAGGACAAGAAGATCGCGCTCGGCGTCATCAGTCACCGCACGCTGCAAGTGGAGCGGCCGGACGAGATCGCCGAACTGATCCGCCGCGCGCTCAAGCACATCGAGCCGGAACGGCTGATGCTGACCAGCGACTGCGGTTTCGGGCGGCAGTCGATGAGCCGCATGCACGCCTTCTACAAGATGATGGCGTTGACGCGCGGCGCCAATATCGTGCGCAAGGAGCTCGGACTGGAAGAGGCCTACATTCCCGCCGCCGATCCGCAGCTCTCGATGGTTCCTCTCCCCTCATGAGCGAAAAGATCATGGACCTGCGCGGCCTGAAATGCCCGCTGCCGGCGCTGCGGGTGCGCAAGATGCTGTCGAGCATGAAGAGTGGCGACCTGATCGTGGTCGAATGCACCGATCCGCTGACGGCGATCGACATCCCCAATTTGCTGCGCGAAACCGGCGATGCGCTGGAGGATAAGAGTAACGCCGAAGGTTTGCTGACGTTCAAGATCAGGAAGAAGTAAGGACGAATTAGGGCCGCAGCAGTTCCGGCAAATTCCAAATCATGGTCTGTTTGCCGTTCTTGAAGGCGGCCAGCGGCTGCGCGATCTCGGCTACCGCCTGCTCCGGCGTCCGCGCGTTGATGATGACCACGTCGGCCGGATTGCCGACCGCGAAGCCGTAGTCCTTGAAATTGAGCAGGCGGGCGGAGCGGTCGGTGAGCATCTCGAAGCATTCGCGCAATTGCGCCGGCCGGTCGAGCTGCAAAATATTCGCGTAGAGATTGGCGATGCGCATGAGCGAGCAGTCGCCATAGGGTGTCGCCGGGTTGAGCACATTATTGGTGGAGAGCGAGCATTTGACGCCGTGCGTGGTGAGCGCGTTGGCGTCGGCGACGCCGCGGCGCACGCTGTGGTCCTGGTCGCGGCCCATGAGGAACAGGTCGGTCGCCGGCAGGACCGTGACGGCGATGCCACTGTTCGCAAGCTGCTTCGCCAGCGCCGCCATCTCGGCGGGCGGCAACAATGACAATTTGGCCATGTGTCCGGCCACTACGCGGCCGCCGCGCTTGTATTGGTCGGTCAGCTCGCGCACCAAGTGGATATACATGTCATCGGCGGTAGGGCCGACGTCGAGATGCATGTCGATGTCGACGTCGAATTCGCGCGCCAATTCGAAGATGCGGCGGATCTGGCCGGGCCCGTCCTTGTCGTAGCGCGGCGCCCCGCCAATCACCTTGGCGCCGCGCTTGAGGCCTTCGACCAGCAATTCGTCGGTACCGGGATAGCTGATCAGGCCTTCCTGCGGGAACACGCACATTTCAATATCAATCGCCCATTTGTATTCGCCGATCAGCGCCTGCACGCCCTCGAAGCCGCGCATGCCGATGCCGGGATCCACTTCGACCTGCGTACGCATGCGCGTGCAACCGTGCAGGATGCATTGTTCGAGCGTTTGCACCGCGCGCGCATGCACGTCCTCGACCGTCATGTCCTTCTTGACCGGCGTGACGCCGAACACGGGGCTTAAAGTTGCGCGCTCCTGCGGCGCGCAGCGGTCGATGATGCGCGACTTGTCGAGATGGATGTGGCTCTCGATCAGGCCGGGACAGGCGAGCAGGCCGTGCGCGTCGTAGACCGCGGCGTCGGCCGCGATATTTCGCTCGATCGCCGCGATGCGGCCGGCTTCGATGCCGATATCGAGCGGCTCGCCGGGGCGTGCGGAAAGCCGTGCGTTGCGGATGATGAGGTCCACCGGAATGAACTGTTTGGCGTTACCGGTTGAGCCAGCGCCGGGCAAAGCCGAGCAGACCCTGCGGCAGGAAGATGATCATGGCAATAAAGACGACGCCGAGCGGGATCAGATAGGGGAACTGGTCGCCGAAAATGCGCGACAGCAATTCGCGCATCAGCTGGAAGAAGCCGGCGCCGACGATCGGCCCGACCAGCGTGCCGATGCCGCCCATGACGTTGAAGATCACGGTGTCGCCCGAGGTCAGAAAGTGGACGAAATCGGGCGCGGCGAATTCGTTCTGCACCGCGTAGAGCACGCCAGCGAGGCCCGCAAACAGGCCGGACAGCATCACCGACACGATCTTGTAGCGCTCGACCGGATAACCGATGGCCCGCGTGCGCGGCTCGTTCTCGCGGATCGATTGCAGCACCATGCCGAAGGGCGATTGCGTCACGCGGCGCAGGATCAGGTAGGACGCCGTCACCACCGCCAGCACGAACCAGTGCATGGTCGTCGTCGTAAAACTGGCATCGTAGATGAACGGGATCGAAAGATGCGGGCGGGTGAAGATCAAGCCATTCTCGCCGCCGGTGACCTTCGTCCAGGTGAAGATGATGACGTAGAAGATCTGCGAGAAGATCAGCGTGGTGATGGCGAAATAGATGTCGCGCAGGCGGGTGGAGAAATACGCCACGAACAGCGCGGCGCCGGCGGCGCCGGCCAGGCCGAAGATGATCGCCAGCCACAAATTGGGCGGGCCGACCAGCAGCAGCGCTGCGGCCGCGCCATACATGCCGAGGCCGAAAAAGGCCGAGTGGCCGAACGAGATCATGCCGGTATAGCCGATCAGCAGGTCGGACGACATCGCCAAAAGGCCCCAGATCAGGATCTCGGTCAGGAAGCGGCGCCAGAATTCCGGCAGCACCAGCGGCGCAATGATCAGGAGCGCCATCACCACGCAAAAGCCGGTCCAGTAGACCGTGGTGTGGCTCAAGCGCGGCTTGTTGAGCGGCATCGGTTTATCGAGCGGAGCGGTTGTCATTTCGGTGTCGGTACGAACAGGCCGGTAGGCCGGAATAGCAGCGTGAGGATCAGCACGATGAAAGAGACGATCACCGCCTGCGACGGGTTCACCCAGATCGCGGCGTAAGCTTCAAGCAGGCTGACGAAGATGGCAGCCGCGATCGAGCCGCCGAGGCTGCCCATGCCGCCGACCACCACGACGATGAAAGCTTTCAGTACCCAGTCGAGCCCCATGGTGTGGTTGACGCCGACCAGCGGGGCAAACAGCACGCCGCTTGCCGCCGCCATGGCGGCGCCCAGTGCGAACACCCCGGTGAGCACCCATGGCACCGGAATGCCCATGGCCTGCGCCATCACGCGATCCTGGGTGGTGGCGCGGATCCAGACGCCGAACTTGCTGTATTTGAGGAACAGGTAGAAGCCGCCGATGATGGCGGCCGACAATCCCGCGATCACCAGCCGGTACCAAGGGTACGTCAGATAAAAGAGCTGAAAGCTGCTGGTGATCGGCTCAGTGATCTTGCGGGCCACCGGGCCGAATTGCCAGAGCGCGTAATTCTGCAGGATCAGGGAAATGCCGAAGGTGGCCAGGATCGTATTCAAGGGATCGCGGCCGATCAGCGGCCGCAGCGTCACGAGCTGCATGGCCGCGCCCAGGATCGCGACGATCAGTGAGGATAGGATCAATGCCAGCCAGAAATTCCCGGTGGCGGTGATGACGAGCACGCCGACATAGGCGCCGAGCATGAACAACTCGCCGTGAGCGAAGTTGACCACGTCCATGATGCCGAAGATCAGCGTCAGGCCGGAGGCGACCAGCGCCAGAATCATGCCGGTGACGATGCCGTTCACCGTCTGGATCAGCAGCAGATCGAACGGGAAGTTTTGAAAGTAATGGACCACCGCGCCCATCGCGCTAGACCCCCAAATACTGCTTGATGACCGGATCGTCGACCGCGATCTCGGAAGCGGCGCTGTGATGGCGTACGCTGCCCTTTTCCATGATGTAGACGCGCTGGCTCGCGTCCAGCGTCAACGGCACGTTTTGCTCGACCAGCAGGATGGCGACGCCCTCGTTATGCAGCACGTCGATGATCTGCCGGATCTGCGACACCATGCGCGGCATCAGCCCTTCGGTCGGCTCGTCGAGCAAAATGATCTTGGGCTCCAGCATCATGGCCCGCGCGATGGCCAGCATCTGCTGTTCGCCGCCGGAGAGCGTGCCGCCGGCCTGGTTGCGCCGTTCGGACAGCACGGGGAAAAATTTGAAAACCTTGTCGAGCAGCGCCTGTCTCCTCTGCTCGGTAACGCCGCGGCGGTCGAGGCCGGTGCGTAGGTTCTCCATGACCGTGAGCAAGCGAAAGATACGGCGGTCCTCGGGCACATAGCCGATGCCAAGGCGGGCGAGCTTGTGCGCCGGCGTCCCGGTGATCGCGTTGCCGTCGAGCAGCACCGCGCCGTGGCTCGGCTGCACCAGACCCATGATAGTCTTGAGCGTGGTGCTCTTGCCGACGCCATTGCGGCCGAGCAGGCCAACCACCTCGCCGGCGCCGACCTGCAGCGAGACGCCGTGCAAGATGTGACTCTTGCCATAATAGGTGTGTACGTCCTCGAGCAGGATGAGCGGCACGGTGCTGTCGGCGGCGGCGCTCATGTCTTGAGATAGACCTCCTGCACCTTGGGATTGCGCTGAATTTCTTCAGGGGTGCCGTCGGCGAGAATCTCGCCGTAGTGCAGCACGGTGATGCGGTGGCAGAGCTCCATGACCACCTTCATGTCGTGCTCGACGATAAGGATGGTCAGGTCCTTGGCGATGCGGCGCACCAGTTGCATGGTGTCATGGGTCTCGGCCGCGCTCATGCCGGCGGTCGGCTCGTCGAGGCACAGCAATGTCGGCTCGGTGGCGAGCGCGATGCCGATCTCGAGATTGCGCTGCTCGCCATGCGACAGGTTCGATGCCAATTCGTGGGCCTTGCTCAAAAGCCCGACGGAATCGAGCGCGGCTTCCGCCTTCCCGTTGATGTCGGCGAAGGCGCTGTGGTGCGACACGATATTCCAGGCGTGTCGTCGCGACTGCGCGGCGATGCGCACGTTTTCCAGCACGCTGGCGTTCGGCAAGATATTGGTGATCTGATAGGAGCGCGCGATGCCCTTTTGCGAGATCGTGTTGGAGGGCAGGCCGGTGATGTCCTCGCCGTTGAACAGGACGCGGCCGGAGGTCGGCCGCAGCACGCCGGTCAGGCAATTGAAAAAGGTGCTCTTGCCCGCCCCGTTCGGTCCGATGATGGCGCGCACCTCATCGCGCGCAAGCTCGAAATCGACCTGGGACAGCGCCGCCAGGCCGCCAAAGCGGACGGACAACCGTTCGGTCTTGAGGACAGGAGCCGACGCCGCTCCCCGGACACTCGCCGGGGAGCGCACATCGATCGAAGGTTCCGCGCGCACTTACGCCGCAGGGAACTTGCAGGCCGGCGGCACGACAGTCTTGTCCTTCGCCACCGTTTCGAGAATGTGATACTTGCCGCCTTTGACCTCGTAGAGGAATTCGCTGAGGAATGCCTGATGGTCGGCCTTGCGCAGCGTCTTGTCCCCTTGCGGGAAGTCGTCGCTTTGCTTCATTTCGAGGCCTTCGAGCGCATCGATCAGCTTCATGGTGTCCTTGCGGCCCTGGAACTTCGACTTCTCGATGCCGTGCTTCAAGGCGTTCATCGCCTCGAAGTTCGACTGCACGTAGCGGTCGGGTAGCGGGCCCGACGGATCGACCTTCTTCAGTCGCGCCTTGGCGTCGTCGAAGAAGTGATGGTGATAAGGCGTGTCGAGCTGGCCCTGGAACACCGGGATGTAGCGGTTGATCGCCACGAAGCCGTCGATCTTGTTGCCGAGCGCCGGCAGGTTGGTGGATTCGCAAATGGCGCCGTCGCCGGCCCATTTGTACTTCTTGGTCAGGCCGAGATCGTAGGCCTGGTTGCCGATGGTCACGCCGTCCTTGCCGAAGAAGATGCCGAACAGCCCGTCGAAATCGCCTTTGATCTTCGACAGGAACGGCGTCATGTCGGCGGTGCCGAGCGGAATGCCGGTGGTGCCGACGACGGTGCCGCCGTTCTTCTTGATCTCGGCGGCATAGGCGTCGCGGGTCGACTGACCCCAGGAATAGTCGGCAAAGGCGATGTGCCACTTCTTGCCCATCTTGGTCAGCATGGGCCCGAAGGCGACCGCTTGCGCCGGCGCGAAATCGTGGACGCGGAAGCTGAAGCGGTTGCACTTGGTTGTGGTCAGCGTGGTGTCGAGGCAGACGCTGATCATGTTGACGATCTTGGCGTGCTCCCACACCGGCATGCAGGCGAGGCAGATATTGGAGAGGAAGCCGCCGACGTGCACGTCGATATTGTCCTCGGACACCATCTTCTGGGTCTTTTGGCGCGCGACGGCCGGCGAGCTCTGGTCGTCCGCGATGGTCAACGCGATCGGCCGGCCCATGATGCCGCCCATCTTGTTGATGCGGTCTACCGCCATCTGCAGGCCGACCAGCGCGGTCTTGCCACCGGCAGCGCCGGCGCCCGACAGCGGCTGTTCGGAACCGATCTTGTACGGCGCGGCGGCGCCAAACGCGGCGCGCCACGGCGCCGGCACCAGCATCATGGCGCCGATCGCCCCACCGCCCCATCCGACAACGCGGCGGCGCGTGACCTTACCGTCGTACCAGAACTCATGGTCTTGCGCCCAAGGCTCGTCTTTCCATTTTTCAGTCATCGTTAGTCCTCCCACTGGATTTCACGTGTCCATAGAAAAGCGCTCGCCCGCGTGAAGAGCGCGGGCGCCGATGCAGCATCTGGAAGCGTTCGTTTGAATCGCAGTAACGACCGACCGCATCGCCTGCGCCGACTTGGCGTCGGCAACAAACGCGAGGCCAGCCACCGCACGCCAGCTTTTGCCGGCACGACGCGGCATTGCGTATCCTCCCCTCCTGGCCCTTAACGGGCTCTTGGCGCGTGATTTATGCCATTAGCAAACGCGACCCGAGGCCAAGTTTCAACCGCTATTTTCTTATTGTTGTAGGTCTTTTCGCATCGTCGTAGCTTTGCCTGGGAACTGGGCACCTAAGGATAGCGCTCATGGCCGTTACGTCGCTGCGCCGCGAAGGTGCGCCGCCCGGCAGCGGGCTTTCGGCGCGGCTTAGCGTTCGCGCCGGCCGGCATTGCGGCCAGACCGCGGGGCTGGCGCCCGGCTTTGTGCAGGGCAATCTCGCCATCTTGCCGCAGGTGATTGCCGCCGACTTCCGGCGTTTCTGCCAGCTCAACCCCAAGCCGTGCCCGCTGATCGGCACCTCGGCGCCGGGCGATCCGCGCTTGCCGGAACTGGGCGCGGATCTCGACATCCGCACCGACCTGCCGCGCTACCGGGTGTGGCGCAACGGCGAGCTGGTGGCCGAGCCGGAGGACATCACCGAATTCTGGCGCGACGATCTGGTGAGCTTCGTCATCGGCTGCTCGTTTTCGTTCGAGGAAGCGCTGATGGCGGAGGGTATCGAACTGCGCCACATTGCGCTTGGGCGCAACGTGCCGATGTACCGCACCTCGATTGCCACGCATGAGGCGGGCCCGTTTCACGGACCGATGGTGGTGTCGATGCGACCGCTGAAACCGGCCGACGCCATCCGCGCCGTGCAGATCACCACGCGCTTTCCCTCCGTGCACGGCGCGCCGGTGCATATCGGCAAGCCGGAACTGATCGGCATAAGTGACTTGAACAGGCCCGACTATGGCGACGTGGTTCCGGTCGAGGACGACGAATTGCCGGTGTTCTGGGCCTGCGGGGTGACGCCGCAGTCGGTGATCGCGACGGCCAAGCCGGAATTCTGCATCACGCATTATCCCGGCAGCATGCTGGTGACGGACCGCAAGAATACCGAATTCGCAATATTGTGAGTTCCGTTTTTCGGAATGCGGCTAACACTTGCGAATAGGCACAGATTTACAGTTGGCGTCATTCGCTTATGCCGACGTTACGCCGACCCCATTTACGCCGACTATACAATATTGTCCTGATTACTTTATTGCCGTGACTGGTTGCAAATTGTAACTTACCAGGCTTTCGAGAAATAGTTGCTGCCGGAACGATCAGAGAAAAAGATTGCAGATGAACGATATTGCCACAAAGACGGCAAATGATGATTCCGCGGTGAGCCTGCCCGCCTATCCTTCCCTGTCGGTGGTTATCGAATGGGAGAATACGCGCAATTCGGAAATAGCGCGTGGCGCAGAGATGTTGCGCCGCTTGTTTGCGCAATTGACTGCCATTGATAACCGCTTTGTGGCCGCGCCGGAAATCATCCTCGTTCACGATGCAGACGACTGCAGCGCGGAACAAATTTTAGCAGGAATCAAAGCCGAGCAGCCGGCTTTCCGTTGCAAAGTGCGAACCTGCCGCTGCGACGGGCTTGACTACTACGACCAGAAGAACTTCGGCGCGTGCGAGGCTCGCGGCGAAGCAATTCTTTTCGTTGACAGCGATGTGATACCTGAAAACGATTGGCTTGAAGCGTTGCTGAAATGCTATGTCGAGGCGGCGCCTGATGTGGTTGCTGGTGCAACCTACATTAGGGGGCCATCGCTATACGATCGCGCTTTCGCGTTGCTCTGGTTCTTTCCGACGGAAGCAGAATATCGCGCTCGCTCACGTTCGCCGACAACGCGGTTCTTTGCCAACAATGTACTGTTTCGTGCCGGAGTGTTTCGCTTGATCACGTTTCCCAGCGCGCCACTCGTGCGTGGCCGCTGCACCATGCTCGCCGATGAATTAATAAAATCCGGCCACTCGATCCTTGTCGAACCTCGGGCAAGGACCCAGCATCCGGCGCCCAATGGCCTGAAGCATTTTGTCTATCGTGCACTCTGTGAGGGCCAGGATAATGTCGTGATGCATGCCGGCACCAAGCAAATGCGTTTAATGGCGCTACGCCGGCTCTGCGGATATATGCGCTGGAGTTGGGCAAAAATTGCGAAACATCATCGTGAGGTTGGGCTCAACCAATTTGGCGCCCTCGGCGCAATGTTCATTGCGCTCGCCTACTACGGCTTGGCGTTTTGCGGCGAGTTGCTCACGGTGGTTTCGCCGCGCTTTATCCTTCGGAATTTGCGGGTCTGAGAGCGGGCTTTCTGCGGCAACACGACCATACTTTTTTCCGCTCTTATTTCACCGGCGCCGCGTCCGGAATGACAGCCAGGGCGTAGATTCATAAACGCGTCGTCAAAAGCCGACCGGCACCAGCCGCCGAAGAATGTCCGTTGTCAAGGGTGAAGCAAACGTGACGCTGGCAGCCCGGCATGTCCGCTAATGACCCTAAACGGTCATGGGGGACAGATCGATCGGCCTTAACTCATCGTCGGCGGTTTTCAATCAAGTGACGCAGCGCTTCACGAACGCGCGCGATCACGCCGTCCCACATGCGGGTGTCATCTTGGCGGAACAAACGGGCGGTTGGGTACCAAGGCGTGGAATCCCGGTCGAGAAGCCAGCGCCAGTCGGGAATATAAGGCAACATGATCCAGACCGGATTTCCCAGCGCACCGGCGAGATGAGCGATGCTGGTATCGACCGAAATGACGAGATCCAGCTGCGACATGAGCGCTGCCGTATCGGAGAAATCGCCAAACGCGTCGCCGAAATCGAGAATGTCGCTGCGTTCTTTGAGCACCGCCGCATCGGCGGGGCGAACAGCTTTCTGCACGCTGACAAACGTTGCGTCGA
>CAYLMY010000034.1:0-3218 GCA_964384635.1 uncultured Undibacter sp.
GAGGTGCGCGCCAAGTTTATCGATCTCGCGCGCGCCTTAGGTGAGCTCGGCGTCTGGGTGCGGCTGCATTACGTCTACCCCTACCCGCACGTGGATGAGGTCATCCCGCTCATGGCCGAGCGCAAAATCCTCCCCTATCTCGACATCCCGTTCCAGCACGCGTCACCGGACGTGCTCAAGCGCATGCGCCGGCCGGCCACGCAGGAAAAGACTTTGGAGCGCATCGCGCGCTGGCGTGACATTTGCCCTAACCTGACGCTGCGTTCGACCTTCATCGTCGGCTTTCCCGGCGAGACCGACGAAGATTTCGAATTGCTGCTGCAATGGTTGGTGGAAGCGTCGCTCGACCGCGTCGGCTGTTTCAAATACGAGCCGGTGCGCGGCGCTGCTGCCAATGATTCAGCGCCTCCGGTCCCCGATGAGGTCAAGGAAGACCGCTGGCACCGTTTCATGCAGGCGCAGCAAAAGATTTCCGCGCGCAGCCTGCAGGGCAAGGTCGGCACGAGGCAACAGGTGATCATCGATGAAGCGAGTTCGAGCGGTGCCAAAGGCCGCTCCATGGCCGATGCGCCGGAGATCGACGGCACCGTTTATGTCGCCAGCCGCCGCCCGCTGCGTGTCGGCGAGATCGCCACCGTCAAGGTCGAGCGCGCCGATGCCTACGATCTGCACGGTACGGCGGTGGGCTTTTAGCTCGCGAACCGGTACCATCCGCACCGCCTGACACCGGGGGGCGCGACGACTATGACCGACCGCGTAGCAAGCCATTACAGCGACAACCTCAACTTGGCCGACCTTATCGCGCAAAATCTGGCTGCCGGCGGCAAAAACCTTAAGACGCTGACGACGGCCGACCTCGCAACGGTCGATGAATTTCATATTCGCGGTCGCAAAGCGACGCTCGAACTCGCCGCGCAAATGAATCTCAATGCTGATTCTCTTGTTCTCGACATCGGCAGCGGCTTGGGCGGGCCGGCGAGAACTTTGGCCGAGACATACGGTTGCCGGGTGAGCGGCATCGATCTGACGCAGGCTTTCTGCGATGCGGCAGCTGCCATGTCCGCTTGGGTCGGGCTCGGCAAACTCACGTCATTCAAACAAGGGGACGCCACGAATTTGTCCTTCGCCGACAATCATTTCGATGCGGCGATGACGATTCACGTCGCGATGAACATCGCAGCCAAGGACAAGATGTATGCCGAAGCGCGACGCGTCGTGAAACCCGGAGGCATCTTCGCGGTCTATGACGTACTGCAGGGCGAAGGCGGCGACATCTTATACCCGGTGCCTTGGGCACGCGAGCCGTCGATCAGTCATATGGCGACGCCCGATGAAATGAAATCTCTTCTGGCGGGCGCCGGATTCAAGCTCCTGGATGTTCACGACTCGACCGATGAGAGTCAGAGCTTTTTTGAAAGGTTGACGGCGCGCATGGCCAAAACTGGATCGCCTCCGGTCGGATGGCGGCTGTTTCTTGGCGACGATTTTCCGATCATGGCGCAAAACCAGGTCCGCAACGTGACCGAACGGCGGATCAGGACCGTCAGTTTTATTTGCGCCGCATGACCGTTACCGCGCCGCCCGCTGCCCGCGCACCACTTTCACCACCGCGTCGGTGAGCGTCTTCAGCTCCTCCGGCGCGATGGTGAAGGCCGGCGTCAGGTAGATCACATTGCCGAACGGGCGGATGAACACGCCTTCGGCAATGAAACTCGCGCGCAACACATTGAGATCGTCGATGTGCGCCATTTCAACCACACCGACGGCGCCCTTGATACGCACGTCACTGACGCCCTTCAATGCACGGCAGGGCTCGAGCCCCCGCGAAAGCTGGTCGGAGATTTCCGCAACCTGTTGGATGCGCGGCTCGCTGTCGAACAGATCGAGCGAGGCATTGGCGGCGGCACAGCCCAATGCATTCGCCATGAAGGTCGGCCCATGCATCAGTGCTTTTTTGAAATCGTCCGACCAGAAAGCGTCGAACACTTTGCGCGTGGCGACGGTCGCCGCCAGCGGTAGCGTGCCGCCGGTGAGCGCTTTCGACAGCGTGATGATGTCGGGCAGAACGCCGGCCGCTTCGCAGGCGAACATGGTGCCGGTGCGGCCGAAGCCGGTGAAGATCTCGTCGAAAATCAGCAGCAGCTCGTATTTGTCGGCGAGCGCGCGCAGCTGCCGTAGCGCGTCCGGCGCGTGATAAAGCATTCCGCCGGCACCCTGCACCAGCGGCTCCACGATAATCCCGGCAAGATCGTCGCTATAGCGCTCCAGCACACGATCGAGGCTATGCGCCGTTTCTTCATCGCGCGGCAAATCGACCACGGGATGGCTTGGCGACAAATTCGCCAACGGGCCGTGCATGCCGACTTCCGGGTCGCACACCGCTATCGCCCCCGCGGTGTCACCGTGGTAACCACCTTTGAAGCTGACAAATCGCGTGCGTTGCGGGATGCCGCGGTTGATCCAGTATTGCATCGCCATCTTCAGGGCAACTTCGACCGCAACCGAGCCCGACTCAGAAAAAAACACGCGCGACAAATCGCCGGGCAGTAGCGCGGCCAGCCGCCGCGCCAGGGTCAAGGCTTGCTCATGCGCCAGCCCGCCAAACATCACATGCGGCATTTGGTTGAGTTGGCGTGCCACCGCTTCCCGAATGTGCGGCTGGTTGTAGCCGTGGCAGGCGGTCCACCAGCTGGCGATGCCGTCGATCAATTCGCGCCCGTCGGCGAGTATGATGCGCGTCCCTTGCGTGCGGACCACCGGCAGCGGCGGCAATACCGTCTTCATCTGGGCATAGGGCAGCCAGACGTGGCCGATGCCGGCTTGATACCAGTCCGGAAAACCGTTGCTTTTGCCGATATCACCCGCCATTGGTCGCTTTCTGATGGTCCCGCCCCGGCGGGCATTTTGCTTAAGCTTGCGGTAAAGTCACCCGATGAAATCGCTTGACCAATTCGCGAAAAACAAGCTCGACGGTCTTGAACGCCGGCACCTGCGCCGCGCGCTTAGCGATACCTATCGCGAAGACGGTATCTGGGTCGAGCGCGACGGGCGCCGGCTGTTGTCGTTTTCCTGCAACGATTATCTCAACCTGACCCAGCATCCGGCGGTCAAGCAGGCGGCGCTGGAGGCGCTGAAGGTCTATGGCGCCGGCTCGGGCGCCTCGCGCCTGGTCACCGGCAACCATCCGCTCTACGCGGCGCTGGAAGCCCGCCTCGCCC
>CAYLMY010000034.1:3318-5277 GCA_964384635.1 uncultured Undibacter sp.
CGCCTGGTCACCGGCAACCATCCGCTCTACGCGGCGCTGGAAGCCCGCCTCGCCCACACCAAGCAGACCGAAGCGGCGGTCGTGTTCGGTTCCGGCTATCTGGCCAATGCCGGCATCATTCCGGTGCTGATCGGACGCGACGGGTTGGTGCTGCTGGATGAATTATCACACGCCTGCCTCTATGCCGGCGCGCAGCTGTCGCGCGGCAAGGTCATGTCGTTCGGGCACAACGACGTGGCGCATGCGCGCGAACTGTTGGCGCGGCATCGTGGCGAGCACGATAATGCGATGCTCGTGACCGACGGCGTGTTCTCCATGGACGGCGACCTTGCCCCGCTCGCGGAGCTCTTGGCGCTGGCAAACGAGCACGACGCCTGGCTGATGTCGGACGACGCCCATGGTCTCGGCGTGGTCGGCGGCGGCCGCGGCTCGAGCTTCACCGGCAACACACAAATTCCGATTCCCTTGCAAATGGGCACGCTGTCGAAGGCGGTTGGCGCCTATGGCGGTTATTTGTGCGCTTCGGCGCCGGTGATCGAATTGATGCGCAACCGCGCGCGCACGCTGATCTATTCGACCGGCTTGCCGCCCGCGATCGTCGCCGCGGCGATCGCCGCCCTCGACCTGATCGAGCGCGAACCCGGCTACGCCGCACTGCCAGTACAAAAAGCGAAAGCTTTCACGCAAGCCGTGGGCCTGCCGCAAGCGCAAAGCCCGATCGTGCCGGTGGTGATCGGGGATGAAGAAGCAACGCTCGATGCTTCACGCATGCTGATGGAGGAAGGCATTCTCGCCGTTGCCATCCGCCCGCCGACCGTTCCCGCCGGCACCGCGCGCCTGCGCTTGACCTTCACCGCGCAGCATCCCGACGATCAGATCGCGCGTCTCGCCACGTTAGTCCGTGACAGAGTCCCGGTGGCCTGACCCGTGGCCGCCTATTTCGTCACCTCGACCGGAACCGACGTCGGCAAAACCTTCGTCACCGCCGGCTTAATCCGATACTTGCGCACGTCCAACCAGGCGGTCAGCGCCCTCAAGCCGGTGGTGAGCGGCTACGATTCTTCCGTTGTGGAGACCAGCGACCCGGCGGTTCTGCTCGCCGCGCTCGGGCGGCCGGTCGCTGCCGACGAGGTCGAACGCATCGCACCTTGGCGTTTCCGCGCGCCGCTTTCGCCCGATCTCGCCGCCGCGCGTGAAGGCCGCAGCGTTGCGTTCGACGAGCTGATCGGTTTCAGTCGCGCCGCGATAAAAGCGAATAACGGCATCCTGTTTATCGAAGGCGTCGGCGGCATCATGGTGCCGCTCGATGGCAACCGCACGGTGCTCGACTGGATGGCGGCGCTGAACATCCCGCTGCTGCTGGTGGTCGGCGGCTATCTCGGGACCATCAGCCACACGTTGACTGCCATCGACGTGCTAACGCAGCGCAAGCTCTCCATCGCGGCGATCGTGGTGAGCGAGAGTGAGCGCAATCCGGTCGAGCTCGACGAAACGGTCGCCAGCATCGCCCGCTTCTCCGATGGCGTCGAGGTGATCGGCTTGCCGCGGCTGCCGGCCGGCATCAACCAGCATCCGGCCTTCGCGCGCATCGCGGCATGTTTTTGAAAATTATTTATGCAGGCTGACGACGGTTTCCAGCATGCCTTCGCAATTGATCATGGCATGCAGCACCATGGTTAGGATCGTGGAGCCGGTGGCCCAGCGCAGCCATCCCAGCATCACGCCAAACACGAACACTTGCGCGATCACGTACCAGTCGTATTGCACATGCACGAACGCCCACAAAAACGCGGTGGTTAGGATCACCGGCCAGACGTCGCGCGGCGCGCGCAGCCAGCCACGGAACAGAAAGCCGCGGAATAGCGTCTCCTCGCCGATGGGCGTCACCACCACCACCGCCAGCCACAGCCAGGGCAGCCATCCGGCCGTAGCGGCCGTGCGGTAGATGTCGAGCTGGAA
>CAYLMY010000034.1:5377-21427 GCA_964384635.1 uncultured Undibacter sp.
TGGCTGCCGAGCAAAGCGAGCAGGCCGAGGCCGAATGTCGACCAGCGTCCCCATGCTCTTGAGTCATCAGTCATCAAGGCGCCTTCCAGCAGATGTCATGCCCCGCGAAGGCGGGGCATCCAGTAAACGCAGAAATTCGTGGCGTCGCACTACGCGTGCCATAATTTTGCACCGGGAATACTGGATCGCCCGCTTACGCGGGCGATGTCAGTCATTCTAGGGAAACAACAAGTTAAGGAACCAGGATCGAGGCGCCGGTGGTGCCGCGGCTTTCCAGCTCCTTGTGCGCCTTCTGCGCATCCTTGAGCTTGTAGGTCTGGTTGACCGGGATCTTCACCGCGCCGGAGCCGACCTTGTCGAACAGGTCCTTGGCGCAGGCCACCAGGTCGTCGCGCTTGGCGACGTAGTGGTTGAGCGTCGGCCGGGTGGCGAACAGCGAGCCCTTGGTCTGCAGGATGTTGATGTTGAAGGCGTCGATCTGGCCGGACGCGCTGCCGAAGCTGACGAAATAGCCGAGCGGGTGCAGGCAATCGAGCGAGGCCGGGAACGTGGTTTTGCCGACGCCGTCATAGACCACGTCGCAGAGCTTGCCGCTGGTGATCTCCTTCACTTTGGCGACGAAATCCTCGTCGCGATAAAGGATGGTGTGGTGGCATCCATTCTTTTTGGCGAGCTCGGCCTTGTCCTTGGAGCCGACAGTGCCGATGACGGTGGCGCCGAGATGGTTGGCCCACTGGCACAGGATCAGGCCGACGCCGCCGGCGGCCGCATGCATGAGCACGATGCTGCCCTTGCCCACCTTGTAGGTGCGGTTGACGAGATATTGCGCAGTCATGCCCTTGAGCATCATGCCGGCGGCCTGCTCGTAGCTGATGTTGTCCGGCAGCTTAAGCGCACGGTCGGCCGGCACCACGCGCTCGGCCGCATAGCCACCGAGCGGGCCGACAAAGGCGACGCGATCGCCCACTTTCAGGTCGGTGACGCCGGGGCCGACCGCGATCACCTCGCCGGCGCTCTCGTTGCCGGCGATGAACGGCATGCCGACCGGCGACGGATAGCTGCCGTTGCGGAAATAGCAGTCGATGAAATTGATGCCGGCGGCATGAGTCTTCATCTTGATCTGGCCCTGGCCGGGCGCCGGGATTTCGACCTCCTCATAGGTCAGCACTTCAGGACCGCCAGTTTTGTGTACGCGCACTGCCGCAACCATGATTCACTCCCTTTTGGATAGGCTTGGAATGGCGAGTTGTTGGATTTCGGCGGCGATCATAGGCAGCCAGTCGCCGAACACAAGGAGATTGGCGCTCAGCGCCCACCCGACACGTTGAGCACGCTGCCGGAAATATAGGAGGCCGCGTCCGAGAGCAGGAACAGGATCGCCTCGGCGATTTCCTCCGGCTGGCCCGGCCGGCCCATTGGCAGTTGCGGCGCCACCCGCGCCAGGCGCCCGGGCTCGTGAATTTCCGTGTCGGTGGGACCCGGCCGGATGGCGTTGACCCTGATGCCCTCCTTCGCCACCTCGCGCGCCAGACCGAGCGTGAGCACGTCGATGCCGGCCTTGGCCGCGGCGTAGAAGATATATTCGCCGGCGCCACTGGTGATGGAGGCAATCGACGATAACAGCACGATCGCCCCACCCTGCCCACCCTTGGCGGTGGACATGCGCCGGACCGCTTCGCGCGCGCACAGCATTCCGCCGTAAAGATTAACGTCGATGACGTCACGCAGAACGTCGGCCGCCGCGTCCGCGAGCGGCGACATTTTGCCGATGATGCCGGAGCTGTGCACAAAATGCGTGATGGGCCCGAGTGCACGGGCGGCCTCATCGAACACGCGCTCGATGTCGGCTTCCACCGCCATGTCGCCTTGCAACGCAACCGCCTTGCCGCCGGACTTTTTCACCGCCGCGACCACGGCGGCGGCGGCGTTGCTATTGCTCTTGTAGTTGACCGCGACGTCATAGCCGCGGCTACCTGCAAGCCGCGCGCAAGACGCGCCGATGCCGCGGCTTCCGCCCGCAATCAACAGTACCGGTCGCGGCATGCAGCACTCCTCGAAGTTAGGTCGGCCGCGGCAGCAGCCCGGCGACGAAAAAATAGACCGCGATCAGCGCCAGCGGCCAGGTGACGTACGGGCCGGGCTGAAGGTTATCAATCACCGTGACCAGCGCCAGCACCGCCCAGGCCAGCAGCAAACCAACGTTGAGCGCGCGCAGGCGCTTGACCCGCAACGGGTGCAAGAACTTGATCGGCGCGAAGGTCAGAGCGGCAAGCACGGCTATCATGGCGGCGGCGATCCACTCGGATGGCTCCAGCACGTAAAGATAGAAGGCGGCGAGATTCCACACGCCCGGGAAGCCGCGAAAATAATTGTCGGCCGTCTTCATGTTGCGGTCGGCGAAATAGAGCGCCCCGCTGATCACCACGATGACGCCGGCCGGAATCGCCAGCGCCCGCGGCAACATCCCGCTGGCGGCGATGGCATAGGCCGGCACGAACACGTAGGTGACGAAATCGACCACGATGTCGAGCGTCTCGCCCGACCAGCGCGGCAGCACCTGCGCCACATTGAAGGCGCGCGCCAGCGGCCCGTCGACACCGTCGACTATCAGCGCGCAGCCAAGGCAGAAGAACATCGCCGCCCAATGCTCGCCGGTCGCCAGGATGAGCGCCAGAAAGGCGATCGCCGCCCCGGTCGCGGTGAATACGTGAACGGCGAAGGCGCGCGCGCTCGCGAACGATGCCACTTAGCTGTTGCCCCAATCGAGCTTGACGATTTCGCACGAGCGGCCGGCCAGGTTCCAGTTGCGGCCGAAGCCGCGGAAACGCGACTTGTCGGCGCGCGCCACGATGACGTCGGGTCCGACCCAGTATTCGCTGTTGCGGACAACGACGTTCTCACCCTTTTGCTTGCCGGGTACCGGCGTGATGGCGCCGCCGCCATATTTGTCGAGGCTGACGACGCGCGTATCGCCCTGTGTCTCATAGGTGATCGGGATCTGGTGGACGCCAAGAAACTGGCCGACCAGGATCGACATCAGATGCGTGGTGCCGCCAACCCGGCCGGTGAAGATGCGCGTCAGGCCCTTCACCGCCTGGATCGGCGCCTTGTCGTCGACGAACAATGCCACGGTCCAGTTGCCGCGCGCCATGATGCCGGGCAAGTCCATCATCAGCCCGAGCTTGATGCCGGCAAGATCGATGCTGTCGAAATGACCCTCGTCGATGCGGAAGCCGGCCCAGGTCTGGCAGCGCTCCTCGGTCGGCGGGTGATTGCCGAGCGAGATCACGCAGGGACAGAACACCGTGCAGCTGCACGACAGCGCCATCTCGCCTTTCAGAGTCCATGCTTCGGTCAAGGCTTCACTCCCGACATTTGTTTTTCTAACTCAAATCGTGTGCAGCGGCCAATGGGCAGCGAAGCCCGCGAGCACAAAAGCGACGCCGACCGCAATCAGCGCGGCGCCGGTAACGTAGGTGAAGCGGTTGCCGCGGCCGATCTTCTCCAGCGTCATCACCATGCCGAGCGCCGCCATCCAGATCACGTTCATCACGCCGACCGCGAACATCGCCAGCATCATCGCCCAGCAGCAGCCAAGACAATAGAGCCCCTGCTGCAGTCCGAGCCCGAACACGCCGCGTGGGCTGGTCTGCCAATGCACGAAGAAGAACGGAAACGGCTGCCGGCATTGGCGCAGACAGGCGTGCTTGAGCGCGGAGAACTGGTAGAGGCCGGCCCCGATGAAAATCGCGCCGGAGAACAGCCCGCTCGCCGACGCCATACCGGCATCGAGCAAGGCCGCGCGGGTGAGGATAAACTGCGCCAGCGTGGCAACAGTGGCGAAGCCGAGCCAAACCACGGTGTAGCCGGCGGCGATCAGAAACGGCGAGACGATGCGCTCGCCCTTGCGCGCCGCCGTTTCGGCGATCTCGGCATAGGTGAGGATCATGGGTGAGGCGCTCGGCAGCATCATGGCGAGCACCATCGCCGCCCACATCAGCGCCACGACCGCAAAGCCACCCGCGCCCCAGACGCCCTCCGGCATGGCGAGGCCGAAAGTGGGGCGGCACAGCGCGGCGATTGCGCGCGGGACGAGATCGAGCACCGCCATGCCGGGGCCGAGCGCACCGATCGCGCCGCCCATGTTGGCGACCAGCAGCGCCAGGTAGAGCCAGCCGAGGCCGGCCAGCGCCAGCACGCAGGCGATGGCCAACGCTTTCGGCCGCGCGAAGACCGCGCCGAGCCGGCCGGCGGCGGGCGGCAGATGGCTGAAGTCCTGCTCCGCGGTCTTGCTCATCGGGTGATCCTTCAAGGCCCGCTGCATAGCGCATCGGGCCACGCCGGGGTATCGCAAGCCAAGGCCATGGTTTCCGGCACGGGTCGGCGCATGCTAGGCCCTTTAGCGCCATAACGGAGCGGGCCCTTTGATGTCGGACAAAGACGTTGGCGCGATCGTGGTGGGTGGCGGCCCGGCCGGGCTAACCGCCGCCATTACGCTCGCCGCCGGCGGCGTCGCCACCGTGCTGGCCGGCAAGCGCCCGCCGGCGGGCGACAACCGCACCACCGCCCTGCTCGCCAGTTCCGTCACGGCGCTTGCAGCCCTGGGCGCATGGGAGCTTTGCGCGGACCAAGCGGCGCCGCTCAAGGTGATCCGTATCGTCGACGACACCGGGCGGCTGTGGCGCGCACCGGAAGTGAAATTCGAGGCGAAAGAAATCGATCTCGACGCCTTCGGTTACAATATCGAGAACCGCCATCTGGTCGAAGCGCTTGATCGACGCGCCCAGTCCCTAACCAACTTGTGCGTCATCGAGGACGAAGTGCTCAGCGTCAAACCGCGCGAGCGCGCCGCCGTGGTCGCTCTTAAGAATGGCGAAGTATTGAATGCCCCGCTCGTGGTCGGCGCCGATGGGCGGCGCTCACTCTGCCGCACCGCCGCCGGCATCACCATGGACGAGCACAGCTATCCGCAGGTCGCGCTCACGCTCTGTCTCACGCATACGCGGCCGCATCGCGACACGTCGATCGAATTCCACAACGCCAGCGGACCGTTCACTTTGGTCCCGCTGCCGGGCAATCGTTCGAGCCTGGTCTGGGTGCTCGATCCAATCGACGCCGACGAACTCGCCGCCCTCGATCAAGACGAGCTTTCCGGCGAGATCGAGCGCGCCTCGCATTCGATCCTCGGCAAGATCAAAGTTGAGCCGGGGCGCGGGCGTTTTCCATTGACCCGCGCCAGCGCTAGCCGTTTCGCCGCCAAACGCATCGCGCTCATCGGCGAAGCCGCGCACATAATCCCGCCGATCGGCGCGCAGGGACTCAATCTGGGCCTGCGCGACGCAGCCTGCATCGGCGAGCTTGCCGTCGCGGCGCAGCGTGCCGGCCGCGACATTGGCGGCATCAATGTGCTGGCCGCTTACGACAAGATGCGCCGTGCCGATATCGGCAGCCGCATATTCGCGGTCGACCTGCTTAACCGCACGCTGCTCACCGATTTCCTGCCCGTGCAGGGCGCGCGCGGCTTGGGGCTTTATTTGCTCGACCGCATCGGGCCGTTGCGCCGCGCGTTGATGCGCGAAGGCGTGACGCCCACCGCCGCGCAGCCGCGGCTGATGCGCGGCGAGACGCTTTAACGTTTTGTCGGGCAGGCTCTTAGCCGGCCCAAATTAACGGGGATTTGGCCCGCCACTTGGCGCGGCCTTTGCATTGCTCTAAACGGCGAACTACGGAATTGGAAGGACTTAGCCCCGTGAAACTGCCCCGTCAGTTCTTCGCTCCCCTCGCCATCGGCGCCCCGGCGCCTCTGCGCGAACTGCCGCTGCGGCTGGAGCGCATGATCCATTTCGTGCCACCGCACGTGGAGAAAGTGCGGTCCAAGGTGCCCGAGTTGGTGCGCCAGGTCGATGTCGTGCTGGGCAACTTGGAGGACGCGATTCCCGTGGACGCCAAGCAGGCCGCGCGCGACGGCTTCATTGCCATGGCCAAGGCGGTCGATTTCGGCGCGACCGGGCTGTGGACACGCATCAACGCGCTCAATTCGCCTTGGGCGCTCGACGACGTGATCGAGATCGTGGCGGCGGTCGGCGACAAGCTCGATGTCATCATGTTGCCCAAGGTCGACGGCCCCTGGGACATTCACTATCTCGATCAGTTGCTGGCGCAGCTCGAAGCGCGCCACGCCATCAATAAGCCGATCCTGATCCACGCCATTCTGGAAACCGCGCAAGGGGTCAACAACGTGGAAGCGATCGCGACCGCCTCCCCGCGCATGCATGGCATGAGCCTCGGCCCCGCTGACCTGGCCGCTTCGCGCGCCATGAAGACCACGCGCGTCGGCGGCGGCCATCCCGACTACAAAGTGCTGGCGGATGCGCAAGGTGATAGCCCTCGCGCGGCCTTCCAGCAGGACCTGTGGCACTACACCATCGGGAAAATGGTCGATGCCTGCGCCGCCGCCGGCATCAAGCCGTTCTACGGGCCGTTCGGCGATTTCGCCGATGCCGCTGCCTGCGAGGCGCAATTCCGCAACGCCTTCCTCATGGGCTGCCTCGGCGCCTGGTCGCTGCACCCCTCGCAGATTGCCATCGCCAAAAAGGTGTTCTCGCCCGATCCCGCCGAGGTGGCATTCGCCAAGAGAATTGTCGATGCCATGCCGGACGGCGCCGGCGCGGTCATGATCGACGGCAAGATGCAGGACGATGCCACCTGGAAGCAGGCCAAGGTGCTTATCGACCTCGCCAGGCTGGTGGCGGTTAAGGATCCGGAAATGGGCGCGCGGTACGGCCTGTAGGGAGGCTGGCGAATGCCGCCAGGATGCACTATGTGGATCATGTCATGAACAAGATGCGCAACGCCAAATTCCAGCTCGGCCAGGTGGTCAAGCATCGACTGTTTTCTTTCCGCGGCGTGGTGTTCGACATCGACCCGGAATTCGCCAACACCGAGGAATGGTGGCAATCGATCCCGGCCGAGATCCGCCCGCGCAAGGACCAGCCGTTCTATCATCTGTTCGCGGAGAACGAGGAGAGCGAATACATCGCCTACGTCTCCGAGCAGAACCTGTTGCCCGACACCTCCGGCGTGCCGCTGCGCCACCCGCAGGTGGCTGAAGTGTTCGAGCACGACGAGGCCGGCGGCTATCGTCCCCGCCACGACCAGTACCACTGATTATTGCGTGCATGAAAAAGGCGCGGGCCACGCCCGCGCCTTTCGTCGTTTCATTTCCCGAGCGCGTTATTTTTTCTTCGGCACGGGGGCCGGTGCCATGGGCTGCTGCGCCTCCAGCTTTTTGCGCGCCGCTTCCGCCTTCTTCTGCAATTCCGCCTGCAGCTTGCGTTGCTGTTCCTCGAACACCTTCGGGTCGGTCGGCGGGCCGTCATAGGCCTTAGCGAAGTCGGTGAGCGGTAGCGGCAGGCTGATCGGGGTGCCCTGCATGTTGATCGCCTGCACGGTAATCTGCTTACCCTTCTTCATCTGCTTTATCATGTCGTCGGTCACGGGATAGTCCGACATGCAGCCGACGGGGAAGCAGATCTTGTAAGGCTCGTTGACCGGCTGTCCCTGGTCGATGATGACGCGGGTGCCGTGCTGCAACTGCATGCCGAGCGGCACCGTGACGCGCAGGATCTTGGGTTGGCCCTCCGGCTCGAACAGCTGGACGATGGCGACCGGCATGCCGTTTTCCAGGCGGCCGTCTTTGGTGACGACGCAGACCTGCTTGCCGCTTGTGTCCTTGCCCTTGCCGCAAACCTTCATCCACGGCGAATACATAAGTTGCGGCTGGGCTTGAGCGGCGGCGGCGCCTTTTTGCGGCGCGGCCGGCTGTAGGGCGGGTGCCTGCTTCTGCGCCGGTTTGGCCGCCGGCTTCTTCGTCTGCGCCATTGCCGACGGCGCCACGAGCGAAGTTACCGCCACCAAACCGAATGCGGCCATAGTGGCTATCAGCGCCCGGCCCAACGGCCGGGCCGATGCGATCCGATGATCCATTAAATTGGTCCCTTATTCTTTCCACCGGCGGCCCCTCGCCTGGCCGGACGGTCGCCTCGTTAACTCGGCTCTCTCCCGGTCAAATACGGCGGGAGCGTGACGATTACCTGATGCCTGATAGCCGAAATTCCGCCAGCAATAAAGTCACGAATGCGCCGAAAATACGAATCCAGCGTTAGCTATGGCCCTGTGATAAAATCGCGCAATATTGGAGCGAATCGCATTAGAACCTTACTCGCACCTCCGTTCGACGCGCGCGCGCTGATGCAGCTCGCACCATCGCGCCGTGCTTTCTTGCGCGGTGCGCTCGCCGTCGGTACCGGGATCGCGTTGCGTCCCGCGCGCGCGCGAGTCGCACACCACGCCATTGCCATGCATGGCGAGCCGGCGTGGGGACCCGGCTTCAACCATCCGAGCTACGCCGATCCAGCGGCACCCAAGGGCGGTGGACTGGTGCAAGGCGTTCTCGGCACCTTCGATTGTCTCAATCCGCTCATCGTCAAGGGCCTGCCCGCCGTCAATATCCGCAACTACGTGATCGAGAGCCTGCTGGCGCGCGGCTATGATGAGCCGTTCACGCTCTACGGCCTGCTGGCCGAAAGCGTGGAAACCAATGCCGCGCGCAGCCTGGTCACCTTTACGCTCAATGCGGCCGCGCGCTTTTCCGACGGCAAACCGGTGACACCCGCCGACGTGATATTTTCCTGGCAGCTTTTGCGCGACCACGGCCGGCCCAACCACCGCATCTATTATGCCAAGGTGGTCAAGGCCGGCATCGTCGGCGAGCGCGGCGTGCGGTTCGATCTCAGCGGCGCCGACGACCGCGAATTGCCGCTGATCATCGGGCTGATGCCGGTGCTGGCCAGGCACGCCGTCGATCCCGACACGTTCGAGAACACCAGCTTCGAGCCGCCGCTCGGCACCGGCCCATACGCGGTCACCAAGGTCAAGCCGGGCACCAGCGTCACCTTCACGCGCGATAAGAACTACTGGGGACGCGACCTGCCGATTAACCGCGGCCTGTGGAATTTCGATGTCATCCGTTTTGACTATTACCGTGACGGCAACACTCACTTCGAGGCGTTCAAAAAGGGACTCTACGACGTGCGCGCGGAGACCGATCCCGGCCGCTGGCAGACCGCCTATAATTTTCCGGCACTGCGCTCCGGCCGCGTGGTCAAGGAGGAGTTTCCTTACGGCCTGCCGAAGGGCATGCAGGGCCTGACGTTCAACACGCGACGGCCGATTTTCGCTGACGTGCGGGTGCGCGAGGCGCTCCTGCATCTGTTCGACTTCGAATGGCTCAACCACACTTATTTCTTCGATCTCTACAAGCGCACTGCCAGCTATTTCGATGATTGCGATCTCTCCGCCCACGGCGTGCCGGCCAATGCACGCGAGCGCGAATTGCTGAAAGCCTTTCCCGGCGTGGTGCGCGCCGACATCATGGAGGGCCAATGGTCGCCGCCGGTGACTGACGGCTCCGGCCGCGACCGTGCCGGCCTGCGCCGCGCCTTCACATTATTCCAGGCCGCTGGCTACGCCCTCAAGGGCACCCAGCTCACCCATCTCGCCAGCGGAAAACCGTTCGGCTTCGAGATCCTTACCAGCACGCGCGACCAGGAGCGCCTCGCGCTCGCCTTCACGCGCAACCTCAAGCGCGCCGGCATCGCCGCGACCGTGCGCAACGTCGATGCCACCCAGTTCGAGCACCGCTTGCTCAGCTTCGACTTCGACATGATGGAATATCATTGGGAGCAGTCGCTCTCGCCCGGCAACGAGCAGCTGTTCTATTGGAGTTCGGCGGCGGCGGGCGAGGAAGGCAGCCGCAACTACATGGGCGTCAAGTCGAAGGCGATCGACGCCATGATCGCCGCCATGCTGGCGGCCAAATCGCGCGAGGATTTCGTCGCCGCCATCCGCGCGCTCGATCGCGTGCTGTTGTCCGGCTTCTATGTCATCCCGCTCTATTACTCGCCGGTGCAGTGGCTGGCGCGCTGGACCAGGATCAGGCATCCGCAGCACACCTCGTTGTTCGGCTATCTGCCGGAAACCTGGTGGCACGAGGATGCCAAGTCATGAGGCGCGCGCCATGATCCTCGGCAAGAGCGACAGTCCTGCAGGCGAGCAAAGCGCAACGCTTGACGAGCTTTTCCGCCGCGCCGGCGTGCGCCATTCGCAGGCGATTGCGCTCGTCGATCCGCCCAACCGCGAGAACTTCACCGACGGCATGCCACGTGCGCTTAGCTACGCGGAAGCCGACTTGTTGATCTCCGCCTTTGCCGCCCGGCTGCACGCGCTCGGCCTGCGCACCGACGCGGTGGTTGCGATCCAGCTCCCCAATACGATCGAAGGCGTGATCGCGCTCATGGGCGTGCTGCGCGCCGGCATGATCGCGGCGCTTTTGCCGCTGCTCTGGCGCCAGCAGGACATCGTCGATGCGTTGCGCGGCACAGGGGCAAAAGCAATCATCACCTGCGCGCGCGCCGGCCAGTACGCGCCGGCGCAAGCGGCGATGCTGGCTGCGGTCGAGCTGTTTCCGATCCGCCATATCTGCGGCTTCGGACGCGAGCTGCCCGATGGCGTCGTGCCACTCGACGAGCTTTACGCGCAAACGTCCATCGATTTCGTTCCCGGGCCGGCGCGGCCAGGCGCTGCGGCCGACCATGTCGCGGTGCTCACTTTCGACGTGACGGCAGACGCTGTCGTTCCGCTGGCGCGCAGCCACGCCCAGCTGATCGGCGGCGCCCTGGCGCCCTTCCTGGAAGCGGACCTGGCGCCGGACGCCGCCTTGCTCTCGACCATCCCGCCCGCTTCCTTTGCCGGCCTCGCGCTCGGCGTCGTGCCGTGGCTGCTTTGCGGCGGCACGCTGGCACTGCACCAGGGCTGCGATCCGACGGTGCTCGCGGCACAATGCGGCACCCTCACCGAGGCCACGGTGATCCTGCCGGGTCCGGCACTCGCGCCGCTCAGCGACGCCGACGTGTTCAATGCATCGCTCAAGTCGATCGTCGCGCTCTGGCGCGCGCCCGAGCGGCTGGCGTCATGCGCGTCCTGGCATGGCGAGGCCGCGCTGGTGGACGTGGCAGCATTCGGCGAAATCGGATTGCTCGCGTCCCGGCGCGGCGAAGGCGGCATGCCGGCACCGATCCCCTGTGGTCCCATCGGCGCCCCGCGCGGCGCAGCGGGCGCCGTCACCGTGGCGGAGACGGCGCGAAGCAAGACCGGAACGCTGGCGTTGCGCGGCCCGATGGTACCGGCGCAGACCTTTCCGCCTGGCGCCGAGCAAGGCAGCGCGTTCGCGCCTGATCCGGCGAGTTTCGTCGACACCGGCTTTCCCTGCCGCCGCGACGGCGACGCCTTGACCATCACCGGCCCGCCCGTCGGCATCACCGCCGTCGGCGGCTACCGCTTCCGCAAGGTCACACTCGAGGCGCAGGTGGCCGCAATCGATCCGGCCGCGACCATCCTGGCGGTTCCGGACGGCACCGTCGGCGAGCGCCTGGCTGGCGCCGCCGCCGACCCCCAGACGATGCGCACCGCATTACAGGCGGCCGGCGCCAATCCGCTCATTTCGGGGGCGTTTCGACGCCACGGCGATGCCGATGCCGCCTAATCGCCATTGTCGTTGACGGGGCATTAACAGCCCCGCCGCTAAAGTCTCGCGCCCTGTAACGTGCGCGTCCGTCCCCATGTCGCTTCAAGGTCCGATTATCGTGGTCGCCGAAAACCCGGCGACCGACCTTACGGAAGCGCTGAGCGCGGCCGGCGCTTTCCCCGTTGTCGAAGCCAATTGGGCCGACGCCCCGGCCGCCTTTGTCTCAATCAAGCCCGCCGCCGTGATCATCGCCGAGCCGGGCGAGCCCACGAACGAAGCCTCTGCGCGCATGCTTTGTCTGCAGATCGCCGCTGCCAAGGGCGCCATCGTGCCGACGATCGCGCGTGTGCAAGGCAAGCAGGAAGCCGCCGTCCCGATCGCGCTGCCGGCCGATGCATCCATGCCGGTCGCACGGCTGATCGCGCGCCTGCAATCGGCCATGCGCGTACGCGCGCTGCACGCGACGGTGCTGCGCCGCATCGAGATGTTCGCTTCGCACGGCGGCACGCTGCCGCCGATGCCCGTGGGCGACGCATTGGAGGATGCAACCGTGCTGATCGCCGGGCGTGGGCCGCTCTATCCGGCGCTTAGCGTGGCGATCGGCGAGCGCGTCAACATGCTGGGGAGCTTGAGCGTCGAGAGCGCCGCCAGGCATCTCAACTTGCGTGACATCGACGGCATCGTGGTCGGCGACGGCTTCTCGCCGCGCATGGTGGAGGGCTTCCTCACCGTGCTGGCGCACGACAGTCGCTATCGCGATATTCCGGTGGCGGTGATCGGCGAAGCGCCGCCCGATTTCGCCGACCACCTGACCAATATCGACCATGTCGACGGCGATCCGTCCCGCCTGGTGGCGCGTATGATGCCGCTGGTGCGCATGCACGCCTTCGAGGGCCGACTGAAACGCATGCTCAAGACGCTCGATGCCGACGGCATGTTCGATCCGCAGACCGGCCTGCTTACCCGCGAAGCGTTCTGGCACGATCTGCGAAAGGCGATCGAGGAAGCGAGCGACCGCAGCCTGCCTTTGTCGATCGCGCGCTTCTCGTTCGACGGCTCGCTCGACGAGCACGCCGGCATGGACAGCGCGCGGCTGGTGACGCGGCTCACCCGCAACATCGATTTCGCCACGTGCGAGGACGACGGCGCCATCCTCATCGTTTTCACGCAGACCGACCTGCAAAGCGCCCATGTGGTGGCACGTCGCATCGCCGGTGCCCTCAAGAGCATGCTGGCGCCGGCGCGCCCGCACGAGGAGATTACCGCCAACGTCACGCTGGCGACGCTGAAGGCCGGCGACACGCTCGACAGCCTGATGATGCGGGTGCTGGGCAGCCGGGTGGTTGCCGCCGAATAGCCGACGGCCTAGGCTCCCTCCAAAAGGAGCCAGCCATGACCGAGCAACAGCCCGTCCGCATCGACGTCGTCTCCGACGTGGTCTGCCCGTGGTGCTTCATCGGCAAGCGGCGCCTGGAAAAAGCGCTGGCGCTCAAGCCGGAGATCCCGGTCGAGGTGCACTGGCACCCCTATTTCCTCAACGATTGGATCCCGCGCGAGGGCATCGCGCGCAGCGAGTATCTCACCGCCAAGTTCGGTTCACCCGACCGCTATGCCGGCATCGCCCAGCGCGTGACGGAGGCAGCGGCGGAGGAAGGCCTCGACTACGCCACGGACAGGATCAGCCGTCAGCCCAACACCATCGATGCTCACCGGCTGATCAAATGGGCCGAGGGCATCGGCAAGGCGGCCGAGATGAAGCAGAAGCTGATGGACCTCTATTTTACCGAAGGCGCCGATCTGTCCAACCGCGCGGTGCTGGTGCAAGCAGCGAGCGATGTCGGCCTCGACGCCGACGACGTGACCGATGCGCTAGCCAGCGACCAGGATGTCGAGCAGGTGTCGCAGGAGGCGAAGGCCGCCAAGGAGGCCGGCATCGAGGGTGTGCCCTGCTTCATCTTCGGCGGCAAGTTTGCGGTTTCGGGCGCGCAGGCGCCGGAATATCTCGCCGAAGCGATCGAGCGCATGGCGCAAACCGGGCGCGACGCCGCCGAATAACACCGGGTCTGCACCATGAAGATCACCGCCGCCGTGGTGCGCGAGCGTGGCGGCGCCTTCGCGCTCGCCGAACTCGATCTCTGCGATCCGCGCGCCGATGAATTGCTGGTGGAAGTTGCAGCGAGCGGCATGTGCGCCACCGACCTGCACGGCCGCGACGGCTATTACGCCGAAATGCCCTACCCGGCCGTGTTCGGCCACGAAGGCGCCGGCGTGGTGCGCGCGGTCGGCAGCGCGGTGAAAGAATTCAAGCCGGGCGACCACGTGGTGATGTCGTACCCGTGGTGCGGCACTTGCCCGAATTGTCGCACACAACGGCAGACCTATTGCCTGCATGCTGGCGAGCTCAAGCACGGGGGCACCCGCGCCGACGGCTCGACGCTGCACGCCATGGGCGGTAAGCCGGTCTACAGTGCTTTCTTCCAACAGTCCTCGTTCGGCAATTACGCTATTGCCAACGAGCGCTTCGCGGTGAAGGTAAGAAACGACGCGCCGCTCGAAATGCTCGGGCCGCTGGCCTGCGGCGGGCAGACCGGCGCCGGCGCGGTCCTCAACGTGATGAAGCCGAAAACCGGCGACAGTATCGTAGTGTTCGGCGCAGGGTCCGTCGGCCTGTCGGCGCTAATGGCGGCTAAGATCGCCGGCTGCGATCCGATCATTGCGGTGGACGTGCATGACCATCGTCTTGCGTTCGCGCGCGACTTAGGCGCGACCCACTCCATCAATCACACGGGGTGCACCGACGTAGTCGCCGAAATCAAGAAGATCACCGGCCTGGGCGCCCGCTACACGCTGGAAACCTCGGCGCTGTCTGCGGTGTTCCGCGAAGCGGTCGAGGCGCTGATGCCGGCCGGCACTTGCGTGCTGCTCGGCAGCGCGCCGGCCGAGACCGAAGTGTCATTCAACATGCGCCATTTACAAAATGGCCGCGTCGTGCGCGGCGTGATCCAGGGCGACAGCATGCCGAAGCAATTTATCCCCCAACTGGCCGATTACATCGCCGCCGGCCGCTTTCCGCTCGAGCGCCTGATCACCTTCTACGATCTCGCCGACATCAACCGCGCGGCCGCGGAATCGGCCGCCGGCACCACCATCAAGCCAGTGCTGCGCATGCCGCATTGATGCGCGCCAAATCGAATGCTTGCCGGTTCTCAGTGGACGTTGAGCGCTTCGGAATGGTCGCCGCGCGCGAAAGCTTCAGCCTTGCGGGCCACGGGACGCCCATAGAAGCGGCGCCCGACCACATTGGTCACGAAACCGTTGACCAGATCGGCGGTCATCGGCAGCGGCCGGCGCACGTCCACGATCAGCACCGCGCGCAATTCGTTACTATTGTTGACGACCTCGTGCGGCCAGCTGTCGTCGAACAGCACCGCCTCGCCTTCCTTCCAGACATAGTCCTGGCCGTTGACCACGATCTTGGGCGGATCGTCTTTCGGTACCCGTAACCCGAGGTGATAGCGCAGGTAGCCGAGATAGGGCCCTTCATGCTTTGGCACCGACTTTCCGGGATCGAGAATGGAAAAGAATGCCTGGATCATGTTGGGGACATTCTCAAGCGCGCGGCAGGTATCCGGGCAGCGCTGGCAGTTGAGCGCGACCTTGTACCCGAGGCACTCCAGCACAAAGACGTTCCAACGCTTCGGTGTGGTGCTGGAAATCGCGCGTTCGCCTGAATCGACTTCGTGGTATTGCGGAAGCGTCAAACCTTCCGCAGCCAGTTGATCAAATTCTTTTCGGATCGCCGGATAGGCCTTGGTGACAGCATCGAGCGCCGGATACGTCTCGGCGACGTTGAAAAATGTCGGCCGGCGCGCCCGGTCCATATGCAGACCGAGATAACCGTTCAGCATCGACTTAAAGATATGATAGTCGAACTTCATGACCCGCCCCCGCGGTTCAATCGCCAAACAATATCTATTCATTCAGATTGCCGCAAGCGCACCCATTTTTGAACGACTCCAAATGATGCGCGGCAAAAAGCCGCCGGCAGCATCAGGCTGCCTTCGCCGGTTCTGCGATTGACACCAGCTTGCGCAAAATTGCGGCCGTGCCTTTTAGGCGCTCGACCGGACGCGGCCAGTCTTCGAAAAAGACCAGTTGCTGGGCTTTCGCGTTCTTCGGATCGTTGCGCATGCGTGCGCCCGTTCCTTGCTCGTGGATGTAGCGGATCAACCCTTCCGGATTGGCGAAAACATTGTCGCGGAACGCGAGCACCACGCCCTTCGGTCCGGCCTCGACCTTCTCGACATTGGCTCGGCGGGACAGCGCCTTGATCGCTACGACCTGCAACAAATGCTCGACCTCCTGCGGCAGTTTGCCGAAGCGGTCCACCAGTTCGGCCGCAAAGGCGTCCATCTCGCGCTCGTCCTCGATTTCGGCCAGCCGCCGGTAGAGCGCCAACCGCACCG
>CAYLMY010000035.1:0-19226 GCA_964384635.1 uncultured Undibacter sp.
CGAGGCGCGCCTAGCCCGTGATCAGCGCGATCAGCCGCAGCAGGGGATAGTCGAATACCGCATCGACATTCTCGGTCGCCGCGCGCAGCCAGTGCGGAGCCTGGTCGCTGTAGCCGTACAGCATCAGCATGACCACGACTGCCAGCACCACTGCCGTCCCATAGAAGAACCGCCGCCAGCGCGCTCGGTTCTCCGCCCGCTCCTTGGGCGAGACGTAGCGCGGCACGTAGGGGTTCGCGAGCGGTTTTGCGGGCGGCTTCTTGGGCGCCATCACTTCAACCTCGCAAACATACAGACCAAGAGCGTCGAGAACGCGGCGAACATGAGTATGATTACGGCCCGGCTAACGGAATACTATACTCGTCTAAGGGTAGCTGTGCCGATCGCTTCGGCACGAGTAATGCGTACGAATTGGGTTTGGGCTCCGCAACGTGAATATGCCAATAAGTGTTTCGGTCAGTGGCAGTTGTATTCAGATCGGGCAGTACCGAATGGATAACATTCCAAGGAATCGCAAAGGCGGTGGGAACGTCCATGCAGCCCAGAACGAAAAAGGCCCTTTTTCCCTCTTGTAAGAATTCGTCCCACTGAGGATGGTAAGCATACCAATAAGAATAATGCCTGTGACGCGTGTAGTGTTTTGAAATCGTGCAGGCCGCTCGAATCTCGTGGTTGGCATCCCAATAAAGCGCTCGACTCTTGCTTATCAACTTGGTGCCGACCTTCTTTTCAAGGGTAGCTACTATTCTTTCCCTCTGGTTTTGTAGTAATGTGCCGTCAGTAAATTGCCAGACCTTCTTTGGCTGTGGAGCTTCTTCGATCCTATTTGAATCATGTCCTTCGTCTTCACCTTCGTCGTCTCTTGAAATTTCGTCGCTAGAAGATTCAATATCTGAAGCCGTTGTAAACATAACGTCGACCATTTCATCGAGGCGCGTGTATTCCATCGGCGTTAGGAGGCTTCGTATCTTAGAGCCGGTCTCTAGCTCTTCTGAGCTTTCTTTTAGTCGCAAGAGCTTAAGCAAGGCGTCAGTGCTGATGAGACGAATATCCCACGCGTGACGTGAGCCTCTTACTTGTGCCTCAAGCTCTCCTGTATCATCTCGGCCAACGACAATTAGAATTGACGATTTCGACGAAATTCTATTTTGATCAATTAACTTCTTGCGATATTCGGAAATTGTGTCGAGAGAAATCCGATACACATCTGTTGTCTTTACCTCGATGACAATCGAATTTCCTTCAGGCGACAACCAAATTCCGTCGAATCCGATACGCCCTGCCGAGCCTTGATAAGCGCAATTGGTAGCTTTGTAATCAAGTCTTCGACCAATCTCATTGACGAGGTCCTGCAGCACCATGCCACTCTTAGTAAAAGGTGCTTCTAGGCAGCGATCGACATATTCTGCAATTTTCCTTGATGGAATTTGCGCAAAATACTCGCGCAATTCTTGCGCGCAGGCTGACCCATCTTTAAGGACGCCATCTCCTGCGGTGGCGACCACCTGCTCAATGGTAAATTCGCCAACCGCAGAAGGATTCGATGCCCAAACAGTGAGTAGAGGCATTAGGTCATCTGGCCTTTATTTAAATTCAATACCTCGCGCTGATCGGCAATTCCTCCGCCGGGAACAGCGAGATAATGGTGTGGCCCTTGTCGGTCACCACCACCTCCTCCTCGATGCGCGCCGCCGAATAGCCGTCGCTCGCCGGGCAATAGGTTTCCAGCGCGAACACCATGCCTTCCTTGATCACGGTCGGGTGGTCCAGCGACACCACGCGGGAAATGATCGGCCGCTCGTGCAGGTTTAAGCCCAGGCCGTGGCCGAATTGCAGGCCGAAGGCCGACAATTCATCGGGGAAGCCGAACTCCTGCGCCTTCGGCCACACGCCGCATATCTCATCGGTGGTGACGCCCGGCTTGATCAGGTCGATCGCCAGGTCGAGCCATTCGCGGCACTTCTTGTAGGCGTCGTGCTGCGAGGGCGTGGCGCGGCCGACATTGAAGGTGCGGTAGTAGCAGGTGCGGTAGCCCATGAACGCCTGCAGGATATCGAAGAACACCTGGTCGCCTGGGCGGATCATGCGGTCGGTGAAATTGTGCGGGTGCGGGTTGCAGCGCTCGCCGGAGATGGCGTTGATCGCCTCCACGTCGTCGGAGCCGTGGCGATAGAGGAAATCGTTGACCATGCCGACGATGTCGTTTTCCTGCACGCCCGGGCGCAGCTTCTGATCGATCAGATCGTAGGCGCCGTCCACCATGGCGGCGGCGCGGTTCAACAGCGCGATCTCGTCGGCCGATTTCACCTCGCGCGCCTCCAGCATGACCTGTTGGCCATCCTTGATCTTCAAGCCCGCCTTCTCCAGCTCGAACATCATCGGCGGTTCGATGATGTCGACGCCGATCGGCATCTTGGCGACGCCGGCGCTTTTGAGGATCGAGGCCATCTCCTCGGCATGGTGCTTCATCAGGCCGAAGGCCGGATCGACGGTGCCGCGCAGGCCGACCAAGCCGGCCTTGCAGTTCTCCGGCTTCAGCCAGGGCGAATAGAGCTTGTGATGCACGGCGGCCGAGCCGAAGTCCCACAGGATCGGATCGCCGCCGCGTGTCAGCAGCGCCCAGCGCGAAAGCTTGTCGCGCGCCCACTCGCCAATCTTGGTCGAGGTGACGTAGCGGATGTTGTTGTCGTCGAACAGCAGCAGCGCGCCGAGATCGGAAGCCTCCAGCGCGGCCTGCGCGCGGCCGAGCCGGTAGCGGTGCAGGCGTCGGTAATCAACGCGTTCCTCGAAATCGACGCCCATCGTGCCAAGCACCGGCAGATGGCGGCCCCAGTTGTAGCGCGGGTTGATGTCCTCGGCGGTGATCTTCATCGGCTCGCGTGTTCTCTCGTCCATGGCGTCCTCTCCCTTATTGGGTTCTTGGCTGGCCGGCTCATCGCTGGCGGGATGGCGGGATTATAGGCCGGTCACCTTCGACTGTCGTCCCCGCGAAAGCGGGGACCCATAACCCCGGTCTGTCCTTATCGTGACCACCGGGGTTATGGGTCCCGGGTCTCGCGCTTCGCGCTCGCCCGGGACGACAGAAAATTTTTTGGCCGCGCTCTTGACTTTAATCCTATTCCGGACGTGACCCTCGCACTCTGGCGGCGCCGGGCTCCGCCTGCCGGCTACGCCGCCTTCACCGGCATCGCGTCGCGCACTTCTTGCAGCCGCGCCGCCACCGCGTCGCGGATCTTCGGCCCATGTTTCGCCATCTCGGCATATTCGGTTTCGGTGATGGGATCGCTCAGGCCCGTCTTGAAGCTCGGCCACTTCTGCACGCACTCCCACCACGCTTTGATATGCGGGCGGTCCGCCACCCACACGTCGAGCAGGCCGAGATAAGCAAGCCGCGCCACGAACGGCATCATGTTGATGTCGGCAAGCGTGACCTGCTCGCCCAAGAGCCACGGCCCGCCCTCGGCAAGCGTTTCTTCCATGTATTTGAAGGCCCGCTCATAGGCGCCGATGGCATGCAGCACGAAAGGCGACTGCACACCGAGCTCATAGGTCGACATGAAGCGGTCGCGCCGGCGCGGATCGCCGATATTGCGGAACCGCACCCGGCGGATCTCTTCCGGCATATTCTTCATGCGCTCGCGGAACATGGCCGAGAAGCTGAGCTCGGTGACGCCCTCGAACAGGCCCTCGTCGACGAACTTGCTCCACATCCGCATGCGGGCGCGGCTGCCTGCGTCCGCCGGCTTGAGTGGCGGGTCGGGAAAGGCGTCGTCGATGTATTCGCAGATCAGCGTCGACTCGGCGATTGCGTTGCCCTCGTGCACCAGCGTCGGCACCAGCCCCTTGGGATTGAGCTTGAGGTATTTCGGGTCGTACTGCTCGGCCTTGAACAGATCGACCCGGACCGCCTCCCACGCGAGCCCCTTCTCACGCAGCGTGATGCGCACCTTCTGGCAGCAGACCGAATTGCCGAAATCGTAGAGTGTGATCATGCCGCGGTCTTCTTCCCCCACAGCCTGCTCGATGCGATATCCGCGCCCTTGCGGATGGCGGCGAGCTTCAGCCACACCGCCGGCTCGATCACCCATTCGCGGTTGGTGAAGGTGCCAAAACCGCAATCGGTGCCGGCGATCACCCGCTCGCGCTCGCCGACCGCGCCGACGGCTTCCTCGATGCGGCGCGCGACCACTTCGGGGTGCTCGACGAAATTGGACGTGGTCTCCACCACGCCGGGGATCAGCAGCATGTCCTTCGGCAGCGGGTGTTTCTTGAAGGCCGCGTATTCGTGAGCATGGCGCGGATTGGAAAACTCGATCGACAGCGCGCCGACCTGCGCCCCGTAAAGTGCCGGCAGGATCTTCTCGAGCGGGATATCGTAGATGTGCGGCCCTTCCCAGTTGCCGTAACAGACGTGTAACCGCACGCGGTCACGCGGAATGCCTTCGATCATCTCGTTGATGGCCGTTATGCCCCGCTCCACCGTTTTAACGAAGCCGGCGTCATCGAGGTCGCGGTACATCATGACGCGATCCATGGCGAGATCGGGGGCGTCGACCTGCAACAAGAGGCCCGCTTTGTGAATCGCCTGGCATTCGTTCTTCATCTCGCGCGATAGCGCGGTGAGGTACTTGTCCTGCGAGCCGTAGAATGCGTCGAGCATCGTGCTCGAAATGATGCCGGGCGAGGGCACGGTCATGAATTCTTCCGCGAACTTGCCGTCGGCGATCCGCTTGAAGCGCGCGATCTCGCTCTCCAGCGGCTTGATGTCGAGATACTTCAGCTCGGCTTGACACTCGGGCGCGTTCTGCTGCTTGCTGACATGCGGAAAGCGCCGCATGATGCTGGCCACCAGCTCGGGGAATTCCTCGAACTCGCGCCCGCGCCGTCGCTTGGACACGCCGCCGAAGCCGCTCATGCGCTGCGGCACATAGGTCTGGAAGCCGACGCGCTGCTGCTCGCCGTCGTTGCCGATATCGATGCCGGCCTCCACTAGCTTGTCGACCACGTGGCGCACGGCCTTGTCCATCTCGGCGGCCATCTCGGCGGCATCGAATTTCTCGCCGGCTTCCTGGCGCACCAGCAGGTCGGACAGTTTCTCGTTGCGCGGCAGGCTGCCGACATGCGTGGTCAGGATGCGGTCGCGGCTGAAAATCATAAGAACGGCTCCCTGTGGCGTGTTATTGGTTTTCCTCGCCCGGCCGGCCTGTCCGGGCCATGGCGGAGGAAATATGCTGCGCTTGGCAGGACATTGCGAGCGGGGGCATAATACGCATCGTCTCGGGAGGAAAAGCAAATGGCAGTCGCCGAACTAAAGGCGGCGGAAGCGGGCGCGCCCGAAAGCGTGGGCGCGGTCCCACGCGATTACAACTTCGCCGCCGATGTGTTGCAAAACAATCTCGCTGCCGGCCGCGCCGACAAGCCGGCCTATATCGACGGCCGGCACACGCTCACCTATCGCCAGCTCGCCGACCGGGTTGCGCGCTTTGGCGCCGCTTTGCGCGGCTTAGGCATCCGGCGCGAAGAGCGCGTCATGCTGGTGATGCTCGATACCATCGACTGGCCGACCGCCTTTCTCGGCTGCCTGAAGAGCGGCATCGTGGCGGTACCGGTGAACACTTTGCTCACCGAGGACGACTACCGCTTCATGCTGGCCGACAGCCGCGCCAAATGCCTGGTGGTGTCGGAGGCGCTGTTTTCTAAATTCGAGAAGATCATCAAGGAAAGCCCCGATCTCGAGCACGTCATCGTCTCAGGCGACAATCCGCACGGCTACCGACTATTCGAGGACGTGATCGGCGCCGACGAGCCGGAGGATTATACCGCGCCGACGACCTGCGACGACATCGCGTTCTGGCTCTACACCTCGGGCTCGACCGGCAAGCCGAAAGGCGCGGTGCACGTCCACGCCAGCTTGAAGTTGACCGCCGATCTCTACGGCACGCCGGTCGCCAGCCTGCGCGAAAGCGACGTGGTCTATTCGGTGGCGAAAATGTTCTTCGCCTACGGTCTCGGCAATGCCCTGACCTTCGCGCTCAGCGCCGGCGCTACCATCGTGCTCAATCCCGAGCGGCCGACGCCGGACGGCGTGGCGGCGCTGCTCAAGCAATATCCGGTCACGGCGTTTTTCGGGGTGCCGACCTTCTATGCGGCGTTCCTGGCGAGCCCAAGCGCCCCGGAGCGCTCCGAGGTGAAGATGGAGCGCTGCATCTCGGCCGGCGAGGCGCTGCCGCAAGAAATCTCGCGCAAATGGAAGGCGCGCTACGGCGTCGACATTCTCGACGGCCTCGGCAGCACCGAGATGCTGCATATCTATTGCAGCAACGCGGAAGGCGCGACCAAATACGGCACCAGCGGCAAGCCGGTGCCCGGCTACGATATCAAGCTGATCGGTGACGACGGCCAGGAGGTCGAGCGCGGCGAATTGGGCGAGCTCTACGTGCGCGGACCGAGCAGCGCGATCATGTATTGGAACAACCGCGAGAAGTCGCGCTCTACCTTCCAGGGTGAATGGACCCGTTCGGGCGACAAATATTTCCTGGACGAGGACGGCTATTACGTCTGCGCCGGCCGCCAGGACGACATGTTGAAAGTGTCGGGCATGTATGTCTCGCCCTTCGAGGTGGAGGCGGCGCTCTCCTCGCATCCGGAGGTGCTGGAGGCGGCGGTGGTCGGCTGGTTCGACGATCAGAGGCTGGTCAAGCCGAAAGCCTTCGTGGTGCTCAAGCTACCCGACAAGGCGAGCGAGGAGCTCGCCCAGGCGTTGCGCGAGCACGTCAAACAGAAGCTGGCGCCGTTCAAATATCCGCGCTGGATCGAGTTCCGCACCGAACTGCCGAAGACCGCGACCGGCAAGATCCAGCGCTTCAAGCTGAGAGCGGAAGGGAACCCATGAGTGTCATGCCCCGCGAAAGCGGGGCATCTAGTACCCACCAAACCAGGGGTAAACAACAAACGCAGGGGATACTGGATCGTCCGCTTTCGCGGACGATGACTCCGAGGAGGAAATAACGACTGTGCCCTTGGACGACTCCGGCTTCCTTTCCATCGGCTCCCAGCGCCTGGAATACCGCATGATTGGCCCGCGGCCGCAGGCGGCGCCGACGATTGTCATGCTGCACGAGGGCCTCGGTTGCGTCGGGTTGTGGCGCGACTTCCCCGACAGGCTGCAGACCGCGACTGGCCTCGGCGTCTTCGTTTATTCGCGCGCCGGCTATGGTCAATCGAGCCTGGTCGCGTTGCCGCGCCCGCTCAGCTACATGCACAACGAGGCGCGTGAGACGTTGTCGCGTTTGCTCGAGACAATCGGCTTTCAGCGCGGCCTCCTGCTTGGCCACAGCGACGGCGCCTCGATCGCAACGATCTATGCCGGCAGCCGTCAGGATCACCGCATCGGCGGCCTGGTGCTGATCGCGCCGCATTTCTTCACCGAGGATGCGGGCATCGCCTCGATCGCGAAAGCACGCGAGGCCTACGACAGCGACGATCTGCGGGCGCGTCTCGCGCGCTGGCATGCGGACGTCGACAACGCCTTCCGGGGCTGGAACGACGCCTGGCTCGATCCCGAATTCCGCAAGTGGGACATCACCGAGTTCCTCGCCTATATTCGCGTGCCGGTGCTGATCGTGCAGGGCGAGGATGACCAATACGGCACGGTCAAGCAGATCGAAGTCGCCGAGAGGGAATGCTACTGCCCGGTCGAGGTCGCGCTGCTGCCGAATGCACGCTACTCGCCCCAGCGCGACGCGCCAGAGGCGACATTGAGCGCGATTTCGGAATTCGTTACTCGCGTGGTGGCGGCGAACGATTGGGCGGTGGCGGCCTGAGGCCCAAAAGGCGCGAAAAACAGGGCTTTAAGAGCATAACGACGGTTGATGCACGTCAATGCGGCGCGCCGGTGGTCTTGAGATATGCGTCGCCTGAAATTCGAAAGGAGACGGCAAATGCCGTTGCGGCTGCTGTTGGGTTCCGCGCTTGCCGGCTTCTGGGCGGCCGGGGCATTTTCACAAGCCGCACAACCGCAAGATCATCCCATGCACACCGTCGCAGGCTGGATCGAAACCGTGACCTTCTCCGATTACGGGATCGCGCTTGACGCCAAGCTCGATACCGGCGCGGACTCGTCCTCGGTCGGCGTCACCGGGCTCGAACGCTTCAAGCGCGATGGAAAAACCTGGTACCGCTTCACCCTGACGGGCAAAGACGGGAAAGCCGCCACCATCGAGCAGCAGACCAACCGGGTCGCGCGCATCATGCGCGCCGAGGTCAAGGACACCCGCCGGCCGATCGTGCGGCTCAAGATCTGTCTCGCCGGCCACGTCGCTGTCACCGATCTTACGCTGACCGACCGCTCCGACCAGCGGACTTCGCTTCTGATCGGGCGGCGGTTTCTGGCCTCCCGTATCGTGGTCGATTCGAGCCGCAAGCATGTCTTTCCGAAGCACTGCGAAGGCGGGAAGTAACGCATGCGAAACCTGCACGTCTATATCCTCGCTGCTGTGCTGGCCGCGATCGGCCTTGGCCTGTTCGCCTACAAGCTCACCGTGATTGGCATTCCCCTGCGCGCCTACCTGTCGGTGTCGTCGTGGCTTGTGGAGAGCGAGATCCGCGTCACCGCCGACGGCGGCCCGCTGAAGGTCACCACATTCGAGCCGCGGGATTCGCAGCGCTTCGGCGTGCTCGATCGCCGGCTGGCGGCGCCGGAATTTGGAACGACGGTCGAGCCGATAGGGCCCAATCGGCAGATCAACCTGACGATCCGCAATGTGTCCGGCCAGCTCGCGGCGCGCCAGCGATTTCTGCTCTATCGCGACGAACAGCAGGAGCCGGATCGCGCGCCGCGGCCGCCGGTCCCGCAGGAGATTACGCTGAACCAAACCGCGCAGGCCATCGCCAAGGCGCTTTACGCCGGCGCGCACGGCAAGTCGGCGGACGAAAAAAGTCTGGTATCGGTGCTGCTGCGCGATCTGACCTCACCGGATCCGTCCGAGAACGTGCGCTACCTGCTCGGCGACGATCGCACGCATCGCCGCATCGCCGCGGTGGCCGCGCAGATCCTGCGCGTCAATGGCGGCGTCGCGCGCGCCGTGCATGGGCTCGACCTGGCGAAGAGCGGCATTTCGGTTTCGGCCGTAACCTGGCTCGAAGTTCATATCGGCGATCGCTGGCAGGGCTTCACGATCCCGCGCGGCGAGCCGCGCATCCCGCTCTCCTATTACGCCTGGTGGCGCGGCGACGCCCCGTTTGTCAGGGTGGCGGGCGGCAAGCTCGACCGCAGCCGCATCAGCGTCACGCGCGTCGACCAGACCATGCTGCGGCAGGCGCTGGCCCTCGGCAAACGCCAGGAGGCGTTCCTCACCGAATACTCGCTCTATTCCCTGCCGGCGACGCAGCGCGAGGTCTTTCGCGTCATCATGACGATTCCGATCGGCGTGTTCATGCTGGTGGTGTTGCGTAACATTGTGGGCCTGCGCGGCGTCGGCACCTTCATGCCGGTGCTGATCGCATTGGCCTTCCGCGAAACCCATCTGGTGTGGGGATTTGTGCTGTTTTCATTCGTGCTCGCCGCTGGCCTGTTGGTGCGCGTCTATTTCGAACATTTGAAATTGCTGCTGGTCTCGCGGTTGGCCGCCATCCTTATGTTCGTGATCCTGTTGATGGCCGCCATTACCGTGCTGTCGGACAAAATCAATTTCGAGCGCGGGCTTTCGGTGGCGCTTTTTCCGCTGGTGATCCTGACCATGACTATCGAGCGCGTCTCGGTGATCTGGGACGAAAGCGGGCCGGCCGAAGCCATCAAGATGGCGGTGCTGAGCCTGATTATCGCGGCTGTTTGTTACCTGCTGATGTCGACCCACCCGGTGCAGCATATTTTCTTCGCGTTCCCTGAAATGGTGCTGGTGCTGATGGCGCTGACGCTGCTGATCGGCCGTTATACCGGCTACCGGCTGGTGGAGCTGCTCCGCTTCAAGGTGCTGGCGGAGCCGCACGCATGATGATGCCGTGGCAGCTCGCGAAGCAGCTGGAAGCGGCCGGCGTGCTCGGCATGAACGGGCGCAACGGCGATTTCGTGCTACCCTGCAACCCGCGCCGTCTTTATCCGCTGGTTGACGACAAGCTGCTGACCAAAGAGCTGGCGCGCAAGGCCGGCCTGGCGGTGCCCGAGCTTTACGCCGCCTTTCGCTTCAGCGGCGAAGTCAGGCGCGTGCGCGAGATGCTCGACAAATATCAGAACTTCGTCATCAAGCCGGCGAACGGCAGCCGCGGCAACGGCATTCTCGTCATCAAGGGCCGGGTTGGGGACAGCCTGCGTCTCGGCAGCCATCGCCTGATGAACTGGTACGATCTGCGCTTCCACATGCAGAACACGCTCAGTGGCATCTACAGCCTCGGCGGCCAGGAAGACAGCGTGATCGCCGAATACTGCGTCGAGTTCGACCCGGTCTTTCAGACTATCACCCATCTCGGCGTGCCCGACATCCGCCTGATCGCCTACAAGGGCGTACCGGTGATGGGTATGCTGCGGCTGCCGACCAGCGAATCCGAGGGCAAGGCCAATCTGCATCAGGGCGCGATCGGCGCCGGCATCGATCTCGCCAGCGGGAAAACGCTCACTGCGGTGTGGCGCAACAGCGTGGTCACGCAGCACCCCGACACGCTGGCGGAGGTCAGCGGCGTGCAGATTCCGCATTTCGCCCGCATGCTGGAAATCGCGGCTGGCTGCAACGCTATGACCGGGTTGGGTTACGTCGGCGTCGATCTGGTGCTCGACCGCGACAAGGGCCCGCTGATGCTTGAACTTAACGCACGCCCCGGTCTCAATATCCAGATCGCCAACCGGGCCGGGCTCGCGAGCCGGCTCGCGGCCGTTGACCGCGCGGGCGTCGACAATTTGCCGGCGGCCGAGCGCGTGGCCTTCGCCAAGGAGAATTTCAAGGCGCGCGTAAATTGAGAATGTCATCGCCCGCGCAAGCGGGAATCCAACCAAATAAGAACTGGGTCCCCCGCTTGCGCGGGGGACGACAGCATCAAATGTTTACTCCGCCGCCTGTTTGGCGCCGCCGCTATGCGCTGAGACCAGGTAATCCATCGCCGCCTGCGCGCCGCCCTTCTTGTGCGGCACGCCGGCGAGCGCCAGCGCCATTTCAGTGGCGGAAAGCGCGCCCATCATCATGGTGTCGTTGACGTCGCCTAGATGGCCGATGCGGAAGTATTTTCCGGCAAGCGCACCGAAGCTGGAGCCGTAGGAAATGTTGAAGTGCTCGAGCGCCAGCGCGCGGAACGCGTCGGCGTTGTGCCCTTCCGGCAGGATCGTTGCCGTCAGTGTCGGCGAATAATACTTCGGATCGCGGCAGACGGTCTCCAGGCCCCAGGCCTTGACCGCGCGGCGGGTTGCTTCCGCCAGCCGCGCGTGGCGGGCAAATACGTTGTCGAGCCCTTCCTCGTGCAGCATCTCGATCGAAACGCTCAAGCCCTGCAACATCTGGGTCGCCGGCGTGTAGGGAAAGAAGCCGATCTTGTTCATGGTCAGCATGTCGCCCCAGTCCCAGAACGACTTCGGCAGCTTGGCCGTCTTGTTGGCGGCGAGCGCCTTGTCACTGATAGCGTTGAACGACATGCCGGGCGGCAGCATCAGGCCCTTCTGCGCGCCGCCGACGGTGACGTCGACGCCCCATTCGTCGTGCCGGTAGTCGGTGGAGGCGAGCGAGGAGATGGTGTCGACCATCAACAGCGCCGGGTGGCCGGCCTTGTCGATCGCCTTGCGCACTTCATTGACCGGCGACAGGCAGCCGGTCGAGGTCTCGTTGTGCAGGAAGCAGACCGCCTTGATCTCCTTGGCCTTGTCTTCCTTCAGGCGGGCTTCCACCGCGGTGGCATCGACGCCGGTGCGCCAGTCGGTGGCGATAAGTTCCGGCTTGAGGCCGATCTTTTCAGCCATCACCTTCCACAGCGTGGCGAACTGGCCGGTTTCCACCATCAGCACCTTGTCGCCGGGCGACAGCGTGTTGACCAATGCGGCTTCCCAAGCGCCGGTGCCGGTGGCGGTGTAGATGATCACCGGATTGGTGGTCTTGAAGATGGTCTTGATGCCTTCCAGGCATTTCTTGGTCAGCTTCGCGAACTCCGGGCCGCGGTGATCGATGATGGGCGTGTCCATCGCCCGCAACACGCGGTCCGGCAGCGGGGTCGGACCCGGAATATGCAGAAAGTGACGCCCCACCGGTCGCGACGAATTCTTAGCCATAGCCAGTTCACTCCTAAACGGCGCTTATCGACGGATTTTGTTGATTTAATCTCTAATCCGGGCGCCTCCCGGCCCAGGGCGCGGCGCTTGCTGGGTTGAACTATGAATGCGACATTGCGGTCAAGCGGTTTTCCGCAAGGCAAACTAGCCCTTATGCATAGGCAGGTCGGGGGCCAAAAAGGAAGAATGCCGTGGCGGTAGTCATGCCCGGCCTGGAACGGCGGCTGAAAGCCGAATTAAGCGGGGAGGTGCATTTCGACCGCTTCACGCGCGGGCGCTATGCCACCGACGCCTCGCATTATCAGATCACGCCGGTCGGCGTGGTGATGCCGCGCACCGTGGAGGAGGCCGAGCGGGCAATTCAGCTTGCGCGCGCCGACAGCGTCAGCGTGCTGGCGCGCGGCGGCGGCACCTCGCAGGCCGGTCAGGCGGTCGGCGCGTCGCTGGTGGTGGACTGCTCGAAATACCTCACCCGCGTCCTCGATCTCGACGTCAAGCGGCAGCGCTGCACGGTGCAGCCCGGCATCGTCCTCGACGACCTCAATCGGCAGCTTAAACCCCACGGGCTCTGGTTCCCGGTCGACATTTCCACCGCCTCGCGCGCCACCATCGGCGGCATGGCCGGCAACAATTCCTGCGGTGGCCGCTCCATGCGCTACGGCACCATGCGCGACAACGTGGTTGCGATCGATGCGGTGCTGGCGGACGGGTCACTCGCCCAATTCGGGCCGCTCGGCGGCAATCTCAAAGACGTGCCGGCGCCGTTGCGCCCGCTCGCCAAGGATTTACTTGCCATCGGCGCGCGCGAGGCCGACGAGATCGAGGCGCGCTTTCCGAAAGTGCAGCGCCGTGTCGGCGGCTACAATCTCGACGCGCTGATCCCCGGCCGCAACAATATCAATCTCGCCCATGTGCTGGTCGGGTCGGAGGGCACGCTCGCCTTCTCGACCCGCATCGAGCTCGCTTTGTCGCCGCTGCCGCCGCGCCGCGCGGTCGGCGTCTGCCACTTCGGCAGTTTCCACGAGGCGATGAATTCGGCCCAGCACATCGTGCGCCTCAAACCGATCGCGGTCGAATTGATGGACCGCACCATGATCGAGCTTGCGCGCGCGATTCCAATGTTCCAGCCCGTGATGGACAAATTCGTGCGCGGCGTGCCGGAGGCTATCCTGGTCGTCGAATTCGGCGACGAGGATCAGGAAGCCAATCTGCGCAACCTGAGGGGTCTCAAAGAGCTAATGGGCGATCTCGGCTTCGGTTGGAACCTGACCGGCGCTAAATGGGGTGGCATGGTCGAGGTGCCCAGTCCCGAACTGCAGAACGCCATCGCCGACGTACGCACCTCGGGCCTCAACATCATGATGTCGATGAAGCAGGAGGGCAAACCGATCTCCTTCGTCGAGGATTGCGCGGTGCCGCTCGAGCATCTCGCCGAATACACCGACCGGCTAACACAAATCTTCGAGAAGCACGGCACCCGTGGCACCTGGTACGCGCATGCCGGCTCCGGCTGCCTGCACGTGCGGCCGATCCTCAATCTGCGTCAGGATAAAGACGTCCATGCCATGCGCGAGATCGCGGAAGAAGCGTTCGCCATGGTGCGCGGATACAAGGGCTCGCATTCCGGCGAGCACGGCGACGGGCTGGTGCGCTCGGAATTCAACGAGGCGATGTTCGGCTCATCGTTGGCGCGCGCCTTCGAAGAGGTGAAGGACCGCTTCGATCCGCAAGGCCTCTACAATCCCGGCAAGGTGGTGCGACCGCCCAAGTTCGATGACCGTAGCCTGTTCCGCTATTCGCCCGACTATCACGGCGAGCCGCTTGAAACGCAGCTCGACTGGTCGGCCTATCCGGGCGCCGGCAATGGGTTCCAGGGCGCGGTCGAGATGTGCAACAACAACGGTGCTTGCCGCAAGCTCGCCGGCGGCGCCATGTGCCCGAGCTACCGCGTCACCCGCGACGAGCGTGACGTGACGCGCGGGCGCGCCAATTCGCTGCGGCTCGCGGTTACTGGCCAACTCGGCGCGCATGCGCTCGCCTCCGATGAGATGGCCGAGACGCTGAAGCTCTGCGTTTCCTGCAAGGCCTGCCGGCGCGAATGCCCGACCGGCGTCGACATGGCGCGCATGAAGATCGAGGTGCAGGCCGCGCGCGCCGCCAAGCACGGGCTCTCATGGCACGACCGGCTGGTCGGCTATCTGCCGCGCTACGCGCCTTACGCCGCACGCCGGCCTTGGGCTTTCAATGCCCGCGACCGCAGCGGCCTGCTGCGCAAGGCTTCCGAAATTTTCACCGGCTTCTCGGCGCGCCGCAGCCTGCCGAAATGGCGCGCCGATATTTACCGCGACCGCTCTGATTGGCGCTATGGCGCAGCGGCGGCCGGCGATATAACGCGGGACGTCGTGCTGTTCGCCGACACTTTCAACCGTTATTTCGAGCGGGAGAATCTCGATGCCGCTTTGCGCGTGCTCGCCGCCGCCGGCTATCGCGTTCACGCTTTGCTGCCAAACGACGGCGACCAGCGCCCGCTCTGTTGCGGCCGCACCTTCCTCTCGGTTGGGCAGATCGCCGAAGCTAAGCGCGAGATGGAGCGCACGCTTGCAGCGCTTGCGCCCTATGTCGCGCGCGGCATGCCGGTGATCGGGTTGGAGCCGAGTTGCCTTCTCACCTTCCGCGACGAATTGCCGGCGTTAATCAAAGGCAAAGCCGTCGACGAGCTGGCGGCGAATGCGCTGCTGCTGGAGGAATTTCTTGACCGCGAGCAGGCGCAAGGCCGCCTTGCCCTGCCGCTTGGTCCGTTGCCCCGAAGGGCTTTGTTGCACGGCCACTGTCACCAGAAGGCGTTCGACGCCATGGGCGCGGTGGAAAGCGTGCTGCGCCTGATCCCGGAATTGAACGTGGAGCCGGTTGAATCGAGCTGCTGCGGCATGGCCGGCTCGTTCGGCTATGACGCGTCCACCATCGAGGTCTCGCTCAAGATGGGCGAATTATCCTTGCTGCCGGCGGTACGCAAGGCGCCGCCCGACGCGCTGATCGTGGCCGACGGCACCTCCTGCAGGCATCAGATTCACGACGGAACAAAGCGTGCCGCGCTGCATGTGGCGCGCGTGCTGGAGATGAGCTTGGATGCGGCGGCGGACTAGGGGTGCGGAGACCGGAAGATGGAACTAGGCCTCTACACCTTCGGCGACATCACGCCCGATCCGCAAACGGGGCGCGCGATTCCCGTTGAGCAGCGCTACGCCGAGGTTCTGGCCGCCGCCAAGCTCGCCGACGAGATTGGCCTCGACGTGTTCGGCGTGGGCGAGCACCACCGCCTCGACCTGCCGATCTCCTCTCCGGCGGTCGTTATGGCCGCCATCGCCGCCGCGACCGAACGTATTCGTCTGACCAGCGCGGTTACTATCCTGTCGACCCTCGATCCGGTGCGCGTCTTCCAGGACTTCGCCACCGTTGACTTACTTTCGAACGGGCGCGCCGAGATCATCGCCGGCCGCGGCGCCTATATCGAATCCTTCGCGCTGTTCGGCGAGGACATGGCGGACTACGACGCGCTGTTCGCCGAAAAGCTCGCCCTGCTCGTCAAGTTGAGCGAAAGCGAGCGCGTCACCTGGCAGGGCCGCTTCCGCACCGCTCTCAATGATGCGCAGATTTCGCCGCGGCCGACGGCCAAGCTGCCGATCTGGCTGGGCGCCGGCGGCAATCCGGAAACGATGCTGTGCGCTGCCGACTTCGGCGTGCCGGTGATCCTGGCGAATATCTCGAAGCCGCCGGCCGACTTCGCCGGTCAGATCGCCGCCTACCGCCAGCGCCACGCCGAAAAAGGCCATGACGCAAGCACGCGTAAGGTTGCCATCGCCACGCATGCGCATCTGGCGGAAAACTCGCAGACCGCACGCGACGAGTTCTATCCCCATTACAGCGCTTACTTTCGCGCTCACGTCCCGCGCGCCAATTTCACCGGCGAAGTCTCGCGCGAGGTCTACGATCAGCGCGCCGCCGCCACCGGTCCGATCTTCGTCGGCAGCCCGCAACAGATCGTCGACAAGATTATGTATGAGCGCGAGCTGTTCGGGCACGACCGCTTCCTCGCCCAGGTCGATATCGGCGGTCTGCCTTACGCGAAGGTGGCGCGGTCGATCGAGCTGCTGGCGACGCGGGTGCTGCCGGCGATCCGTGGTCCCTCACCAGCGCGTGCCGTGCAAGCCGAGTAGCAATCGCGGCTCGCCACGCCGATGGATTCTTCTTGAATTTTGTGGATACTGCGCGCTTTGCTGGAGACGCACATGCTGGGCAAGCTCCTGCCGACTTCTCTGGTCGGCTCCTACGCACAACCGGATTGGCTGATCGACCGCAAGAAGCTGGCCGGACGTTTTCCGCCGCGCGTGCGCGCCCGCGAGCTGTGGCGGGTCGCGCCGCAATTTCTCGACGAGGCGCAGGACGACGCGACGTTGCTGGCGATCCGCGATCAGGAACGCGCCGGCCTCGATATCATCACCGACGGCGAGCAGCGCCGCGAGAGCTATTCCAATCGATTTGCCACCGCACTGGAAGGCGTCGACATCGATAATCCCGGCACCGCGCTCGACCGCTCTGGCCACCCCAATCCAGTGCCGCGCGTGACCGGCAAGGTCCGCCGCAAACATCCGGTCGAGCTGCGCGACGTCGAATTCCTGCGCGCCAACACCGACCGCGCAATCAAGATGACCGTGCCCGGCCCGTTCACGATGTCGCAACAGGCGCAGAACGATTTCTACAAGGACGAGCAACAAATGGTGCTCGACTACGCGGCGGCGGTGAACGCCGAGATCAAGGACCTGTTCGCCGCCGGCGCCGACATCGTGCAGATCGACGAGCCCTATATGCAGGCGCGGCCGGACAAGGCACGCCAACTCGGCCTGCGCGGGCTGGAAGCTGCGCTTGATGGCGTCGCCGGCACCACCGCGATCCACATCTGTTTCGGCTACGCCGCCATCATCCATGTGCGGCCGGAGGGCTATTCGTTTCTGCCGGAGCTAGCCGGCACGTCAGTGCAGCAAATATCCATCGAAACCGCGCAGTCCAAGCTCGACTGCACCGTGCTAGAAAAATTGCCGGGCAAGACCATCATCCTCGGCACGCTCGATCTGTCCGTCATGACCATCGAGACGCCGGAGACGGTCGCCGCCCGTATCCGCCGCGCGCTGCCGCACGTGCCGGCTGAGCGTATTGTGGTCGCGCCCGATTGCGGCCTGAAATACCTGCCGCGCGAAGTGGCCTACGGAAAAATGTGCGCCATGGTCGAGGGCGCCAGGATCGTGCGCGCCGAGCTTCAGCCGTAGAACAAGTGCGCCAGCACCCGTGAACGCGACGGCGCGCAGGTACAGAAAAGCTGCGGGTTCAGCACCGCAAAAAACGACCCGCCCGGACGCGGGGAACTCACCGGGCGGGTCGGTAAGATCGGCGCAGGGCGATCAGGGGCTGGCGCCGACCGAGCGGTGGACGGCTGGGTCCAGCCGCCTATGGCTTGGTCGCAGCCGCGACGGAAAAGGTTCGATCATTGCCGCCGCTGCCTTGTCGGGACCGGCCCGGCAATGACAAAGTGAGCAAATGACGAAAATTGCCGCGGTTTTATTGGGATTTGTCGCCGCGCTGGCCCCGGCGCAGGCGCAAGCGCTCGACAAGGTCCGCTTCGGCACCAATTGGGTGGCGGAAGCCGAGCACGGCGGCTTCTACCAGGCGCTCGCGGACGGCACCTACCGCAAATATGGGCTGGACGTGACCATCGTCCCCGGCGGGCCGAACGTGAACAACCGTGTGCTGCTGCTGGTCGGCAAAATCGACTTCTTCATGAGCGCCAATTCGCTGCAAAGCTTCGACGCGGTCGCGCACGATATCCCGACCATCGCGGTGGCGGCGAGCTTCCAGAAGGACCCGCAGGTGCTGATCGTGCATCCGGGCACGGCCGACAAATTCGAAGACCTGAAGAAGCTGACGCTGTTCGTCTCCAAGGAAGGCATGGCCAGCTATTTCCAGTGGCTGAAGGCCGACTACGGCTTCGATGAAGCCAAGGTGAAGCCCTACACCTTCAACCCGCAGCCGTTTCTTGCCGACAAGCATTCGGCCATGCAGGGTTACGTTACTTCCGAGCCGTTCGCGATCGAGAGCCAAGCGCATTTCAAGCCGAAAGTGTTTCTGATCGCTGATCACGGCTTCAACAGTTATTCGACGCTGATCGAGACCCGCCGCGAGCTTGTCGATAAAAACCCCGGCCTGGTGCAACGCTTCGTCGATGCCTCGACCATCGGCTGGTATCACTACATCTACGGCGATCCGTCGGCGGGCAATGCGCTGATCAAGAAGCAGAACCCGGAGATGACCGACGCGCTCTTGGCCTATTCCATCGCCAAGATGAAGGAATACGGCATCGTCGATTCCGGCGATACGCTCAAGCTCGGCATCGGCGCCATGACTGACGCGCGCATGAAGAGCTTCTTCGACAAAATGGTGCGTGTCGGGGTGGTCAAGCCCGGTATAGACTACAAGCGCGCCTATACGCTGAAGTTTGTAAATCGGAAAGTCGGACTTGAACTGCATCCAAAACGCTAAGGGCGCGAAGATGCGAAAGGTAGCATTGATCTTTTTTGCAGTGGCGGTGACTATCGTCACCGTCCCGAATGTGGCATCGGCAGAAGACAAGCAGGCCTGCATCAAGCGCCAGATGGCGAGAGGCAGGAGCGCCTGTATCGCTCGGGCGCAGTGCGGTGGCGTGACGTCGCGCAAGGAGCAGGCGCGTCGCTGCAGCGGCTGATGCACCTGTATATCCGTTCGGCAAGGCGTTAGTTTCCGCCCGCGCGGAAACGACAGCGGGGACTCGTGGACGCCGTCGATTGCACGCAGCCCATAGTTTCCCTCCGTAACGTCGGCAAGACGTTCGAGAGCGGTACGGTCGCGCTGCGCGGTCTCGATCTCGAAGTGCGCGACGGCGAATTCGTCTCGCTGCTTG
>CAYLMY010000035.1:19326-21330 GCA_964384635.1 uncultured Undibacter sp.
GCGCTGCGCGGTCTCGATCTCGAAGTGCGCGACGGCGAATTCGTCTCGCTGCTTGGCCCTTCCGGTTGCGGCAAGTCGACCGCGCTGCGCATTGTCGCCGGCTTGAGCGCAGCAACGGAAGGCGCGGTGGAATGGCCAGGCGGCGAGCACGACGCGGCTGGCCGCGTCGGCTTCGTGTTCCAGGAGCCGACGCTGATGCCCTGGGCGGATGTTGCCACCAATGTGCGGCTGCCGCTCAAGCTCGCTCACGCGGACGAGGCCAAGGCGCGCGCCGCGGTGGCGCAGACGCTGGCGCGCGTGGGGCTCGCCGACTTTGCCGGCGCCTATCCGCGCGAACTGTCCGGCGGAATGAAGATGCGCGCCTCGATCGCGCGCGCGCTGGTGACCGAGCCGCACCTGCTGCTGATGGATGAGCCATTCGCCGCGCTCGATGAGATCACACGCTTCAAGCTCAACAACGAGCTGCTGGCGCTGTGGCAGGAGCTGCGCCGCACGGTGATTTTCGTCACTCATTCGGTGTTCGAGTCGGTCTACTTGTCGCAACGCATTGTCGTCATGACCCCGCGGCCGGGCCACGTGTCCGCGGAGATCGCGATCGACGCGCCTTATCCGCGCGACGAAGCGTTTCTCACCTCGGCCGAATACGCCGGCTATTGCCGGACGGTCTCGCACGCGCTGTCGCAGGCGATGGGGGAGGAGGCGGCATGAGCGCGCGTGCCTCAATCGGCCTCATGCTGAGGAGCGTCGCGCAGCGACGCGTCTCGAAGCATGGGGCCGCCCCCATCCTTCGAGACGGCGCTTCGCGCCTCCTCAGGATGAGGGCGGAGGAGGGCGCGGCATGAAAGAGAGTGCGCTTCGCATCCTGCTGCCGGTCGCCGTGCTGGTGCTTGTGATCGCCGCCTGGCAGGCCATCGTCGAGTTCAACCACATCCCGCCCTATGTGCTGCCGGCGCCCGGGCTGGTGCTCTCCACACTGATCTCGGACGGCGCGTTGCTGATGAATTCGCTGTTGGTGACGCTCATCACCACCTTCGAGGGTTTCCTGCTGGCGGCGGCCGGCGGCATCGGGCTCGCCATTTTGTTCAGCCAGTCGCGGCTGATCGAATACTCGCTCTATCCGTACGCCGTGATCTTGCAGGTCACCCCGATCGTGGCGATTGCGCCGCTGCTGCTGATCTATCTGCCGCAGCCGCTGGCGGTGCTGGCTTGCGCCTGGATCGTGGCGTTCTTCCCGGTATTGGCCAACACTACGCTCGGCTTAAGCTCGGTCGACCACAATCTCATTGCGCTGTTCGAGCTTTACAAGGCTTCGCGCTGGCAGGTGCTGTGGAACCTGAAACTGCCGGCGGCGCTGCCGCAGATGTTGGCGGGCCTGCGCATCGCCGGCGGGTTGTCGCTGATCGGCGCGGTGGTGGCGGAGATCGCTGCAGGCTCCGCCGGTGCCGGCTCCGGGCTTGCCTATCGTATCGCCGAATCCGGCTACCGGCTCAACATCCCGCGCATGTTCGCGGCCCTGCTGTTGCTGTCGGTCGCCGGCGTTGCGATCTTTTTCGCGCTGTCGGCGGTCTCGCACATGATCCTGCGGCGCTGGCACGAAAGCGCGATCCGCCGCGAACTTTAACCGTAGAAGTGTGTGGCCATCCCAAGCAGCGCCATCACGACAATGACTTCGATCAGCCCCCGGTGAAATCGAAACGACAGCACCGCCGCGGTTGCCGCCAGCACGGCCGCATGGGTATCGAGCGCGTTGAGGTCGAAGGCGAACCAGCGCAGCGGTCCCCAATGCACTTCGGTGACATGGCCGAACAGCACGTGCAGCGCGAACCAGACCGACAGATTCAAGATGACGCCGACCACCGCGGCGGTGATCGCCGCCAGCGCGCCGGCCAGCCGCTTATTCCCGCGTAGCTCCTCGATGAAGGGCGCGCCGGCGAAGATCCACAGCATCGGCGGAATGAAGGTCACCCACGTGGTCATCGCCGCGCCCAGCAGCCCGCCGGCGAG
>CAYLMY010000036.1:0-4289 GCA_964384635.1 uncultured Undibacter sp.
CCGCTGCCGCCGCGGCTGGCGCGCATGGTGGTCGATGCGGCGCAGGAAGGCGCAGGCGTGCTGGCCGCCGAGATCGCCGCCGTTCTCACCGAGCGTGGGCTCGGCGGCGATGATCCCGACCTGCGCCACCGCCTCGACCAGTTCCGCCGCGACCGCTCCCGCCGCGCCGAGGATGCGCGCGCGATGGTGAAACGATGGGCGTCTCTTTCTTTTCCCTCCCCTGAAAGGGGAGGGTCGGCCGGCGAAGCCGGCCGGGGTGGGGTCAAAAACGAAGCGACCCCCACCCGGCGCGCGGTGCGCGCCGACCTCCCCCTTGCAGGGGGAGGTATGGAAAGTGTGGGCGCCATCCTCGCGCTTGCCTACCCCGACCGCGTCGCCAAAAGCCGCGGCGGCGGGACGGGCGCTTTCCTGCTCGCCAATGGCCGCGGCGGCATGGTCGATGCGGCCTCGGCGCTGGCGCGCGAGCCGTTCCTCAGCGTTGCGGAATTGACCGGCAGCGCGGCCGCCAGCCGCATCGTGCTGGCAGCACCGATCACCTTCGCCGACATCGAAGCGCGCTTCGCAGGCCATATCGAGGACCGCGCAGCCGTCACGTTCGATCCCGGCACCGCCGCGTTGCGCGCGCGGCGCACACGCCGCTTGGGCGCGCTGGTGCTATCCGAGCAAAGCCTTGCGGTCGTGCCCGACGCCGAGACCGCGCATATTTTGGCGGACGGCATCGTCAGCGTCGGCCTCGACCGGCTGCCTTGGAGCAAAGCGGCGCTGCAATTCCGCAACCGCGTGCAATTCCTGCGCCGGGCGGAAGGGGAAGGATGGCCCGACCTGTCGGACGAAGGTCTCGCGCGCACAACGGTCGAATGGCTGGAGCCGCATCTAATGGACAAGACCGCGCGCAGCCAGATCAGCGCCGACGAATTGTCCGACGCCGTGATGGCAATGGTGCCGTGGAATTTGCGGCGGCGGCTCGACGCCGAGGCGCCGACCCATTTCACCGCGCCGTCGGGTTCGCACGTGCCGATCGACTACGAAGCCGAGCAGGGCCCGACCGTCTCGGTCCGCGTGCAGGAGTTGTTCGGGCTTGCCAAGCATCCGGCCATCGCCGGCGGCCGCGTGCCGCTGGTGATCGAGCTGTTGTCGCCGGCGCACCGCCCGGTGCAGGTGACGCGCGATCTGCCGGGCTTCTGGCGCGGCAGCTATTCGCAAGTGAGGACCGAGATGCGCGGTCGCTATCCCAAGCATCCCTGGCCGGACGATCCGCTGGCAGCGATCGCCACTCGCCGCGCCAAGCGCCGCGGTGAATAAGTCAGTGCCGCCGTTTTCAGCGCGCACGGCCGCTGGTATTGAGAAAGCGATGCACGCGACCGTGACACGCCTGACGAATGCGGCCTCCGATCTCATCCTCAGGTTTCCCTGGGCCGGTTGGGCGGGATGGATCGTGTTCTGCGTCATCGCGCTTGCGCGCGTCACCCCGCGCCGCTTTGCCTCGACCTTCACCTATTATCTCGAAGCGACCGAGCGGCTGCTGGCGCACGGCCAGGTCTACGATCCGCACGCGCTCGGCGCGTTCCTCTATCTGCCGGTCTCGCTGCTCGTCTATGCGCCGTTCACGTTGATCAATCGCAGCCTTGCGGCCGGCGTCTGGCTGGCGGTCTTTGCCGCGGTCTTCACCTGGGGATGTTACGTCTTGACGACACGCTTGCTGCCGCAGGGCGCGGGCGATCTCAAGGCGTCTTGGCTGGCGGGCATGGTGCTGCTGATCAATGTGCCGGCCGCCTGGTTTAATTTCAAAGGCGTGCAAGCGCAGATCATCATGACCGGCGCGATGCTGATCGCGGCCGTCGCCGTAATGCGCTCGCAATGGCTGCGGGCGACGGTCTGGCTCTTCATCGCATTCGTGTTCAAGCCGCTGGCGCTGGTGATGGCATTGCTGTGCGCCGTCTTATGCCCGCGCATGCGGCTGCCGCTCATCGTCGCGCTGGCGGTCGTGGTGGCGCTGCCCTTTGCTTTTTTCGACACCGGCTACATGATCGCGCAATACCGCGACTTCGGTCTCAAGCTGTGGCTGATCGCCACCGCGCCGGCGCAGGAGTGGCCTTATGGCGCCGATCTTTCCACTCTGCTGCGGGCGTTCGGGATCGTGATGCCGAACATGGTGTCGTTGGCGGTCCGCCTGATCGCGGCGCTCGGTACGCTCTATCTCGCCTGGCGCGTGCGCGCGACCGGCGCGGCGCGCAGCTTCGGCTTCGCGCTGGTGATCCTGTCGGCCTGCTACATCAATCTGCTTTCGCCGCGCAACGAGTTCCTTTCCTTTCTGGTGCTGACGCCGTCGTTGGCGGTGCTCGCCTTCCTGGTGCTGGCCCGCGACCAGGGCGATTGGCGCGGCTGGGCGCTGATCGTGGCCGCACTCGTGCTCGGCATGTGGTGGAGCCTGGCGTTCGACGCCGTCGCCAAGCCCGCCATCGTGATCGTGATCAGCGCCTGGCTGACCTGGCTGATGGCGAAGCCGGAGCGTTGGCGCGACCTGGTCGAGGCTGCCAATCCCGGCGCCATCCGTTAAATTGCGAGGCAATGCGTTAACGCCGCGCTCACCAATTGCCGTTGCATGCAAGCGCAGGCTGCCCCGCGTTAAGGCGGTCTTGGGCACGGCCATGCGAAATCCACCACATTATGCGTCCTATCCTCATCATCGCCGCCGCCGCGCTAATTCTGGGCGCCTATGCCGCTCGCTTCGCCGACCGGGCGATGACGCAGCTACCGGCGCGGGCTGCGGTGGTGCAGACGATGGCGCAAGCGCCCGAGGCCACCCGCTCAGGCCACAGCCTGACGCTGGACAGCGACCGCCAGGGTCATTTCCAGGTCGAAGCCAGGATCGAAGGCCGCCGGCTCGACTTCGTCATCGACACTGGCGCCTCGCTGGTGATCCTGCGCGAATCCGCAGCCGCCCAAGTCGGCATCCACCCGATGCCGGTCGATTACACCGCCACCGTCGCTACCGCCAACGGCAAGGTCAAGGCCGCGCGCGCCAAGCTCGACCGCGTCGAGCTCGGCGACATCACGGTCTTCGACGTGCCGGCCCTGGTGCTGCCCGACGAGGTGCTGTCCCAGAACCTGCTCGGCGTCTCGTTTCTGTCGAAGCTCAGGCGCTACGAATACGCCAACGGGCGCATGGTGCTCGAGCAGTAAGTTTTCCCGGTTTCTCCGCCGACTTGAAACGGACCGCTTTGCGTGGTTCCGGCGTTGGGGTATGGAATTCACGCGCCACGCCGTTTTGAGGACCTGATGTTTCCCAAGCCGAAACCCGCACTGACGCCCAATACCTACGCCTACGAGTCCTCGCCGCTGGTCAAGCCCACCGGTTTCCGCGAATACGACGCGCGCTGGCTGCTGGAAAAAGAAATCAACCTGATGGGCGTGCAGGCGCTCGGCATGGGGCTGGGCACGCTGATCCGCGAAATGGGCGTCAAGCCGGAGATTGTCACCGGCCACGATTTCCGCAGCTATTCGGCATCGGTGAAGCTGGCGCTGGTCACCGGCCTGATGGCGGCCGGCTGCAAGGTGCACGACATCGGGCTGGCGATCACGCCGATGGCCTATTTCGCGCAATTCGACCTCGACGTGCCGTGCGTCGCCATGGTCACCGCTTCGCACAACGACAACGGCTGGACCGGCGTGAAGATGGGCGCCAACCGCCCGCTCACCTTCGGACCGAATGAGATGAACCGGCTGAAGGAGATCGTGCTGGAGGCGAAGTTCGATCTCAAGGGCGGCGGTTCCTACGCGTTCGTGGAGAATTTCCCCGAGCGCTACATCGCCGACCTGACCAAGCGGCCGAAGATCAAGCGCAAGCTCAAGGTGGTGGCGGCCTGCGGCAACGGCACCGCCGGCGCCTTCGCGCCGCGCATCCTAGAGGCGATCGGCTGCGACGTGGTGCCGCTCGACTGCAATCTCGACCACACCTTCCCGCGCTACAATCCCAATACCGAAGACATGAAGATGCTGCACGCCATGCGCGATGCCGTGCTCGTCAACAAGGCCGATGTGGCGCTCGGCTTCGACGGCGACGGCGACCGCTGCGGGGTGGTGGACAACGAGGGCGAGGAGATTTTCGCCGACAAGGTCGGTGTCATGCTGGCGCGCGACATGTCTGCGCTGCACAAGAACGCGACCTTCGTGGTGGACGTGAAATCGACCGGCCTGTTCCTCACCGATCCGGTGCTGAAAGCCAACGGCGCCAAGGCCGATTACTGGAAGACCGGCCATTCCTACATCAAGCGGCGGGTCAACGAGCT
>CAYLMY010000036.1:4389-20237 GCA_964384635.1 uncultured Undibacter sp.
AGGCCGATTACTGGAAGACCGGCCATTCCTACATCAAGCGGCGGGTCAACGAGCTAGGCGCCATCGCCGGCTTCGAGAAGTCCGGGCACTTCTTCTTCAACAAGCCGTTCGGCCGCGGCTATGACGACGGCATGATCTTCGCGCTTGCTGTCTGCGACATGCTCGACCGCAATCCGGACAAGAGCATGGCCGACCTGCTGCATGCGCTGCCGAAGACCTGGGGCTCGCCCACCATGTCGCCGCACTGCGACGACGAGAAAAAATACGCGGTGGTGGACGCGGTGGTGAAGCATTTCGAGGCCGCAAAAGCGGATGGTGAAAAATTCGCTGGCCAGCCGATCCGCGATCTGGTCACCGTCAACGGTGTGCGCGTCACCGTCGAGGACGGCACCTGGGGTCTGGTGCGCGCCTCCTCGAACAAGCCGGAGCTGGTGGTGGTGGTGGAAAGCCCGGTGTCGGAAGCGCGCATGCGTGAGATGTTTCAGGCCGTCGACGGCGTGTTGCGCAAGCACCCGGAAGTGGGCGAATACAATCAGACGATTTGAAACCGCCTCATCCTGAGGAGCCCGCGAAGCGGGCGTCTCGAAGGATGCGGCGGCCCCATGCTTCGAGATGCGCTCCTAGCGGAGCGCTCCTCAGCATGAGGCCGTGAGAGGCTGTGCAGGTCTCACCACGCCCAATAGCGTCCGCTACCGCCGATGATCACCACGATCAGGCCGATCGGCAGGTTGATCATGATGATTTGGCGGATGCGGTTCAGGTTCGCGCCGGCCGCCGGCCAGTCTTCGGCGTCGACCGCGCGCTTGAACGCGAGCCAGGGCCCGTGGAACAGCCAGGCGTAGAGCGCGATCATCACCCAGCCGAGCGCCTGCATGAAGTCGACGTAAGGCGGGGTGTTGGCAAAGCCGCCGAAATAGGTGACCAGCATCCAGTAGCCGGTGACGAGCAGCAGCACGACCGACATCCACACCCAGGGAAAGAACTTCTGGAAGAAGCCGCGCCACAGCTTGAAGCGCTGCGGCGGCTCGAGCTGGCCGGCGGCCGGGCGCAAGCAGATCAAGGCTGCGAACATGCCGCCGACCCAGACTACGGCGCTGAGAATATGGAGCGAGAGGGCGAGGGTGATCATGCTTTGCAAACTAACACACGACGGCGCCGATTGGCCACGGGGGCATGACAGCTTGTAAAGTGTCGCACCATGCGCATCGCCATTCTCGGCGCCGGGCCGGCCGGCCTCTATCTCAGCTACCTGATCAAACGCCGCGACCGCGACGTCGACGTGACGGTAATCGAGCAGAACGCGCCCGACGCCACCTTCGGCTTCGGCGTGGTGTTCTCCGACCGGGCGCTCGAATTCCTGCGCGAGGACGACGAGGACACTTACGCGGCGATCGTTCCGCACATGGAATCGTGGCAGGACATGACGCTCAACCTGCGCGGCGAGCGCGTGATCATCGACGGCATGGGCTTTTCCGCCATCGGGCGATTGCAGCTCTTGCAGTTATTACAGGCGCGGGCGGCTTCGGTAGGCGTCGCGCCCGTCTACCTGCGCACGGTGAAAAATCTCGCCGAACTCGTCGGCTTCGATCTCGTGGTTGGCGCCGACGGCGTGAACTCGCTGCTGCGGCGCGCGCTGGCGCAGGAACTCGGCGCAACCGTGCGGTTGCTCGACAACCGCTTCGCCTGGTTCGGCACGACCAGGCGTTTCGAGACGTTGAGCCACACGTTCATCGAAACGGAGGACGGCGCCTTTAATGCTCATCACTACCGCTATGCGCCGGATGCCAGCACCTTCATCGTTGAGATGAACGCAGGCACCTTCGAACGCATGGGCTTTGCGCGGATGGACGAGGCTGCCGCGCGCAGGACGTGCGAATCCCTGTTCGCCGATGCGCTCGGCGGCCATGGATTGATCTCCAACAATTCGGTCTGGCGGCGGTTTCCAATCGTGCGCAACGCACGCTGGTCGCATGGCAAATGCGTGCTGATCGGGGACGCGCTGCACACCGCGCATTTTTCCATCGGCTCCGGCACGCGGCTGGCGATGGAAGACGCCATTGCGCTCGACAGGGTGCTTTCCGCGCATCGGCGCGATGTGCCGGCGGCGCTTGCCGCATACGAGACTGCGCGCCGGCCGGTCCTGGAGCAACTGGTAGCCGGCGCCAATGGCAGCGCCAATTGGTACGAACAATTCGTCGAGCACATGACGCTGGCGCCGGTCGAATTCGCCATGAGCTACATCACGCGCTCCGGCCGTGTCGACCTCGATCGCCTGCGCAAGCTGTCGCCAAAATTTGTGGCGCGCTACGAGCGGGAACGCCGCTAGCTGTTGCGCTTTTCCGCGCGCAAAGTCGGCAGGCCGATGCCGGTGGCCGCGAAGCCGCCATCGACCGCCAACTCCTGGCCGGTGATGTAGCTTGAGTGGTCGCTGCACAGAAAATAGATCACTTCCGCTAATTCTTCTTCCAGGCCGTAGCGGTTGAGCGGCATGTGGTCGTGGTAGTCGGCGCGGATTTCCGGTGTGTGCACGGCCTTCGCCATGGCGGTATCGACCGGGCCGGGAGCCACCGCGTTGACCCGGATGCCGAGCGAAGCAAGTTCGGCCGCCTGCTGTTTGGTCAGGTGCGCGAGGCCCGCTTTGCTGGTGCCGTAGGCGGTGCGTAGCGTCGAGGCGCGCAGGCCGGAGATCGACGTGATGTTCACGACCGCGCCGCCGCCCGAATCGCGCATCAAGGGCGCGGCGGCCTGCGTGCACAGGAACGGGCCGGTGAGATTGACTGCCAGCACGCGCTGCCAGTCCTCGTAAGAGACGTCGAGGATCGGCTTGAAAATGGCGATACCGGCATTATTGACCAGCGCGTCGAGCCGGCCGAAGCGCTCTTTGATCGTGGCAATAGCGGCCGAGACACCATCGCGGTCCGCCACGTCGCAAGTGATGGCAAGCGTCATATCGGGTTTGGCGAGCGCCTTGAAGGTGCGTTGCAGGTTCTCGCCGTCGATGTCGAGCAGCGCCACCTGCCAGCCGTCGGCCAGGAAGCGCTTGGCGGCGGCGAGCCCGATGCCGCGCGCGGCGCCGGTGACGAGGGCGGTTTTCGGTTGGCTCATGCGCCGGGTCCTTGAGGCGAAGGTCAAGGAAGGGAGCATGGCGGAGCCGGTAAAGGCAAGCGCAGGAATATTCGGCTCTGCGACTCATATAGACTGGTCGCCATGAAGCGTTTGATCTTCGCCCTCTCGGCCATATTTACGATCACCGCGGCCGCGGCAGCCCAGGACATCCGCGGGCTCGAAGTCTGCACCGCCGAAAAAGCGATGGACCGGCGCACCAGCTGCCTGCAAAGCAATGTGGAGTTCTTGCATCAGGCGCTGGACAAGCAAAGCCGCGAGACCCGCGCCAAGCTTGACTCCGCGCAGCGCGAGGCCGCCGCGCAAAAGGCCGAGCTCGCGGCGCTTAGAAGCGCGCTGGCGAAGCTCCAACGCGAACTGGCGGAATTGAAGAAAGAAAAACCGGCCAAGAAATAGCGCGGCGCGCTAGGCCGTCTTGACCGACGGCTTGCGCGTCAGCTGCCGAATGTCCGGCTTGTTCCAGCCCAGGCCCATGAACACGAGCCCGAGCAGCGCCGCCACGATCACGACATAGAACGGCATGCGGATATTGATATCCATCAGCCCGCCGCCGATCAGCGACATGATGCCGCCGGCGAGCGTGAACACGGCGACCGTCACGCCCATGACCCATCCCTGGTCTTCCTTGCCGACGCTGCTGGAGAAGAGCCCCAGCAATGTCGGATAGGAAACACCAAAGAGAAGGTAGAAGACAAAAACTGGCACATAGCACAGCGCGGCGACCGGCGAAGCGATATAGGCGATGGCGCTGATCACCATGACGGCCAGGCTCGCCCCGACGATCCATTGCTTGTCGAAGCGCTGCTGGGCCGGTCCCACCAGGAATCTGCCGGAAAAGGCGACCGCGATGCCGATCACCAGAAAGGCGACACTGCCGCCGATGGTGCCGTAGCCGAAGGCGCTGGTCAGGTAATTGTCCACGAAAATGTAGAACGTGACGTTCGCCACCATGAAACAGGCGAAGGCTGGCATGAGCTTCAGGACCAGCGGATGCTTGGTGATGCGCCACAGGCTCGCGAATATCTCGGCCGGACGAAAGGCGAAGGGCTCGCGCTCCGTGCGGATGTCCTTGAAGAACACCAGCACCATGCCGATGGCGATCACGACCAGCACGAGCGCGCTGTAGAAAGGCATGTCGAGGCTGGCGATGCCGCCGAGCAGTTCCTTGTCGGTCAGCACGCCGCCGATGATGGGGCCGGCAACAAGGCCGGCGCTCACGCCGATCATCAGATAGCCCATGTTGCGGTCGCGCTCGGCGTCGTCGACGCTGGCGTCGACCATGGCGGCTTGCGCGACCGGCTGATTGCCGGCGGTGAAGCCGGTGACCGCCCGGCCCAGGATCAACAGCCACAGGCTGTTCAGATAGAACGAGACGATGGTCAGCGCGTAGCCGACCAGAGCGCCGGCCAGGCAGACCAGCAGGGTATTCTTGCGTCCGATCGAATCCGACAGCTTGGCGACGTAGACCACGCCCAGGAACCAGGCCAGAAAGAAGGTACCGATCACGAGCCCGTAATCGACGTGGCGCACGGCGTCCGACGCGCTCTTCGGCAGGAAGTCGCCGGTCGGCTCCATGATCAGGCTGTTGATGATGGGGAAGACCAGGCCTTGGCCGATGAGATCGACGAACACGACAAAAAGCAGCGTGATCTTGGCGATTGTCGGCATCCGCGCGGGGCCCCCGCTGTTTTGTTCCAAAGCAAACGCAGCGGGCGCGATCTTAGCAGCTTTGAAGAAAAGGCACCCCCTTGTCTGCGGGGTCGACGTGCGTGCACGATTAGACTCTGTTTCCCGGCAGTCGCGCCGGAACTATCGCCCAAGACCTTCAGGACTTGAGATCAACGGCCTGGGAGAGAATGCTGTGACAACTTCCAATCTTGACGCTCTCAAAGGGGCTTATGTTCCCCTCGTTGTTCCCTTCAATGAGGGAAAGGTCGACTACGACAGCTACGCAAAGATTTGCGAGTGGCAAATCGCGAAAGGCAGCCATGGCCTCTTGGTCAACGCGACGAGCGGTGAACCGACGACGCTGACGCTGGAAGAACGCGCCAAACTCGTGGAAGTCGCAACGGAAGTTTCCGGCGGGCGCCGCCCGGTCTGTGCCGGCACGGCATCGCAGTCCCATGCGGAAACTGTGACCCTCATCGAACGTTATCAAAAGCTTGCAGTCGAATCGGTCTTTGTTGTCACTCCGTACTACTGCCATCCGCCGCAGCGCGCGCTTGTCGACTTTTTCGCAGATATAGCGGGACGCACGGACCGACCGCTCTTGATCTATCACATCCCTGGCCGCGCCGCCGTCAGGCTCGCAGCCAGCACCATCGTCGAGATCAAGGACCGTGCCGAAAACTTTGTTGGTCTGAAGGACACGGACGACGACATCGGCCTGGTGACCGAAGTGTTAAACCGCATTGGCGAAGACTTCCGGATTTTCTGCGGTACGGAAAAGATGAGCCTTCCCATGCTTTCTGTGGGTGGCTGCGGCACCATGATTTCAGTGAGCAATGTCATTCCCGACAAAGTTGCACGGCTTTGCGAACTTTATAGCGGTGGAGATGTCGAAGGCGCACGGCGGCAAAATGATGAACTCTCTGAGCTGTTCGCCGCAATAGACTGGGATACCTCGCCGATCGCCACCAAGTACATGCTCAAACGGATTGGTATCATCAGCAAGAACGAACACCGCCTGCCGATGACGTCATCGACGGCCGAACTTGAGAGGCGGCTCGATGCGGCGCTCGAGCGCGCAGGACTGATCTAGACGAATGAATGCGTTGCTTCACCGTCAGCTATCAGGGTCAAATCGACGTCAGGGAAGAACGGCGATGGAGCGCCATTTCAGCTAGAAAATGCTTACCTGGCGCTCAGGCGCGGCCGGCCGGACGTTTGAAAACCTTGGGTTATTGAACAAGACCTTTTCAGAAGGCCCTCGCCGCGAAGATGATCGTACCCGCGCCGCTCAATCCTTCTCTTCCTTGAACGTGTCGCGGAAGGGATGCGCGGGATAGACGCCGAGGATGATCAGTTCCTTGGAGAAGAAGGCGAGCTCCTCCAGCGCGAACACCAGCGCACGGTCGTCGGGGTGGCCTTCCACGTCGGCGTAGAATTGCGTGGCGAAGAAATTGCCGCCGACCATGTAGCTTTCGAGCTTGGTCATGTTGACGCCGTTGGTGGCGAAGCCGCCGAGCGCCTTGTAAAGGGCGGCCGGCACGTTGCGCACGCGGAACACGAAGGTGGTGATGACCTTGCCGTTGCCGGGTTCCACCCATTTTTTCTCTTTCGACAGCACGATGAAGCGCGTGGTCGAGTGCGTTTCGTCCTCGATGTTCTCCTTCAGGATGTCGAGGCCGTAGATTTCCGCCGCCAGCCGCGAGGCGATTGCCGCGCGACTCTTGTCCTTGCTCTCGGCCACTTCGCGCGCGGACCCGGCGGTGTCGGCGGCGACCACCGGCTTCAATTTGAGCTCGCGAATGACGCTGCGGCATTGGCCGAGCGCCATCACGTGGCTTTGCACGGTCTTGATCGTCTGCAGCGTGGCGCCCTTCGGCGCCATCAGTTGGTTGCGGATCGGCAGGAACCATTCGGCGACGATGTGTAGCTGCGCGGTCGGCATCAGATGGTGAATGTCGGCGACACGGCCGGCGACCGAGTTTTCGATCGGGATCATGCCGAGTTCGGCTTCGCCGGCGGTGAGCGCGGCGAAGCAATCCTCGAAGGTCGAGCAGGCCACCGGCTCGTGATCCGGATAGGCCTCGCGGCACGCGATATCCGAATTCGCGCCCGGCTCGCCCTGGAAAACGATCTTCTTGTCGGCCATGACCCGTGCCCACTTTTGCCGCTGAGTGGGTCGCAGACCCCGCGCTACGAGTCAACGGCAGCACGCCTCACCCTGAGGAGTGCCCGTTCCGGGCGCTCCTCAGGGGTGAGGATCACGTCAGTAATTTGCGCGCCTTCGCCAGTTCTTCCGGCGTGTCGACGCCGAGCGGCGCGCTATTAACGATGGCGACATCGATGCGCATGCCGGCGTCGAGCGCGCGCAACTGCTCGAGCTTCTCGCGTTGCTCGCCCACCGACGGCGGCAGCTTGACGAAACGCTCCAGCGCGGCGCGCCGGTAAGCGTAGAGGCCGATATGGTGATAGTGCGGGCCGGGGCCAGTAGCGTCGGCGCGCGTGAAGCTCGCGGCGCGCAGCCGGCCGGGCGCAACGAGCGTTCCTGTGACCTTCACCACGTGCGGATTGGTGCGCTCGGCCGGATCGGTGATCTCGGCGGCCAGCGTCGAAATATCGACTGCTGGGTCGTCGAGCGGCTTGAGCGCCGCGCGAATGTCGGCGAAATCGATGGTCGGCAGGTCGCCCTGCACATTGACCACGATATCCAAGCGGTGCTCGGGATCGAGCGCTGCAAGCGCCTCGTAGATGCGGTCGGAGCCGGAGACGTGATCGCTGCGGGTCATCACCGCGCGGCCCCCGGCCTTTTCCACCGCCGCCGCCACCGCCTCGGAATCGGTCGCCACCACGGCTTCGCCAATCTTGGCGGCGGCGGCGCGCCGCAGCACGTGCACGATCATCGGCAGGCCGGCAATATCGGCCAGCGGCTTGCCGGGCAGACGGGTGGAGGCCATGCGGGCCGGGATGAGAATGATCGCGTCGGGCATCGGTTGGGGCCGCCGGCGCCGCCCGGCCGGACCTGGCGATTGTCGATAAAGGCCTGCGGCGCTTATACGGGTTGCCAGAGCCGAGGCAAACCGGTATCTGTCCGCCGCCACCGCGCCCCCGGTCGGCTGTGACCCCGACCTAACTCGCGTTGTCGTCCTCCGGAAGCCAAATTTTGATGAATTCCTTCGAGCTCAACAAGATCCTCGGTGCCATCCTCGGCACCTGTCTGATCACGCTCGCGCTGAATATCGGCGCCGGCGCCATTTTCGCGCCCGAGAAGCCGGCCAAGCCGGGCTACATGATCGCGGTCAAGACTGAAGGCGGGCAGAAGAAGGAAGCAGCCCCGAAGGAAACGCCGCTGCCGGTACGCCTTGCCAAGGCGTCGGTGGAAAAGGGCCAGGCCATCGCCAAGCAGTGCCAGGCCTGTCACACCTTTGCGAAGGGCGGCCCTAACCGGGTCGGTCCCAATCTCTGGGACGTGGTCGGGGAAGCGCGCGGGGAAGGCCGCGGTTTCAACTTCTCTAAAGCGATGAAGGCCAAGGGCGGCAAGTGGACTTTTGAAGAACTCGACAAGTTCCTGACCGACCCGCGTGGATATATCTCCGGCACGGCCATGACCTTCGCCGGCATCAAGAACGAGCAGCAGCGCGCCGACGTGATCGACTACCTGCACTCGCTCTCGGACAATCCGGTGCCGCTGCCGAAGGTGCAGGCGGAAAATACGCCGGCGCCGGCCGCCGGCGGGGCGCCCGCCGGCGGCGAGGCCAAGCCTGCCGAGGCGCCTAAAGCTGCACCCGTGCCGGCGGCGCCCGCAGCGCCTGCGGCCGCTCCGGCGAAATAATTAACGAGCAAAGCTTTCCGCATGCGGCCGGGTAATGCCCGGCCGTTTTTGTCGCAGTCTCGCTTGTGGTGCTTGGCCACGAAGATTTGACCACCTTTTGTGGCTTCGTGGGTCGCACCATTGGTGACGCACCGAAAAACCGACATAATCGCCGGCAAAGGCATGTTGACGCGCCTGCGCGAGCCCGGAGCACGTTCCATGAAATTGAGCCGCCGATCCGTCCTTCGCGCCACCGCCGCCACGCTGGCAACGCCGGTTTTGGGCGCATTGGGCGCTGTTGCTTTTGTGCGGACAGCTGCGGCTCAGGCGCCAAGCTGGAAGCACGGCCTTTCGTTGTTCGGCGCGCCGAAATATCCCGCCGACTTCAAGCATTTCGACTACGTCAACCCGGCCGCGCCGCAGGGCGGGACGGTGCGGCAGATCGCCTTCGGCACCTTCGATAATTTCAACATGGTGGTGTCCGGCGTCAAAGGCAGCCTGGCCAGCGGTCTCGAGCTGATCAGCGAACCCCTGAGCACGCCGGCGCTCGATGAAGTGTCCACTGAATACGGGCTGCTGGCCGAAGCGATGAGCTATCCGCCCGACCGCGCCTCGGTCACTTACCGGCTGCGCACCAATGCGCGCTGGCACGACGGCAAGCCGGTGACAGCGGAGGACGTGATCTTTTCGCTCGATACCTTCAAGAACAACAGCCCGCAGCTCGCCGCCTATTATCGGCACGTCACCAGAGCGGAAAAGACCGGCGAGCGCGACGTAACCTTCGTCTTCGACGGCCCGGGCAACCGTGAGCTGCCGCAGATCGTCGGCCAGCTGACGGTGCTGCCGAAACATTGGTGGGAGGGCACCGACGCCAAGGGCCGCAAGCGGGACGTCACGCAGACCACGCTGGAGCCGCCGCTAGGCTCCGGGCCGTATCGCGTGAAGGATTTCGCGCCGGGCCGCACTATCGTCTACGAGAAGGTGGCCGACTATTGGGGCAAGGACCTCAACGTCAATGTCGGCGCCAATAATTTCGCTCAGATTCGTTACGAATATTACCGCGACTCCACCGTTGCGCTGGAAGCGTTCAAGGGCGATCAGGTCGACTGGCGCAGCGAGAACAGCGCCAAGAACTGGGCGACCGCCTACGATTTTCCCGCGGTCCGCGAGAAGAAGGTGGTGCTGGAGGAATTCCCGATCCGCAATTTCGGGATCATGCAGGCTTTCGCCTTCAACATCCGGCGCGACAAGTTCAAGGACCCGCGCGTGCGCCGCGCCTTCAACTTCGCGTTCAATTACGAGCAGATGAACAAGCAGATTTTCTTCGGGCAATACACGCGCATTGCCAGCTATTTCGAGGGCACCGAGCTGGCGTCCTCGGGCCTGCCCGAGGGCAAGGAGCTCGAAATCCTGCAAACCGTGCGCGACCAGGTGCCGGCCGAACTGTTCAGCAAGCCCTACACCAATCCGGTTAGTGGCAATTTGCAGGCTGTGCGCAGCAATCTGCGCGAGGCGCTCAAGCTGTTCCGGGAAGCCGGCTACGTGATCAAGAACACCAAGCTCGTCAACGGCAAGACCGGCGAGCCGTTCAGCGTCGAGTTCCTGGCGCAGGACCCGGCCACCGAGCGCTTCGTGCTGTTTTACCGGCCGTCGCTGCAACGCATCGGCATGAAGGTGAACGTGCGCGTCGTTGATGCCGCGCAATACGAAAACCGGCTGCGGCAATGGGATTTCGACATCATCACCGCGTCCTGGGGCGAGTCGTTGTCGCCGGGCAACGAGCAGCGCGGCTATTGGGGCTCGCGTGCCGCCGACCAGCCCGGTTCGCGCAACCTGGTCGGCATCAAGAACCCGGCGGTCGACAAGTTGATCGAGCGCGTGATCTACGCCAAGGACCGCGACACGTTGGTCGCCGCCACCAAGGCGCTCGACCGCGTGCTGTTGTGGAATTTCTACGTCGTGCCGCAATGGACCTACGGCAAGGTGCGCACGGCGCGCTGGGACCGCTTCGGCCGCCCGCAGACCATGCCGAAATACGGGCTGTCGGCGTTCCCCGCCATCTGGTGGTGGGACAAGGACAAGGCGGCCAAGATGCCGCAACGGTCATAAATTCCATGAAACTGAGCCGCCGCCACGCGTTGAGCCTTGCCGTCGCCACGGTGGCCGCGCGCGTGGGTCCGCGCCTGGTGCTGCCGGCCGCCGCGCAAGAGGCCGAGCGCCACGGCATGTCGGCTTTCGGCGATCTCGCCTTGCCGCCGGATTTTTCCCATTTCCCATACGTCAATCCGCAGGCGCCGAAAGGCGGCAAGTTCTCGCAGATCGGGCCGGGCACCCAGTTCAACCAGAACCAGCTCACCTTCAACTCGCTCAACAGCTACATCCTGAAGGGCGACGCGGCGCAGGGCCTGGAGCTTACCTTCGCCACGCTGATGGTGCGCTCGGGCGACGAGCCCGACGCCATGTACGGGCTCACCGCGCGCGCCGTGCGCATCTCGGCCGACGGGCTGACCTACCGTTTCCTGTTGCGCCCGCAAGCCAAGTTTCACGACGGCACGCCGCTCACCGCCCATGATGTCGCCTGGTCGCTCACGATCCTGAAGGACAAGGGTCATCCGATCATCAGCCAGCTCTTGCGCGACATGAAAGGCGCCGAGGCCGCGGACGATCGCACGGTTGTGGTGCGCTTCGCGGAGAAGCGCGGGCGCGACGTGCCGCTGTTCGTCGCGGGATTGCCGATCTTCTCGCGCGCCTATTATGCCAAGCAGCCGTTCGATCAGTCGACGCTCGACATTCCGCTCGGCGGCGGCGCCTACAAGGTCGGCAAGTTCAACGCCGGCCGCTTCATCGAATACGAGCGCGTAAAGAACTGGTGGGGCGCCGATCTGCCGGTGTCGAAAGGCCTGAACAATTTCGATACCGTGCGTTTCGAATATTACCGCGACCGCGAGGTCGGCTTCGAAGGCTTCACCGCCGGCAGCTACCTGTTCCGCGAGGAGTTCACCTCGCGCACCTGGGCGACGCGCTACAATTTCCCCGCCTTTAAGGAGAGCCGCGTCAAGCGCGCGGTGATCCCGGACGACACGCCGTCCGGCGCGCAAGGTTGGTTCATCAACACGCGGCGCCGCCAGTTCAAGGACCGGCGCCTGCGCGAGGCGCTGATCGACGCCTTCGATTTCGAATGGACCAACAAGAACATCATGTATGGTTCCTACATTCGTACGCATTCGGTGTTCGATAACTCGCCGATGAAGGCGATAGGCAAGCCGTCGGCCGCCGAGCTCAAACTGCTGGCGCCGTTCCGCGGCAAGGTGCCGGACGAAGTGTTCGGCGAGCCCTATCTGCCGCCGGTCACCGACGGCTCCGGCCACGACCGCCGCTGGTTGCGGAAGGGCGCCCAATTGTTGACCCAGGCCGGTTTTCCGATCGAGGACCGCAAGCGGCGGCTGCCAGACGGTTCACCGATCACCATCGAATTCCTGATCGATGAGCCGACCTTCAAGCCACACCATCTGCCCTTTATCCAGAACCTGGCAATCCTCGGCATCGACGCCAGTTTGCGCATCGTTGATCCGGTGCAATACCGCGCACGCGTCGATAGTTTCGATTTCGACATCACGGTGGAGCGTTTCAGCTTCTCCTCGACGCCGGGCGATTCACTGCGCACCTATTTCACCTCGCAGGCGGCCGCCACCAAGGGCTCGCAGAACCTGGCCGGCATCGCCGATCCGGCGATCGATGCGCTGATCGACATCATCATCGCCGCCAAGACGCGCGAAGACCTCGTCACCGCTTGCCGGGCGCTCGATCGCGTATTCCGCGCAGGGCGCTACTGGATTCCGCATTGGTACAAAGCGTCACACCGGATCGCCTACTGGGACGTGTTCGGCTTTCCCGCTGCCAAACCACGCTATTTCCGCGGCATTCCAGAGACTTGGTGGTACGACGCCGACAAGGCGACGAAACTGAATCGGAAGGGCTAACGTGGGTAACCGCACCGCTCTTGGTTCCCGCCACCTTCGCGTTTATGTTGTGAAATTGTCATAGGACTTAGACGCCCGCCACAGGTTATGGTGGGTGGCCCGGCGCACCGGGCCCTGCTCCAGGCCGGAATCACCCGCATGAGCGCCTATATCATCCGCCGCCTGTTGTTCATGATTCCCACGATGCTCGGGATCATGCTGGTGGCCTTCGTGGTCGTGCAATTTGCCCCCGGCGGCCCGGTCGAGCAGGTGATCGCCAAGCTCACCGGCGCGGACACCGGCGCCACCTCGCGCATCTCCGGCTCGGCCGGCGGCGATTTCGGCAGCCGCGGCATGGCTAAGGGCGGCTCGCAGGTGGACGCAGTCACCTCCAAATATCGCGGCGCGCAAGGGCTCGACCCGGAATTTATCAAGAAGCTGGAGAAGCAGTTCGGCTTCGACAAGCCGGCCTATGAGCGCTTCTTCATCATGCTGTGGAACTACGTGCGCTTCGACTTCGGCAAGAGCTATTTCCGCGACGTCAGCGTGATGCAATTGGTCAAGGAGAAATTACCGGTTTCGATGTCGCTCGGCATCTGGATGACACTGCTCACCTACCTGATTTCGATTCCGCTTGGCATCCGCAAGGCGGTCGATGCTGGCTCGCATTTCGACATGTGGACCTCGACCGTGATCGTGATCGGCTATGCCATTCCAGGCTTTCTGTTCGCGATTCTATTGATCGTGCTGTTCGCCGGCGGCTCGTTCTTCGACTGGTTCCCGCTGCGCGGGCTGGTGTCGGAGAATTTCTGGCAACTGCCCTGGTACGCCAAGATCGGCGACTATTTCTGGCACATCACCCTGCCGATCATCTCGATGGCGATTTCGGCCTTCGCCACCATGACCTTGCTGACCAAGAATTCGTTTCTCGACGAGATCCGCAAGCAATACGTGCTCACCGCCCGCGCCAAGGGCTGCACCCGCAACCAGGTGCTCTACGGCCACGTGTTCCGCAACGCCATGCTGATCGTGGTCGCGGGCTTTCCCGGCGCCTTCGTTTCCGCCTTCTTCACCGGCGCGTTGCTGATCGAGACCATCTTCTCGCTCGACGGGCTCGGCTTGCTCGGCTTCGAAAGCGTACTCAACCGCGACTATCCGGTGGTGTTCGCCACGCTCTACATCTTCTCGCTCATCGGCGTGGTGGTGAACTTGATCTCCGATCTCACTTACACGTGGATCGATCCCCGCATCGATTTCGAGACGCGGGAGGTGTGATCCGTGGACGCGCGCATCGGCATCGAGCAGCCCGACACGACCCAAGTCGGTCCAACTTATGCCAACGTGCCGCCGGAACGGCGCTGGCTCAGCATTTCGCCACTCAACAAGCGGCGCTGGCAGAATTTCAAGTCCCACCGGCGCGGCTATTGGTCGTTATGGATGTTCCTGGTGCTGTTCCTGATCTCGCTGTTCGCGGAATTCATCGCCAACGACAAGCCGATCTTCATCGAGGTCAACGGCCACATCTATTTCCCGGCGGTGATAACCTATCCCGACACGGCATTCGGCAAGCCTAACGATCCGAACATGTTCGGCACTGCCGCCGATTACCGAGATCCATACCTGATCGACCTGATCAACAAGGAAGGCGGCATTGTGATCTGGCCGATAATTCACTTCTCCTACAATACGCAGGTCAGCAAGCCGCCGTCGCCGTTCCCGTCCAAGCCGACCTGGCTGTTGACCGACAAGGACTGCGCTTTCGCCGCTAGCCACGGCTTCGCCAAATGTGGCGACCTCGAAGTCAACTGGCTCGGCACCGACGACGGTGGCCGCGACGTAACGGCGCGGTTGATCTACGGCTTCCGGATCTCGGTGCTGTTCGGACTGTGCCTGACCATCGTGTCCTCGATCATCGGCGTCGCCGCCGGCGCGGTGCAGGGCTATTTCGGCGGCTGGACTGATCTTTTGTTCCAGCGCTTCATCGAGATCTGGACCTCGATCCCCTCGCTCTACCTGCTGCTGATCATTTCCTCGGTGCTGGTGCCGGGCTTTTTCGTGCTGCTCGGCATACTGCTGTTGTTCTCCTGGGTGTCGCTGGTCCATCTGGTGCGCGCCGAGTTCCTGCGCGGGCGCAATTTCGAATATATCATGGCCGCGCGCGCGCTCGGCGTGTCGAACGGAACCATCATCTTCCGCCACCTGCTGCCGAACGCCATGGTGGCGACCATGACCTTCCTGCCGTTCATCCTGTCGTCGTCGGTGATGACGCTCACCGCGCTCGACTTCCTCGGCTTCGGGCTGCCGCCCGGCTCGCCGTCGCTCGGCGAATTGCTGAGCCAGGGCAAGGCCAATGTGCAGGCGCCCTGGCTCGGTCTGACCGGCTTCTTCTCGATCGCCATCATGCTCTCACTCCTGATCTTCATCGGCGAGGCGGTGCGCGACGCCTTCGATCCAAGGAAGACGTTTAGGTAAGAATTTGGTATGGTCGCCAAAGAACCTGAGGGCTCACATGCCATGAACAAGATCGTTCGCGAACACTACCCCGCCTCAAAGCTGCCAGAGGACTTGCGTGAGGGTGTCGACCCGGATTCGACCGTAACCGTCACTGTTGCGGTCGAAGAGCTGAAGCGGCCAGAACACGTAATGACGCTGGAAGAAATATTCGCTTTGAGGCGGCCGCCATTCAGGACGGCTGAAGAGATCGATGCCGACCTTCGGAGGCAAAGAGACGATTGGGATGACTAAGGTATCTGATTGTGTCGTCTATCTCGACGCGAATCCCTTTGCTTATGCCCTAGAGGGAACGGAAGACCTGGCTTCAATGCTAAAAGATCTGTTCTCTTTGTTTCGGCAAAGGCCCGGTTCGGCTGTCACAAGCGAGTTGACGCTTGCTGAGGTTCTACCCAAGCGAAAAGTTCCTGACCGGCAGTTCCTCGAATTGCTTATTTGGAGTGGTATTTTTGATCTACGCCCGGTCAGCAGGGAAATACTTGTAGAAACAGCCGACTACCGGCGCGTTGCCCGCGTCTCGAGCCCGGATGGCCGGCTTGCCATGCCCAAGCTGCCTGATTCAATTCATGTGGTAACGGCCATAAAAGCTCGCTGTAAAATTTTCCTCTCCTCTGATCTTCGAATAAAGTTGCCCGAAACGATGCAGTTTTTACGCGCTGACCCGGCCGGAGTTGCTAGCTTGATCCGAGAGTTTGCATGAGTTCGTCCGCCAATCCCCTGCTTCGCGTCCGCGATCTCTCGGTCGCGTTTGGCCATGGCGAACGCGAAGTGCTCGCGGT
>CAYLMY010000037.1:0-2702 GCA_964384635.1 uncultured Undibacter sp.
GCGGGGACGACAACTTACGCCTGGCTCTCCGCGGCCTTGCCCAGGGCCGCCTGCGCGGCGGCCAGCCGCGCGATCGGCACGCGGAACGGCGAGCACGACACGTAGTCGAGCTTCGCCGCGTGGCAAAAGGCGACCGAAGCGGGATCGCCGCCATGCTCGCCGCAGATGCCGACCTTCAGCTTCGGCCGCGCCTTGCGCCCGCGCGCAACCCCGATCTTGACCAGTTCGCCGACGCCCTGCTGGTCGATCGACACGAACGGGTCGGCGGGCAGAATGCCGCGCGCGGTGTAGATTCCGAGGAAGCTCGCCGCGTCATCGCGCGAAATGCCGAAGGTGGTTTGCGTGAGATCATTGGTGCCGAAGGAGAAGAACTCGGCCGTTTCGGCGATCTCGCCGGCCATCAGCGCCGCGCGGGGTAGTTCGATCATGGTGCCGACGTCGTAATCGAGCTTGACGTCAGCCTGCTCCTCGACCGCCTCGGCGGTCTCGTCGATGCGCGCCTTGACCAGATCGAATTCGGCCTTGGTGGCGATCAGCGGCACCATGACTTCCGGCTTGACCGGTTTGCCGGTGCGCTTCTGCACCTCCACCGCCGCTTCGAAGATCGCGCAGGCCTGCATCTCGGCGACCTCGGGATAGGCAATCGCGATGCGGCAGCCGCGGAAACCAAGCATCGGATTGAACTCGTGCAGTTCGCGCGCCCGGTCGGCGAGCTTCTGTGGGTCAGCGCCCATGGCGGCCGCCACCTCCGCGATCTCCTCTTCGCCGTGCGGCAAAAATTCGTGCAGCGGCGGATCGAGCAGGCGGATGGTCACCGGCCGGTCGCCCATGATTTCAAACAGTTCGATGAAGTCGGCACGCTGCATCGGCAAGAGCTTGGCGAGCGCGGCGCGGCGGGATTTCTCGTCGTCGGCCAGGATCATCTCGCGCACCGCCCGGATGCGCCCCTCTTCGAAGAACATGTGCTCGGTGCGGCACAAGCCGATGCCCTCGGCGCCGAAGCGCACGGCCGCCTTGGCGTCGGCTGGTGTGTCGGCATTGGCGCGCACGCCGAGCTTGCGCACCTTGTCGGCCCAGCCAATTAGCGTTGCGAATTCGCCGGAAAGCTGCGGCTCGACCATGTCCACCTTGCCGGCCAGCACCTGGCCGGTGGAGCCGTCGACGGTGATCAGGTCGCCTTGGCGGAACGTTTGACCACCGGCGGTCATGGTTTTCGCGTTGTAGTCGACGCGGATCGAGCCGGCACCCGAGACGCAGGGCTTGCCCATGCCGCGCGCGACAACGGCCGCATGGGAAGTCATGCCGCCGCGGGTGGTGAGAATGCCTTCGGCCGCGTGCATGCCGTGGATGTCCTCCGGCGAGGTTTCCACCCGCACCAGGATCACCTTGCGTCCATCCGTTTTGAGCTGCGCGGCCTCGTCCGCCGAGAAGATGATTTCGCCGCAAGCGGCGCCCGGTGAGGCCGGCAGGCCAGTGGCGATCACATTGCGGGGGGCACGCGGATCGATGGTCGGATGCAGCAGTTGGTCCAGTGTCAACGGCTCGACCCGCAGCACCGCTTCTTCCTTGGAGATCAGTTTCTCGTTGGCGAGCTCGACCGCGATGCGCAGTGCCGCCTTGGCGGTGCGCTTGCCGTTGCGGGTCTGCAGCATCCACAGCTTGCCCTGCTCGACGGTGAATTCAAGATCCTGCATGTCGCGGTAGTGGCGCTCGAGCTTGTTGTAGATGCGCCTGAGTTCGGCATAGGCCTTGGGCAGCGTTTTTTCCATCGACGGCTTGTCGGAGCCGGCCTCTTGCCGCGCCGCCTCACTGATCTCCTGCGGCGTGCGGATGCCGGCGACTACGTCCTCGCCTTGCGCGTTGATGAGGAATTCGCCGTAAAGCTTCTTCTCGCCGGTCGACGGATTGCGCGTGAAGGCGACGCCGGTGGCCGATGTGTCGCCCATATTGCCGAACACCATCGCCTGCACATTGACCGCGGTGCCCCAGCTTTCCGGCAGGTTGTGCAGTTTGCGGTAGGTGATGGCGCGCTGGTTCATCCAGGAGCCGAACACCGCGCCGATCGCGCCCCAGAGCTGCTCATGCGGATCCTGCGGGAACGGCTCGCCGCGTTCCTCCATGACGCGCGTCTTGTAGCGTTCGGTGAGCGTCGCCCAGTCGTCGGCGGAGAGGTCGGTGTCCAGGTGATAGCCCTGGCGTTCCTTGTGCTGGTCGAGCAATTCCTCGAAATGCTCGTGGCCGACGCCGAGCACCACATCGGAATACATGGTGATGAAGCGGCGGTAGCTGTCATAGGCAAAGCGCGGGTCGCCGGATTTTTTCGCCAGCGCCTCCACGGTCTCGTCGTTGAGACCGAGATTGAGCACGGTGTCCATCATGCCGGGCATGGACGCGCGCGCGCCGGAGCGCACCGAGACCAGCAGCGGATTGACTTTGTCGCCGAAGCGCTTGCCGGCGATGCGGCCGACCTGCGCCAGCGCTTTTTCGACCTGGGGCGCCAAGTCCTTCGGATACTGCTGGGCATGCGCGTAATAGTAGCTGCAGACGTCGGTGGTGATGGTGAAGCCGGGCGGCACCGGCAGGCCGAGATTGGCCATTTCGGCGAGGCCGGCGCCCTTGCCGCCGAGCAGGTCGCGCATGGACGATTTGCCCTCGGCACGGCCGTCGCCGAAGGTATAGACCCATTTGCCTTTGGCGGGCTT
>CAYLMY010000037.1:2802-4604 GCA_964384635.1 uncultured Undibacter sp.
AGGCGGCGCAAGCCCTGGAAATCCCCTAGCGGATAACTCCCAGGCCGAACAGGCCGACCAGGATCAGGTAGGCCGCGACGATGTAGTTGAGCAGGCGCGGGACAATCAGGATGGCGATGCCGGCGACGAGCGCGACAATGGGCTGCAGATGGGCGATACCGACGACCATGGTGGCCTCTCCGTGTTGGTCAGAATTAGCAACAGCGTTCGGGCGCGCCGGGTTCCACCGAGCGGCGGCGCTATCCCTCGATCTTGGAGAAATCCGCCACCGCCCGGGTGGCTTCGCGGATTTCGTTGAGCAGCCTGAGGCGGTTCTCACGCAAAGGCGCATCATCTACATTGACGGTGACCTTGTCGAAGAAGGCATCGACGCGCGGGCGAAGCTTCGCCATGGCGCTCATGGCAGCGGCGAAATCTTCTTTGCCGATGGCGTCGCCGGCGCTCTTCTTGGCGGCAGTGACTGATTCGGCTAGCGCCATCTCTTCCGTCAAACGATAAAGCTTGGCGTCGGGCACGCCGGTATAGTCGCGCTTGTCCTTCTTCTCCTCGATGCGGATGATGTTGGTCGCGCGCTTGACGCCGGCGAGCAGGTTTTTGCCGTCGTCGCTGTCGAGGAATTTGCCGAGCGCCTCGACGCGGCGCACGACCATGAGCAAGTCATCCTGGCCGCCGACGGCGAAGACGGCATCGACCAGATCGTGGCGAGCGCCCTGCTCGCGCAATTGCACCTTGAGCCGGTCGGCGAAGAAGGCCAGCAGATCGTGGGTCTCGTGCAGATAGGAGTGCGCCTGCACCAGCACCGGCCCGGTCACTTTCCGGTTCTTCTCCGACACCAGCACTTCCAGCTTGACCGCCAGCTCGATGTCGGAAGCGCTCAGCTTCACGATCTGCTCGTGCAGCGGATGCAACAGCGCGATGGCCTCGGCCAGCACCTCGTCGCGGCCCACCGCGCCGAAATGCCGCCACAGCTGCATGCGCAGCGGCAGCCGCAATGCGTTCTCGATGACGATGCGGATGACGCCGAGCGCGGCGCGCCGCAGCGCATAGGGGTCCTTCGAACCGGTGGGCTTTTCACCGATCAGCCAGAAACCGACTAGGGTGTCGATTTTGTCGGCGAGCGCCACCGCAATCGCCACCGGATCGCCCGGCACCAGATCGTCCGGTCCCTTTGGCTTGTAGTGATCCTCGATGGCGTGCGCGACCGCCTCATCCTCGCCCTGCGCCTCGGCGTAGTAGCGGCCCATGAGGCCCTGCAATTCGGGAAATTCGCCGACCACGTCGGTGAGCAGATCGGCCTTGCACAGTCGTGCGGCGCGCTCGGTCTTGCCGGTGTCGGCGCCGACGAGCGAGGCGAGCGTGCTGGCGAGCGCTTCGATACGGTTGATGCGCTCGCCCTGGCTGCCGAGCTTCTCGTGGAACACGATCTGCTCGAATTTAGGCAGCCGCTCTTCCAGCTTGGTCTTCAAGTCGGTGTCATAGAAGAATTTGGCGTCCGCGAGCCGCGCGTGAATCACGCGCTCGTTGCCGGCAACAATTGCCTTGCCGCCGTCGGTGGCTTCTTCGTTGGCAACCAGGATGAATTTGTTGACAAGCCTGGCGCTCTGCGGGTCGCGTAACACGAAGCATTTCTGGTTGTTGCGGATGGTGGCGCGGATCACCTCGTCGGGGATCGCCAGGAACGCCCGGTCGAATGCGCCCATCAACGCCACCGGCCATTCCACCAGGCCAACAACCTCGGCTAACAAACCCTCGTCCTCCACCAGTTCGAGACCTTGCGCGAAGGCGAGGTTCTTGGCGTCGGC
>CAYLMY010000037.1:4704-20175 GCA_964384635.1 uncultured Undibacter sp.
TAGAAGTCGCCCTTCTTGTCGGGCTGCACCTTGGCTTCGCTGATCGACTTGAGGCCCGCGCCTTTGAGAAAACCCGCGATCGCGTTATCTGGCGCGCCGACGCGCGGGCCCTTCTTTTCTTCCCTTGTGTCGGGCTGGCGCGCCGGTACGCCATGCACCGACAGCGTCAGCCGGCGCGGGCCGGCGAAGGCCTTGGCACCCTCGTAAGTGAGGCCGGCCGCCACCAGCCGATCGGTGACCATCTTGCGCAAATCATCGGCGGCGCGCGCCTGCATGCGCGCGGGGATTTCCTCCGACAGGAATTCAAGCAGCAGGTCGGGCATGGCGGCCAAGACGTGAGATTGAGAAGTCGCGGCTTGCCTAGCAAGGCGGCTGGCCGCTGTCACCAGCCGCCGCCGCCACCTCCGCCGCCGCCGCCGCCCGAACCGCCACCGCCGCCCGAGAAACCCGAGGAGCCGGACGACACCGGCACCGCGCTCGCCAAGGCGCTGGAGACGCCGCCCACGGTCGATGCGACAGCACTGCTGAAACTGGCGCCCGACCAGCCGCCGCCGCTGGTCCAGGTTGGCCGGTAATGCCGCATCGGATCGGCGTCGCCGGGATGGGCGCGGCGCAGCGCCGCCTCGAAGGCTTGCGCCCAAGGCTTTTCCACGTCGAGTGCAACCGCATAGGGCAGCAGCGCCTCGAAGCGCTCGGCGGTAATCTCCGGCGCCTGCGCGTTGAGGCGGTAGGCCTCCGCGGTTTCGAGATAAAGCCGGAAACCGGAGAGCTGATCCATGACCGGACGGCCGAGCGTGGTCGGCGACCGCATCAGGTACAAGAACAGCCCGTTGAGCGTGGTGAACGACGCCACCAGCACGAACGGGAACGGGTAGCCGGAGACGAAGGCCCAAAGGCCGGGCAACACCGCACCGAAGCCGCCGGGGAAGATGCCGCGCACGAAAGTCATCGCGAACGAAGTAAAGATGCCAAGGACGGCCAGCGACAAGGCGGCGCGTACCACACGGGAAGCCCCACTGCGGCGGAATATCGCCGTCAGCGTTGGCACCAGAAACAACCCAAGCCAGAGTCCGCCGAATGCCGTTCCGACCACGATCATGATGTCGTCGTCCTGCAAGCCGCCGAACATGACGATGCCGAACACGACCACCGCCGTCATCAACATGCCGGCGATGACATAGCCGAGATTACGGCGGAAGAAGCGGTTGCGGTTTTCGCTCTCGATGCTTTCGGTAAAGCTCTTGCCGACCTTGGCGACCGCCTCGCCATGGCTGCGGTCGATGGTGGCGCTGCCGCCGTGCCCGGCGACCCAGGTATAAATCGCGCCCTCGCCCGGCGGCAGGCTGGCAAAGCCGTCTTCCGGCTTTTCACCCGTCGCCTTGAGCGTCAGCGTGTCGGCGAATTGGTCGAAACGGAGGAGGCCGCGCACCGCCAGCGACAGCGCGGCGGCGGTGAAAGCGCGCCACTTCTCGCGCCCGAATCCCCAGTCGCGGATGTAGTTGGCGAGCGCCGGAGAGATGCCCGGCGGCGGATGGAACAGCGGAATGATGGTGCCGGGTCTTGGGTCGCGGCCGGCCGCGCTCCAGGCGGCGAAGTAATAGCCGAGCACGACGATGAAACCGACCGAAGCGAAAATCCAGCGACGGTTGTCGAGGAATTCGTACCACAGCAGCGTAGACGGGCTCGGCGGCTCGACCGCGCCTTCGGGCAGCTCGGCGGCGACGGTGAGGCCTTCGCCCGGGGAAAGAGTCCGCGTGGTCGAGACCGTGAGCGCGCCGTCATTGCCGACGGCGCCGCGCCAGGCGGTGCCGCGCGCGCCGATGCGGCCGGTGAAGGCGGTCCAGCGCAGCGGACGCGCATGGTCGGCGAGCTGAAGATAATAGGTCGCCTCTGTGATCGGGAAGTTCCAGAAATTGCCGGTGACGTTCCAGTTCAGCTCCGGCTTGCCGTCGAACCAGCGGACCTGGCGGCCGGTGCGGTAGCGGAACTCGTAGGTGTGGTCGCCGCGCCTGATCAGGACGTCCTTGCTGCCGGCGTAGATGCGAATGAAGCCGCGCCGGTGCTGGGTGTGATAGGGCTCCGGCTTGCCGTCGCGGCTGACGCCGAGAAGGCTGAAGGTCACCTCATGCAGCCTCCCGGCGGCGTCCTTGAAGGTCAGCGGAAAGTCGCGATAAATGCCGTGCCGCATCGAGCGGCCTTCCGCGCGCACGCGAATGGTCTCGGTGACGCTGAGTTCGCCGTCTGTCGCGACCTGGACATATGACACGAAGGAGTGGATGACCTCGGTCGCGCGCGCAGCGGCGGCGCCGAGCGCGAGGACAAAAACGATCGCCAGGCAGGAAAATGCCGTGCGCTTTGTCGCAGCCATGCGCGATGCAGTCCTCATCGCGGCGCCGGCGCCAGATCGACCCGCGGCACGGCGCCCTCGCCCGCATCCGACAGCTCGAAATATTCGCGCGGGCCAAAGTCGAACAGACCGGCGATCAGATTGCTCGGGAAGGATTGCACCAGCACGTTGAGATTGCGCACCGCGCCGTTGTAATAGCGCCGCGCCATCTGCAGCTCGTCCTCGAGCGCGCTCAACTGCTGCTGCAATGCGAGGAAATTGGCGCTGGCCTTCAGGTCGGGATAGTTCTCCGCGAGTGCAAACAGCCGGCCGAGTGCGGTCGACAGCGCGCCTTCCGCTTGGGCGCGGGCCGCGACCTCGCCTTGCGGCAGCGCGCTCGCCGCCCCGCGCTTTTGCGTCACGTCCTCCAGCACCGAGCGTTCATGGGCGGCATAGCCCTTCACGCTGTCCACGAGATTGGGCACGAGATCGGAGCGTCGCTTGAGCTGGACGTCGATCCCGCTCCAGGCCTCGTTCGCCATCTGGCGCATGTGCACCAGACCGTTATAGACGACGATCGCGTAAACGACCGTCGCCGCAGCGACCGCGAGGAAAGTCCAGAGCAGCATGAGCGTTGGGCGAATCGCCAGCTAGACGGCTCACTATAGCTGCAAATGACTATTGTCGCAGAACGGCGGCGTCTTGGTGCGCTTGCAGGTGCAAAAATTGCGCTTGCCCGCCCGTTTGGCGGTCCATTCCAGCGGCGTGAAATCGGTGACTCCGTGCGAGCCGTCGCAGAACGGCTGGCTCTGCGAGCGGCCGCAGCGGCACCACCAATAGGTCTCGCCGGCCACCACCTCGACCATCACCGGCTCGCGCCCGCCGATTTCGGGATCGCTCATGATGCTACTCCGCCCCCTTCGGTGGCGAGCCAAGCCTCGCCGCAGGCCTTGGCCAGCTCGCGCACGCGCAGGATATAGCTCTGGCGCTCGGTGACCGAGATCACGCCGCGCGCATCGAGCAGGTTGAACACGTGGGACGCCTTGATGCACTGGTCGTAAGCCGGCAGCGCCATCAGGTGATGTTTCTTGTCTTTGCTCCAGCCGTCGGCGAGGTATTTCTGGCAGGCGGCTTCCGCCATCTTGAACTGCTCGAACAGCATGGCGGTGTCGGCGAATTCGAAATTGTGCCGCGAATATTCCTGCTCGGCTTGCAGGAACACGTCGCCATAGGTCACGCGTTTGTCGCCCTCGCCGCCGTTGAAATTGAGCGCGTAAACGTTATCGACGCCCTGCACATACATGGCGAGGCGCTCCAGCCCGTAGGTGATCTCGCCGGTGACCGGTACGCATTCGAAGCCGGCGACCTGCTGGAAGTAGGTGAATTGCGAGACCTCCATGCCGTCGCACCAGCATTCCCAGCCCAGCCCCCAGGCGCCCAGCGTCGGGCTTTCCCAGTCGTCCTCGACGAAGCGGATGTCGTGCACGGCCGGATCGATGCCTATGGTTTTCAGCGAGTTAAGATAGAGCTCCTGGATATCGGGCGGCGACGGCTTCAGCGTCACCTGAAACTGGTAGTAGTGCTGGAGCCGGTTCGGGTTCTCGCCGTAACGGCCGTCTTTGGGCCGGCGCGAGGGCTGCACGTAGGCGGCGCGCCAGGGCTTGGGTCCAAGCGAACGCAAAGTTGTGGCCGGGTGGAAGGTGCCCGCCCCCACCTCCATGTCGTAGGGCTGCAAAATCACGCAGCCCCAATTCGCCCAGTACTGCTGCAGCGCCAGAATCAGATCCTGGAACGAGCGTGCGGGATCCAGTCTGCCCTGACGCGAGCGGTCCCTGGCGAGAAGATCGGCTTCAGCCATCGTGAGGATACGAATTGTTAAGCACGGGAATGGGTTTGGAGCCTATCGGCGGCCCCATAGGGGGTCAAGACGCCGACAATTTACCGGGCATTGAACTGAAATCTGTATAGACGCGGCTAATTAGAACCAAAAGCATAGCGGGGGAACTGCATGTTGGCATTCGAAATGGTCGGAATGGTGCTATTCGTGCTGTTCTTCGGTGCCCTCGTCACCAACAATCAGAGCATCAGCCGCTGAAGCGGCCAGCCACACTTCCCTCACCTCTGATGCAGATCGGCTAGGGCCGATATTCGCCGCTCGACGGATCGCGCCGCAAGGTCGGCATGTTCTCTCGGTCGGAAATTTTCGCCGCGCGCTTGGCGCGGTCGAGCTCTTCATTGACCCGGCGCGCTTCCTTGACCACCCAATGCACGACCATGGCGCCGCCGAGTGCGGCGAGCGTCCATTTCACCAGCGGTGAAAGCAGAATTGGCGGCATGACGGTGCTCCTTGTCTTGAGCGGCGGAACCTTTATTCCAAGCAATCGCGGCAATTTCGCGGCCTTACGGGCCATGCCGGTTTAAAGCCCGTAGCGCGACCACAGCGCGCGAGTCTCCAGCGCCGAAATCAGATCGTCTGCGAGACCCGCCTGCTTGGCCAGCGCTTCAACGACGTTCGTGCCCGGCAGCCGCCGGCCCAAGAGGCTGCGCTCGGCCATGATCAACGGCATGCGCACCTTCTCGCCATAGCGCTCGCGCAAGACGGAGCGCAGATCGCCGATTCCGTCGGCCAAACCCAATTCGATAGCCCTCCGCGCCGTCCAGAATTCGCCGGAGAACAGCGTCTTGTCGGCGCCGTGCAGCTTGGCGCCGCGGCGCTCCTTGACCAGCGCGATAAAGCGCTCATGGATGTCCTTCTGAATGGCCTTGAGCCGCTTCACGTCCTCCGGCTTCTCAGGCAAGAACGGATCGAGCATGGCCTTGTGCTCGCCCGAGGTGTGGAGACGGCGCTCAACGCCGAGTTTTTCCATCAGCTTGGGAAACCCGAACGAACCGCCGACCACGCCGATCGAGCCGACGATCGAAAATTGATCGCAGATGATCTCATCGCCGGCGCAGGCCAGCATGTAGCCGCCTGAAGCGCCCACGTCCTCGATGAAGGCGAGAACCGGGATTTTCTTCTCCGCGGCCAGTTGGCGGATGCGGCGGAAGATCAGGTGCGATTGGGTGGGCGAACCTCCCGGCGAATTGATGATCAGCGCCACTGCGCGCGCGCGGCGCACGGCGAAGGCGCGCTCCAGCGAGCGAGCGATGGTGGACAGCATCAGCCCGGGCCGCAGCGGCGTCACCACCCCGATGATACCGCTCAGCCGCACCACCGGAACGATGGGGATGTCGGCGCGAAAGCGCGCCGGCAGCAGCATGCGTAGCAGGTCGAGCGCTCGGCTAAAGATATTCGGCATTGCTATAATTTGCCCGGATGTTTACGGGCCAGTTACGCAGTCCTTGCCGCGTAAGTCAAAGTCTCTGAAGCGTCACGAACCGCCCATCATTTCGCCTTGGAATAGTTTTTGCATTGCAATCGAGGTCGCCCACGTCGGCGGCTATGCAAAGAGGCAGGTCGATGGATCCCAAGCTTACCCTGTTGTTCCTGCTTATCGGCACAGTTGTTGGACTTTCGCATCTTAGCGACGACAGCCTGAGCCGCATGCGGCGTCAATTGATCGACCGGCGTTGGCGCGAATTCGTGCGCGGACGGCGCAAATTCTAGGCGGCCGGCAACTCCGGCGCTCAATTGCCCGCAAGAGCTAACGGTTGCCCGCCGCGCAGCACGGCCTCCGCGTCTCGCGTTGGCCGCTCCTGCGCGTCATTGAGAACCAACGCGGGAAGCTGGACCGGCGCAGCCGTACCGCCCTTCACCGCGCGTACCAGCACGCGAATGGCCGCGGCACCAGCGTGCGGCTCAACCGGCAGCACGGCGAGGCCGCCGAACGCTTCCGCCAGCGCGCCAAGTACTTGTTCCAGCTCATCCGCCCGCCAGATCAGGGTCAGCACGCCGCCGGGCTTGAGCAGCCAAGCAGCGGAAGCGATCCAGCGTTGCAGCAAACCGGGCGCGCCCGAATAAGCGAGGCGCCGGCGCGCATCGGGCGAAACGTTGTGGCGGCTGGCGTCGTGGAACGGCGGGTTCATCAGCACCCGGTCGGCGCTGCCGGCGCCAAGCGCGGCGGCGGTGAGCGCGTCCAGGTCCTCGGCATCGCAAGCCACCGCCCGCACCCGGCCGTCCAGCCGATTGAGTTGTGCATTCTCAGCCGCAAGCTGGCCGAGCGCCGCGTCGATCTCGACCAGCGTGACGGTGAGCCCGGGCACGCGCGCGGCCAGCGCCAGGCCGGCACCGCCGACTCCGGCGCCGAGCTCGATCGCATGCTCGCCGGCGTAGCCGCCGCTTGCAGCAGCGAGCAGGATCGCGTCGTGGCCGACGCGGTGGCCCTTGAGCGGCTGGCGCAGGAGCAGGCGGCCGCCGAGCACGGCGTCTTCGCTGGTTTCGAGAATGTCGCGTTCAGCGGCCATCGGGCCGCAGCTCATGGGCAAGCCCGGCGTCGCTGAGCAGCTGGCGGGCGCGCCCGACGTCGTCTTCCGCCACCAGAACGCGGCGCGGCAGGATACCGAGCGAGCCTTCCAACACGCTCATGTTCTGGTCGAGCACCATGTGCGGAATCTTGGCGCCGTCAAGCAACGCGCCGATCGCCGAAACCAGGACCGCGTCGTTGGTGCGGACGATCTCTTTCACCGCCGTCTCTACCTCGGGAAATTTGCTTGGCAATCTAACATTTTTGCATTGCGCACGATCCATTCCGAAAACCGGTGCCCACTTTTCGGGATCATGCGCCTCGCCGGCGTTCCTCGCCCGGCGCGCGATGGGAAAGGTATGCGAGCAGCTTCATCTCGCGCCGGCCGCGCGTCACCGTGTCGAGCACCAGGCCGACGGCGATCGACAAGAACGCCAGCAGCATCAGGCCGGTTGAGAGTATCGCGGTCGGCAGCCGCGGCACCAGCCCGGTCTGTAGGTAGGTGACGAAGACAGGGATCGCGAAGCCGATCGACGCAATGCCGAGCGCCATGCCGATGCCGGTGAAAAACGCCAAGGGACGCTCCGCGCGATAGAGCTTGATGATGGTGCGCAGGATCCGGGTGCCGTCGCGCCAGGTGTTGAGCTTGGAGGCCGAGCCTTGCAGGCGCGCGTAATAGGGCGTGTCGATCTCGGCGACCGCCAGGCCGAGTTCGAGCGCGTGGATAGTGAGCTCGGTTTCGATCTCGAAGCCGGCGGACAGCAGCGGAAACGATTTCACGAAGCGGCGCGAGAAGACCCGGTAGCCCGACAGTACGTCGTTGAAGGTAGGCCCGAACATGGAGGCGACGAAGGCGGTCAGCATCCGGTTGCCGGTACGGTGACCGGCGCGATAGGCCGACTTTTCGCGGTCGACGCGGTTGGCCACCACCATGTCGAGCCGGTCCGCGAGCAGCCGCGTAATCAAGGCGTTGGCGCTTGGCGCATCGTAGGTGGCGTCGCCGTCCACCAGCACGTAGATATCGGCCTCGACGTCGGTGAACATACGCCGCACCACGAAACCCTTGCCCTGGTGCTTCTCCTGGAAGACCTCGGCGCCAGCGGCGCGGGCGACCGCCGCGGTCTTGTCGGCCGAATTATTGTCGAACACGAAGATGGCGGCGTCGGGCAAAGCCGCGCGAAAGTCCTTCACAACCTTCGCGATTGCCGCTTGCTCGTTGTAGCAAGGCACCAGCACGGCGATCTTATAGAGGCCGTGATTGCCGGCTTTAGCGACCGCCGATTTTGCAACGCTTTTCGCCAACCGGACCCCCTGCATGCTGCCCAATTTGCTGGTATGCAACTAATGCACTTGCCGCGTTAACGCAGCGTTTCTATGCTGGCCGCCTCTTTTGACCCGGAGAAGCGTTTTGGCCGTCGTCGTCCCGTTCGAAAGTCCGCAAGCGCCGTCGCTCGATCGACTCGCCGAACTGGTGGCACCGGACATGGAGCGAGTCAACGCGGCCATCGTGGCGCGTACCGGTTCGGAAGTGACCATGATCCCGGAGGTCGCCAACCACCTGATTGCCTCGGGCGGCAAGCGGCTGCGGCCGATGCTCACCTTGGCGATGGCCAAGCTGTCGGGCTATCCCGGCGACGGCCACATCAAACTCGCCGCCGCCGTCGAGTTCATGCATACCGCGACGCTCTTGCACGACGACGTGGTCGACGAGAGCGACATGCGCCGCGGCAAGCTTGCCGCCCGCATGTTGTGGGGCAACGAGGCGAGCGTGCTGGTCGGCGACTTTCTGCTCGGCCAGGCCTTTCGCATGATGGTCGAGGTCGGCAACCTGCATACCCTCGAGATCCTGTCCTCGGCCGCCGCCGTGATCGCCGAAGGCGAAGTGATGCAGCTCGGCGCCGCCAAGAACACCGCCACCAACGAGGATGAATATCTTAGCGTTATCCGCGCCAAGACGGCGGAGCTGTTCGCCGCAGCCTGCGAGGTGGGTCCTGCGCTGGCGATCAAGGGCAAGGCCGAGCTCGCCGCCTGCCGCTCCTTCGGCATGAATCTCGGCGTCGCCTTCCAGCTCATCGACGACGCGCTCGACTATGGCGGCAAGTCCGCCAAGCTCGGCAAGAACGTGGGTGACGACTTTCGCGAGGGCAAGATTACCTTGCCGGTGGTGTTGTCGTTCCGCCGCGGCACCGCGGAAGAGCGCGAGTTCTGGAACCGCACCCTGGGCGAAGGCGACGTCCGCGACGGCGATCTCGACACCGCCATCGGGCTCATCGCCAGGCATCACGCGATCGAGGATACGGTCGGACGCGCCCGTCACTACGGCGCCATCGCCACCGACGCGCTGGCGCTGGTGCCGCCATCCGAGATCAAGTCGGCGCTGATCGACGCGGTCGGGTTCTGTATCGCGCGCGCTCACTGACGCGCGAGCGCGCTAGTAGCGATCGTAGAGGTTTCCGGTCGCCGGATCGCGACTGAGCTGGAAGCGGATATTGGCGTCGGGGTCCTGGCCGACGAATTCGCCATCGACATAGACCGGCGGCGAGCAGCCGTTCCATTCCGGCGGCGGGTTGAACCAAAAGCCGCTCCAGGAAAATTCGAACGGCCGGTCGACGCAATGCGGCCTCGCATTGTGGCGCGAGCGCGCCAACGCCGGATCGGTCGCGACGACGCCCAGAATCGCCAATGCAATGACGCCCGACCGGATTTTCATCTTGCTCTCCTTTTGCCGCCAGGCTCCTGCCGCCAAAGCGCGGACTGGCCAACGGTCTCCGCGAATAACGGCATTTTTTCGTGCAACCTAACTAATCGTGGTGGCTTGCACCCACCAATCCTTGCGCTCGACGCTGAGCCTTTGCGCTCCGGTTTGTGCCTCGCCGGGCGAGTGAAACAAGGCAAAGCAGGTCGGCCCCGAGCCGGACATGCGTGCCAGCCGCATCCCTGGCAAGGCTCGCAGCGCCACCAGCACTTCGGTGATCACCGGCGCCAGCGCGATCGCACTTTGGGTGAGATCGTTGCCGTAGCGGGCAAGGAAATCGATGGCCCCGTCGCGCTCGCGCGGCAAGGTCCCCAAAACGGTCTTGCTGCCCTCGCCGCCAGCGAAGGCGGCGAATACGTCGCGCGTCGCCAGCGGCACGCCCGGATTGACCAGCAGCGTCGGCAGGGGCGGCAAGTCAACCGGCGCTGACAATTGCTCGCCAACGCCACGCACGACGCGCGCGCGCGGATCGAGGCATACCGGCACGTCGGCACCGACGGCAAGCGCCGCCGACGCCAGCCGCGGATCGTCAAGGGCGAGATCGTTGGCGCGCGCCAGCAACCGCAAGGCCGCGGCCGCGTCGGCCGAGCCGCCGCCGATGCCGGCCGCCACCGGGATGATCTTTTCCAGCAGGAAGTGCCCAGCCTTGAGGCCGCCGACGCGCTGGCGCAGCGCCGCCGCCGCCTTGAGCACGAGATTGTCAGCGCCCGTTGCGCAAGCGGCCGCGAACGGTCCTGATATTTCGAGCGCGGCGTCGGCCGCCGGCTGTAGGCTGAGCGTGTCGCCGAACTCGGCAAACGCCACCAGGCTCTCGAGCTCGTGGTAGCCGTCCTCGCGGCGGCCGAGCACGCGCAATGTCAGGTTGACTTTGGCGCAAGCCTTTTCGATCAGCGGGGCGCTCACGCGGGAATGCCTCCGGCGGGCGCTAGCCGCCGTTGCCGTCCTTGTCCTTTTTGCCGGCTTTCGCCTGCGAGGAGGTCTCGTCGGGCAGCCCGTTCTTGAGCTTCTCTTCGATCTTCGGCAGCTCCTCCGGATCAGGCTTGAGATCGCGCGCATGCGCCCACTGGAAACGCGCTTCGAGCAGGCGCCCGATGCGCCAATAGGCGTCGCCGAGATGGTCGTTGATGGTCGGGTCTTCCGGCTTAAGTTCGATCGCGCGCTCCAGCTGCTTGACCGCCTCCGGGTAATTGCCGAGCTTGAAATAGGCCCAGCCGAGCGAGTCGACGATATAGCCGTCGTCCGGCCGCTGCTTCACGGCCCGCTTGATCATGTCCATGCCCTGGTCGAGGTTCACGCCCTGATCGATCCAGGAATAGCCGAGATAGTTGAGCACGTGCGGCTGCTCGGGGAACAGGTCGAGCGCCTTCTTGAGGTCGGCTTCCGCCTTCGGCCATTGATGCGAGCGCTCGTAGCAGATGCCGCGGAAATAGAAGACCGTCCAGTTCGCCTTCTCGGGATGAGCGATGGTGTCGACGCCCTTGGCGTAGACGTCGGCGCATTCGGCGAACTTCTTGTGCCCGCGCAGGACATTGCCGAGCGCCATGATCGCTTCGAGGTCCCTCGGATGGTCCTTGATCAGCGCCTTGAGGTGCTTTTCGGCCTCATCTGCCCGGTCGAGCGAATCGAGATTAGCCGCCATCTGGATGGCGGCATTGCGGTGCAAGGGTGAACTCGCCGGCACGCGCTCATAGGCTTTGATCGCCAAATCCGGCTTCTTCAGCGCCTCATAGAGATCGGCGAGCGAAAGCAGCGCCAGCGGATGGTTGGGCGCGAGATAGAGCGAAAGCTGGAGGTAGACGAGGCCGAGATCCTCGCCGCCGCGGCGGCCGAGCGAGGCGCCTAGCCCGTAAAGCGCTTCGGCGGCGCCGGCCTGCGCGGATTCCACCAGCGGCGGCAGTTTCACGCCGCGCTTGAGCTTTTCCAATCCCGCAGCCACCAGCGGGTGGTTCGGCAGCACCTTGTTGAAGGCCTCGAAGATTGCCTCCGCGTCTTTCGGTGACTTGTTGCGCGAGGTCCAGCTGCCGTAAGCCTCGACCACCCGCAGCGCCGAGGCATCGAGCTTGTAGGCCTGTGCGAACCGTTTGCCGGCTTCCTTCTTGTTGCCGGAGAGATCGAGGATCATGCCGGCGTGCAGGTCCTTGAAGATGGCGTACCAGTCCGGCCCGGTGAGCCGGTCGATCTGGGCCACGGCATCCTTGGGGTCGCCCGAGCCGTACAGGCTCCAGGCCGACAGCAGCGTCGCGGTCAGATCGGTGATCGGCCCGCGTACCGACTGGGAAAGGTCGCGGCGCGCGGTCCGGTAATGCTTCTGCACGAGCGCATGCACGCCCAGCACCAGCCGGGCAACGCGGTCGTTCTTGTCGGATTGTGAGATGCGCTCGGCGAAACGCACGGCTTCTTTGACATTACCGCCGACCAGCAGCGAGACGAAGGCGCGGTCGCGCAGCTCGTTGTTCTTCGGGTCGCGCTTGAGGGCGGCGCGGTAATAGGCGGCGGCCGCGAGCGCATCGCGCATCTGCCCGGCGTGGCGGGCCGCCAGATAGCTGCCCGAGGCGGTCAGCCCACGAAGGTCATGTGGCGACGGCGCCTGCGCGGCAAGTGTGATCGGCGCGGCCGCGAGAATACCGGCCAGCGCGCTGCCGGCGATCCACCGGGCGAGGCTCGAAGAAGTCACTGGCGATGCTCCAATGAGGGCGGCTGTCCGCGACTCTTCGCGACAGACCGCCGAGGTTGTGCCGAGAATGGCCTTTTTGCGCCGCCCCGGCAAGAACGGCCGCTGGGGCCGCTTACGCACTTTGAAAACCCCGATAGAGGCGGCATCGTGGCCGGAACCGGTTACCCGGCGTCACATATTCGGGTAATTCGGCCCGCCGCCGCCTTCGGGCGGGACCCAGGTGATGTTCTGATTCGGATCCTTGATGTCGCAGGTTTTGCAGTGCACGCAATTCTGCGCGTTGATCACGAACTTCGGCGCGCCCGCCTCCTCCACCCATTCATAAACCCCGGCCGGGCAGTAACGCGCCGACGGCCCGGCATAGACGTCGTGCTCGGACGACTTCTGGAGGCTCAGGTCTTTGACGACCAGATGCGGCGGTTGATCCTCCTCGTGATTGGTGTTGGACAGAAACACCGATGACAGCCGGTCGAAGGTGAGCGTGCCGTCGGGCTTTGGGTAGGCGATTGGCTTGCATTCGGAGGCCGGCTTGAGCGTGGCGTAGTCGGGCTTGCCGTGTTTGACCGTGCCGAACGGCGAGACGCCGAAGGTATTGCTCCACATGTCGAGCCCGCCGAGCGCGATTCCGATAAAGGTGCCGAATTTCGACCACAGCGGCTTGGCGTTGCGCGCGCGCCAGAGGTCCTTGCCGATGGCGGAGCCGCGCCAGGCCGCCTCGTAACGGCTAAGCTCGTCGTGGCTGCGCCCGCTTGCAAGTGCCTCTGCTGTCGCTTCGGCGGCGAACATACCCGACAGCATGGCGTTGTGGCTGCCCTTGATGCGCGGCACGTTCATGAAGCCGGCGTCGCAGCCGATCAGCGCGCCGCCGGGAAACGTGAGCTTGGGCACCGACTGGTAACCGCCCTCGGTCAAGGCGCGCGCGCCGTAGGCGAGCCGTTTGCCGCCGGCGAAAGTGTCGCGCACCCGCTTATGGGTCTTGAAGCGCTGGAATTCCTCATAGGGCGACAAGTAGGGATTCGAATAGTTCAGGTGCATCACAAAACCGACCGACACCAGATTGTCGTCGTAGTGATAAAGAAACGAGCCGCCGCCGGAGGAATTGTCGAGCGGCCAACCGAAAGAGTGCTGCACCAGCCCCTTGCGGTGCTTGTCGGGCGCAACCTGCCAGAGCTCCTTGAGGCCAAGCCCGAATTTCTGCGGCTCGCGCCCATCGGCAAGACCGAATTTTGCGATCAGCTGCTTGCCGAGATTGCCGCGCGCGCCTTCAGCGAACAGCGTGTATTTGGCACGCAGCTCCATGCCGCGGGTGAAGCTGTCCTTGCGCGCGCCGCCCTTGCCGATACCCATATCGCCGGTGGCGACGCCGGCAACCGCGCTATTGTCGTCGAGCAAAATTTCCGATGCGGCAAAACCCGGATAGATTTCCACGCCGAGCGCCTCGGCCTTGGCCGCCAGCCAGCGGCAGACATCGCCGAGCGAGACGATGAAACAGCCGTGATTGTTCATCAGCGGCGGCATCAAGATGTTCGGCAGCCGCAGCGCGCCGCCGGCCGAGAGCCAATAGAAGCGGTCGTCGCTAACCGCGGTCTTGATCGGCGTGTCGTCGGAGCGCCATTCCGGCAGCAGCTTATCGAGCCCGACTGGATCGATCACCGCGCCGGAGAGAATATGGGCGCCGACTTCGGAGCCCTTCTCCACCACCACCACGCCAATGTCCGAATTGATCTGTTTGAGACGGATGGCGGCGGCGAGGCCTGCGGGACCTGCACCGACGATCACCACGTCGAATTCCATCGACTCGCGGGCGGGTAGGTCTTGGCTGCTCATGCGCTCCCCCTGCGACGGCCCGGCAATAATCTTCTACATCATGCGTATCCTGCAGAATGTGTTCCACGATTTGGCGGCCGTGACAACGTGGCCGCCAGCACCCTTTCGCCCTGTGACACGTTCACCGAAGTGTGAAACCGGCCCTTCTGGCCACGCCGCGCACGGCCGCTATGCTCACGCGCGTTCCGAAAAGGAGTATTGCCGATGTCCGATATCACGCCACTCGTTCCACGCCAGCCGGTCCCTTCGCTCACCGTCCCGCTTGCCGGCGGCGGCAAGTTCGATCTGGCGGCCGAGAACCCGGAAATGTTCACGCTGGTCGTGTTCTATCGCGGCTTGCATTGCCCGCAGTGTCGCAAGCAGCTCACCGACCTGGAGGCCAAGCTGCCGGAATTCGAGAAGCGCGGCGTCTCGGTGATCGCGATCTCCCCCGACATTGCCGAGCGCGCCGAGCGCACCAAGCCGGAATGGGGGCTCAAGAACCTGCGCATCGGCTATGGCCTCGATCTGCACACCGCGCGCGCTTTCGGCCTGTGGATATCCACCAGCCGCGGCAAGACTTCGGCCGGCATCGAGGAGACAAACTTGTTCAACGAGCCCGGCCTGTTCCTGATCAAGCCCGACCGCACGCTTTATTGCGCCAGCGTGCAGACCATGCCGTTTGCGCGCCCGCATTTCGCCGACCTCATCGCCGCGCTCGATTTTATCCGCGAAAAGAACTATCCGGCGCGCGGCGAAGTGGTGAACCTGCCGGCGCAAGCCGCCGAATAGAATTCTCCACCGCAAGTTCGTAGCGCCGCTTGCACGGCGCGCGGCGCGGGTGTTTGGTTTCAGCCGTGACGCCCGCACAAGACAAGGCCGCCCGCGAACTCTTCGACTTCTACCGGGAAGCCGGCGTCGATGCGCTCATCGGCGAGCAGCCGGTGAACCGCTTTGCCGGCGCTGGTGCGCCCACCGCGCCGCCGGTTCGCGCGCCGCAACAAGCCTTGCTACTGCCCGATTATGAGACCAAAGGGCGCGCTGCTCCCGCCCCGCCGGCGCCCGACCAGGCCGCGCTATCGGCGCGCGAGGCAGCCAAAAGCGCCGAGACGCTCGAGGAGCTGCGCGCCATCCTGGAGCGCTTCGACGGCTGCGCGCTGAAAGCGACCGCGACCCAGCTCGTGTTCGCCGATGGCAATCCGAATGCGCGCGTGATGTTCGTGGGCGAAGCGCCGGGCCGCGACGAGGACATCGAGGGACTGCCCTTCGTTGGCCGCTCCGGCAAATTGCTCGACCGCATGCTGGCCGCGATCGGGCTTGACCGCACGTCGGTCTACATCGCCAACATCGTGCCCTGGCGGCCGCCCGGCAACCGCACGCCGACGCCGCAGGAGTCGCAAGTTTGCCTGCCTTTCATTCTGCGCCAGATCGAGCTCGTCGATCCGGATTTCCTCGTGTGCCTCGGCAAGCCCTCGATGCAGACCCTGCTCCGCAGCAATGAGCCCAT
>CAYLMY010000038.1:0-19843 GCA_964384635.1 uncultured Undibacter sp.
CGAGGCCCGACATCCTCAGCCACTTGCGCTCGCCCGAGGAGATGAACTGGTCGAACACGACCTGCGCACCGTTGGCGAAGTCGCCGAACTGCGCCTCCCACAGCGTGAGCGCGTTCGGCTCGGCGGTCGAGTAGCCGTATTCAAAGCCGAGCACGGCCTCTTCCGAGAGCATGGAATTGAGCACCTCGTAGCGCGCTTGGCCGCCGCCCAGATGGTTGAGCGGGGTGTGGCGCTCTTCGGTCTCCTGATCGAACAGCACCGAGTGGCGCTGCGAGAAGGTGCCGCGCTCGCTGTCCTGTCCGGACAGGCGCACCGGATGCCCCTCCTTGAGCAGCGTGCCGAAGGCAAGCGCCTCGGCGGTCGCCCAGTCGATGCCTTCGCCGGTTGCGATCGCCTTGGCGCGATGATCGAGGAAGCGCTGGATGGTGCGGTGGACGTGGAAGCCGTCCGGTACTTTCGTGATCTTGTCGCCGATGTCGCGCAGCACGCTCGCCTCGACGCCGGTATCGCCGCGGCGCGGGTCGTCGGCGTCGCGCGCCACTTTCAGGCCCGTCCAGCGGCCGTCGAGCCAATCGGCCTTGTTGGGCTTGTAGCCCTGGCCGGCTTCGTATTCGGCGTCGAGGCGCGTGCGCCAGTCGGCCTTCATCTTCTCGACTTCGCCTTCGGTGACGACGCCTTCAGCCGTAAGTTTCCGGCCGTAAATTTCCAGCGTGGTCGGGTGCGCGCGGATCTTCTTGTACATCAGCGGCTGGGTGAACGAGGGTTCGTCGCCTTCGTTGTGGCCGAAGCGCCGGTAGCAGAACATGTCGATGACCACCGGACGCTGGAATTGCTGGCGGTACTCGGTCGCGACTTTTGCCGCAAACACCACCGCTTCCGGATCGTCGCCGTTGACGTGGAAGATCAGCGCCTCGATCATCTTGGCGACGTCGGACGGATAGGGCGAGGAACGCGAGTAGCGCGGATAAGTGGTGAAGCCGATCTGGTTGTTGACGATGAAGTGGATCGAGCCACCGGTGCGGTAGCCTTTGAGGTCCGACAGGCCGAAGCATTCCGCCACCACGCCCTGGCCGGCGAAGGCGGCATCGCCGTGGATCAACAGCGGCAGCACCATGGTGCGCTCGTCGGGCGTGGCATTGTGCTGATCCTGCTTGGCGCGCACCTTGCCGAGCGTCACCGGATCGACGATTTCCAGGTGCGACGGGTTAGCGGTGAGCGACAGGTGCACCTGATTGCCGTCGAACTCGCGGTCGGATGAGGCGCCGAGATGATATTTCACGTCGCCGGAGCCTTCGATCTCGTCCGGCGTCGACGAGCCGCCCTTGAACTCGTGGAACAGCGCGCGGTGCGGCTTACCCATCACCTGGGTCAAGACATTGAGGCGGCCGCGATGCGGCATGCCGAGACAGATTTCCTTTACGCCGAGATTGCCGCCGCGCTTGATGATCTGTTCGAGCGCCGGGATCAGCGACTCGGCGCCGTCGAGCCCGAAGCGCTTGGTGCCGGTGTATTTGACGTCGATGAATTTCTCGAAGCCCTCCGCTTCGGCAAGCTTGTTGAGGATGGCGCGCTTGCCTTCGCGCGTGAAGGTGATCTCCTTGTCGCGGCCCTCGATGCGCTCCTGGATCCAGCCCTTCTGCGCCGGATTTGAGATGTGCATGAATTCGACACCGAGCGTCTGGCAATAGGTGCGGCGCAGGATGGCGAGGATCTCGCGCATCGAGGAGAATTCGAGGCCGAGCACCATGTCGAGAAAGATGCGGCGATCCATGTCGGCTTCCGTAAAGCCGTAGGAGCGCGGCTCGAGCTCCGCTTCGTCGTGCTCGGGTTCGAGGCCGAGCGGATCGAGCTTGGCGTGGAAATGACCGCGCATGCGGTAGGCACGGATCATCATCAGCGCGTGGATGGAATCGCGCGTGGCTTGCATCACGTTGGCGGAGGAAAGCTCGACGCCTTTCGCTTGCGCCTTGGCGGAGATCTTGTCGCTGATGCGCTTATCGGCCTCCCCCCATTGGCCGTCGAGCGCCGCCACCAGTTCGCCGTCGGGCCGCAGCGGCCAGTTCGGCTTCTTCCACGAGGCGCCGCGCGAAGCTTTAGCGACGTCGGCGGCTTCGTCCTTCAGGCCCTGGAAAAAGTCGCGCCACTCGGCATCGACCGCGGCCGGGTCCTTTTCGTAGCGGGCATAGAGGTCTTCGATGTAGGCGGCGTTGCCGCCGTAGAGGAAGGACGTGCGGGCGAAGGCGGCATTGGTGTCCTGGCGGGACATGGCAGTTCGATCCTTGCGGGGCGAAATCCCCGCGCGTTTTCAAGCGCATGAGCCGCGCCCTGCGGAAGGCGCGGCGGCGGCCCGGCGATTTGCTTCTAACGCTATTTATGACGCCTACAAGTCTACGAAAAGCCTAACAACTGAATTCGAGCTCGAACGCTTGCCGCGGCGTTCCGAAGCCCCCGGGCAGCAACCGTGATACCCGATTTGGGCTGGACTGCACTGCCTCATTTGTCGCCCCCGGACGCATCAGGGGATCAGCCGCCGCAAGCGCCCGCCCGCCCGAGCAGGAAGGCTTTCTCGCGCTCGTTGCGAGTCAGCGCGGCAGCCCGCTCGAACTGCGCCTTGGCGTCGGCGAACCGGCCCGCCCGGAACAGGAAATCGCCTTTCGCCGCTGGCAAGGGCGCATAGTCTTGCAGCGCCGCGACCTGCTCGATCGCGCCGAGCTCCGTCAGGCCGGCCTCCGGACCAAACGCCATGCTGTTGGCAATGGCCCGGTTGAGATCGACAACCGGCGAGGGCATGACCGTGCGGAGCGTGTCGTAAAGCGACACAATCTTCTTCCAGTCGGTGTCCTCGGCCTTGCGGGCTCGCGCATGGCAGGCGGCAAGCGCAGCCTGCAACACATAAGGCCCGTCGGCGCCGCCCAGCGCCTCGGCGCGCGTCAGCGCGGCAAGACCGCGGCGGATGAGAAGCTGGTCCCAGCGTGCGCGGTTCTGCTCGGTGATCGGGACGAACGCGCCGTCCGGCCCAGTACGCGCGGCGAGACGCGACGCCTGAATCTCCATCAGCGCGAGCAGACCAAACACCTCGGGCTCGTCCGGCATCAGGCCGGTGAGGATGCGGCCGAGCCGCTGCGCTTCCATGCACAAAGCCGGCCGGACCAAGTCTTCGCCCGCGGTGGCGGCATAGCCTTCGTTGAAGATGAGGTAGATGACCCCGAGCACCGAGGGCAGCCGCGCATCGCGTTCCTTTCCGCGCGGTACTTCGTAGGCAAGGCCGGCTTCGCCCAGGGTCTTCTTGGCGCGCACGATGCGCTGCGCGATCGACGGCTCGGCGGCGAGAAAGGCGCGCGCGATTTCGTCGGTGGTGAGCCCGCCGATCAGCCGCAAGGTGAGCGCGGCACGCGCCTCCGGCGGCAGCACCGGATGGCAGGCGGTGAAGATGAGGCTCAACAGTTCGTCGCCGACGTCGTCATCCAGCGCCGCTTCGATCACTTCCAAATCGCTACCGGCCGTCTCGTCAAGCTCGCGGCCGATCTCGGCGTGCTTGCGCTCGACCATCTTGAAACGGCGGAAAATGTCGATGGCACGGCGCTTGGCGGTCGCCATCAGCCAGGCGCCGGGCTTGTCCGGAACGCCGGTCTTCGGCCATTCGGCGAGCGCGGTCACGAGAGCGTCCTGCGCAAGCTCTTCCGCCAGGCCTACGTCGCGCACCATGCGGGCGAGGCCCGCGATGAGCTTCGCCTGTTCGATTCGGAAAACGGCTTCGATGGCTTGGTGGGCTTCAGTCGCCGCCATGCGCCCAGACTAGAAGCCGAGCGCATGGCGAAGCAAGAACAGCCCCGCGTTGGCTCACTTGCCCTTCGTCTGTCCGCGGACCCGGTCGTGGATTTCGGTCGCTTCCGGGGGCATTGCCTCGGCAAGGTCGGCCATCTCGTAGAGCGGCCGGATTTCGATCTCGCTTGGGCCCAGCATGGGGTTGGGACAGCGCTTCACCCACTCGACCGCCTCGGCCATATCCTTGACCTCCCAGAGCCAATAGCCGGCCACCAGCTCGCGGGTCTCGGCGAAGGGACCGTCGATCACGGTGCGGCTCGGCCCGTCGAAGGCCACCCGCTTGCCCTGCGAGGAGGGCTTCAAGCCGTCACCGGCCAACATGATGCCGGCCTTCACCAGTTCCTCGTTGAACTTGCCCATCGCCACGAACATCTCGGCCGTTTCGGCCGTGGGCTTGATCCCCTCTTCGGAGTCCTCGGTCGCCTTAACGAACACCATGACACGCATCGTCTTGTCTCCTCTTCATTGGCGGGAGGCTCTGCGCCTCCCCTGCAGCGACGACGAATGGGGGCCGCCGGAATCGACATCCCGGGAAAAATTTTTTCGTTAATGAATTCAATGGCTCGAGCAGGCCGGGGGCCGGACCGGCGGGGCTGCGGATCAGCGCTTGAGCACTTCTACCAGGGTTTTCCCGATCCGCGCCGGCGAGGGTGAAACCTTGATTCCGGCCGATTCCATCGCCGCGATTTTGGACTCGGCATCGCCCTTGCCGCCGGAAATGATGGCGCCGGCATGGCCCATGCGCCGCCCCGGCGGCGCGGTGCGCCCGGCGATGAAGCCGACCACGGGTTTCTTGCGGCCGCGCTTAGCCTCGTCTTTGAGGAACTGGGCGGCGTCCTCCTCGGCCGAGCCGCCGATCTCGCCGATCATCACAATGGACTTGGTGTTGGGGTCGGCTAGAAACATCTCCAGCATGTCGATGAATTCGGTGCCCTTGACCGGGTCGCCGCCGATGCCGACCGCGGTGGTCTGGCCCAGCCCCACGCGCGTGGTCTGGAACACCGCCTCGTAGGTGAGCGTGCCGGAACGCGAGACGATGCCGACCGAGCCCGGCTTGAAGATGTTGCCGGGCATGATGCCGATCTTGCATTCGCCCGCGGTCATCACGCCCGGGCAGTTGGGCCCGATCAGTCGCGACTTGGAGCCCGACAGTGCGCGCTTGACCTTGACCATGTCCATCACCGGGATGCCTTCGGTGATGCAGACGATGAGCGGGACCTCGGCCTGGATCGCCTCACAGATGGCATCGGCGGCGCCGGCCGGCGGCACATAGACCACGCTGGCGTCGCAGCCGGTCTTTTCGCGTGCCTCGGCGACGGTATCGAACACCGGCAGATTGAGATGGCTGGAGCCGCCTTTGCCGGGCGAAGTGCCGCCGACCATTGCGGTGCCGTAGTCGAGTGCAGCCTGCGAATGGAATGTGCCGTTCTTGCCGGTGAAGCCCTGGCAGAGCACCTTGGTTTTCTTGTCGATGAGGATGGCCATTAGGCGGCGTCCTTGACGGCCTTGACGATCTTCTGCGCGGCGTCGTCGAGGTCGTCGCCGGAGGTGACGTTGAGCTTGGACTCGGCGATGATCTTCTTGCCGAGATCGACATTGGTGCCTTCCAGCCGCACGACCAGCGGCACCTTGAGGCCGACCTCCTTCACCGCCGCCACCACGCCCTCGGCGATCACGTCGCACTTCATGATGCCGCCGAAGATGTTGACGAGAATGCCCTTCACGTTGGGATCGGAGGTGATGATCTTGAACGCGGCGGCCACCTTCTCCTTGGTGGCGCCGCCGCCGACATCGAGGAAGTTGGCGGGCGCCATGCCATAGAGCTTGATGATGTCCATGGTGGCCATGGCAAGCCCGGCGCCGTTGACCATGCAGCCGATCGAGCCGTCGAGCGATATGTAGTTGAGATCGTATTTGGAGGCCTCGACTTCCTTCTCGTCTTCCTCGGTCAGATCACGCAGCGCCACGATGTCGGGATGGCGGTAAAGTGAATTGTCGTCAAAGCCGACCTTGGCGTCGAGGCAGATGAGCTTGTTGTCCTTGGTCACCACCAGCGGGTTGATTTCCAGCAGGCTCATGTCCTTGGCGGTGAAGGCGGCGTAGAGCTTGGGCAAGAGGTCCGCGACCTGCTTGGCAAGATCGCCGGAAAGCCTGAGCGCCTGCGCCACGCGGCGGCCGTGGTGCGGCATGATGCCGGTCGCGGGATCGACCGAGAAGGTGAGGATTTTCTCCGGCGTCTTGTGCGCCACTTCCTCGATGTCCATGCCGCCTTCGGTGGAGACCACGAAGGCGACGCGCGACGTTTCGCGGTCGATCAGCGCCGAGAGATAGAACTCGCGGTCGATCCCTGAGCCTTCCTCGATGTAAAGGCGGTTGACCTTTTTGCCGTGCGGGCCGGTCTGATGGGTAACCAGCGTCGAGCCGAGGATGCGGGTCGATTCCTTCTTCACATCTTCAACTGATTTGACCACCTTGACGCCACCGGCCTTGCCGCGGCCGCCGGCGTGGATCTGCGCTTTCACCACCCAGACCGGGCCGCCCAGTTCGTTGGCACCCTTGACCGCCTCGTCGATGCTCATCGCCGGCACGCCGCGCGGCACCGGCACGCCGAATTCGCGCAGCACGCCTTTGGCCTGGTATTCGTGGATGTTCATAAGCAACCTTCAAATGTCATCGGCCGCCGACAAGCAACCCGACGGCAAGCAGCATCAATTTCCGAGATTGGGCGCAATCTTCTTGCAGGCTTCGACCAGCCCTTGCACCGCCTCGGCCGACTTCTCGAAGGCGGCGCGCTCGGCCCCGCTCAAATCGATCTCGACGACACGCTCGACGCCCTTGGCGCCGATCACCACCGGCACGCCGACGTAAAGATCCCGGATGCCGTATTCGCCGTTGAGCCAGGCGGCGCAGGGCAGCACGCGCTTCTTGTCGAGCAGATAGCTCTCCGCCATGGCGACGGCGGACGCCGCCGGCGCGTAGAAAGCAGATCCCGTCTTGAGCAGATTGATGATCTCGGCGCCGCCATTGGCGGTGCGTTTCACGATCTCGTCGACGCGCGCTTGCGTGGTCCAGCCCATCTTCACCAGATCGGGCACCGGGATGCCGGCCACCATCGAATAGCGCGTGAGCGGCACCATGGAATCGCCGTGGCCGCCGAGCACGAAGGCGGTGACGTCTTCAACCGAGACATTGAACTCGTCGGCGAGGAAATATCTGAAACGAGCGCTGTCGAGCACGCCGGCCATGCCCACGACTTTCTGTTGCGGCAGCTCGCAGTATTTCTGCAAGGCCCAGACCATGGCGTCGAGCGGGTTGGTGATGCAGATCACGAAAGCGTTGGGCGCGTATTTCTTGATGCCGGCGCCGACTTGCTCCATCACCTTTAGATTGATGTCGAGCAGATCGTCGCGGCTCATGCCGGGCTTGCGCGGCACGCCGGCGGTGACGATGCAGACGTCGGCGCCTTCGATGGCGTCGTAGGTGCTGGTGCCGATGAAACGGGCGTCGAAATCGTTGACCGGCGAGGATTCGGCGATATCGAGCGCCTTGCCTTGCGGAACGCCTTCCATGACGTCGAACATCACGACGTCGCCGAGCTGCTTGAGGCCGATGAGGTGAGCGAGCGTGCCGCCGATCTGGCCGGCGCCGATCAACGCAATCTTGTTACGCGCCATGATGGGAGAGCTCTTCGATTTTGATGCTGCCGCGGGGCGCGGCCAAGGGCGTGGTTAAACGCTTAGGTGCGTTGCGGCAAGAGACGGTGCGGATTGTGCGGCCTTGCGCACCGGCTTGGCCGCGATCTTGTATACATTATACCAGCACTGCGCGCGGCGGGAGTCCAGTGATTTTGGGACCCTCTCCCCGCTTGTGGAGAGAGGTGAAACAAGCCGTCCCTCACCGCTTCTTGCGGCCCATCTCCTGCATCATCTCGAGCTGGATCTGCTGGATCTCGGCCAGCCGCTCCCATTGCCGGTTGAGCAGATGGTCGATCTTTTCGTGCAGGTGGCGGATTTCCAGCTCGGCCTTGAGGTTGACCCGGAAGTCGTTCTCCGAGCGCAGCCGGTCCTTCGCCTCCTGGCGGTTCTGGCTCATCATGATGATCGGCGCCTGGATGGCGGCGAGGCACGACAGCACCAGATTGAGCAGGATGAAGGGATAGGGATCGAACACCTCGCGCGTGGCGGCCCAGATGTTGAAGGCCATCCATACCGCCAGCACGGCGAAGAAAATGCCGATGAAGATCCAGCTGCCGCCGAAATCGGCAACTGCGTCGGCGACCCTTTCGCCGGGCGTGCGATGATGTTCCCAGGCCGCCTCGACGTCGCGGCTCACCGTCTCTTCGCGCGCCAGGCTTTCGACTACCTGTCGCTCCAGCTCGGAGAGCTCGCCGCGCTCGCGCTCGAGCAGTTGCGCGACATAGCGCGTGCGGTAGTCGCCGACGTGGCGCCCGCATATGTGATCGCCCGGCTTGAGCTCGGGATGGTCGGCGAGCATGAGGCTGGCGATTTCCGGCCGCACCGCGTCGAACCGCACGGCGTTGCGTGCGTCCTTGCTGCAAATCGAGCATTTCGGACGCGGCCGCTTGCGCGACGTTGCCGGCGGCGGGGTGTTGGCAGGCGCCGGGTTTGCTGCTTGGTCGCTCATCGCCACGCTCCCGGAAATGCGATCGAAGATCCCGATCGTATCCTGTTTTCTAGGTCTCCACGATGCCGCCGGTGTCGCCGGTGTCCGCGCCCGAGCGCGCGCCGTGCGGCAGCGCGAGATAACTTTCCGAGCGCATCTCGACCAGCCGCGAAGCGGTGCGCTTGAATTCATGCGCCTCGTAGCCGTCGCTCGCCAAGTAAAGATCTGGCGGCTCGGCGGCGGCGGAGGCGATCAGCTTGACCGCATTGTCGTAGAGCGTATCGATCAGAATGATAAACCGCTTGGCCGCGTTGCGCTCCGGCCATTCCATAACCGGGATATTGTCGACGATCAGCGTGTGGAATTCCCGCGCCAGCCGCAGGTAGTCGTTGGCGCCGAGCGGCTGCTCGCACAGCTGGGCAAAGGCGAAGCGCGCCACACCCATGGCCGCCTCCGGCACCCGCAGCACGCGGCCTTGCAGCGCGATGTCCCGGGGCTCGCCTGCGAGCTGTCCGGTGAGTTTCTGCCAAGCCATGTCGAGGGCAACCTCGCCCTCCTCATCGGCCGGCACGTACCAGACCGCAACGCAGGCGAGCTTCTCCAGCCGGTAATCAGTGCGCGCTTCCAGTCGCACGACATCGACATACTGCTGAAGCAGGCGAATGAAGGGCTCGAACAGGGCGCGGTTGAGCCCGCCGGCGTAGAGATCGTCGGGCGCCACGTTCGAGGTCGCCACCAGCACCACGCCGAGCTCGAACAGCCGGGTGAACAGCCGGGCAAGGATCATGGCATCGGCGATGTCGGTGACGTGGAATTCGTCAAAACAGAGCAGCCAGGTTTCCTCCGCGATCTGATCGGCGGTAATCCGGATCGGGTCGGTCTCACTGATCTCGCCGCGCTTGATCTTGTGGCGAAAATTGCGCACGCGCTCGTGCACGTCGGCCATGAACTCGTGGAAATGGGCGCGGCGTTTGCGCTGCGCCGCGCTGGTCGCGAAGAACAGGTCCATCAGCATGGTCTTGCCGCGGCCGACTTCGCCGTAGACGTAAAGGCCCTTCAGCGGCGCGCCGTTATTTTGGCGCCGGCCGAACAGCCAGCCGAGCGAGGATGATTTCCGCGCCAGCCGGCGCTGGTCGATGTGGCGCTCGAGCGCGGCCAGCCGGCCCGCCAGCACCGCCTGGCCGGGATCGGCATCAATCTCTCCGGCGGCAACGAGCGCCGCGTAGCGGGTGCTGAAGGTTTCAGCCATCAGGGTGGCGTTTTCGCCGTTTGGTGGGAGGCAGAGGACCGGCGCGCGCTACCTAGGGTGAACCGTGCCGCCTGTAAAATCGGCGCTGCCCGCAAATAAACCATGTTGCGTAAGAACTGTGCGGTAACCATTTGTTAGCCATGCGTTTTTCGCTGGTGAGGGTCCCCGCGCGAAATCGTTCGTCGCTTTTTTGCTGCAATGCACCATATAGATGGATGGCGGCGATTCGTGAGGAATTCGCGAGTAGCCGTCGGGATGGAAGCGCGATCAGGCGGGCGAACAATGTTCAGGAGACTTGGATAATGCAGGAGCCTTTGCCGGAGGGCGGCACCATCCGCAAATTGTGGGTGGGCGAGACCGACGCCTATCGCGACCACCTGCTCCGCCTCGACGAGGAGAGCCGGCAGCGGCGCTTTTCCGGCGCCGTGTCGGACGAGGTCGTCGTCCGCCATGCGGCGACGGCGCGCGGCGTCGGCGTGGTGGTGCACGGCTTTTTTGTCGACGGCGTGTTGCGCGGCGCCGCCGAGCTGCGCGCGCTCGGCCCGACGTTCGGCCACGAGGCGGAAGCCGCCTTCAGCATCGAGCATCCCTGGCAAAGCCAGGGCGTCGGCAGCGTGCTGCTGGAGCGTACCTTATTGAGCGCGCGCAACCGCGGCATCAATTCGCTGCACATGTACTGCCTCACCGACAACCGGCGCATGCAGCAGCTCGCCCGCAAATTCGAGGCCGACCTCAAGTTCGATTTCGGCAGCGTGGTCGGCGAGGTCGATGCGCCGCACTCGACGCCGCTGTCGCTGATGCGCGAGGCGCTCGCCGACGCGCACGGTGTCACCGCCACCATCCTCGACGCGCAGTCGCGCTTGTTGCGGCCGGCGTAACCCCTGCTTGTCATTCCGGCCGAGCGCGCAGCGCGAGAGCCGGAATCCATAACTCTCCGCGTACCGATTAATCGAAAGAATGGGGTTATGGATTCCGGGTTCGCGCACTTCGTGCGCGCCCGGGAATGACAGCTAGGAATTCAGCGGGTAGCTCGCTTCGACCACGTAGGGCCCGCCGCCGACCGAATTGCGCGAGGAGAACAGCACGAAGCGCGAGACGCGGAACGGCGAGGTGCGGAAAAACCCTCGCGCCGCAAGATAGTCCGCGACCTGCCGGCTGGAGGAATCGCGCAGGCGCGCCAGCGTCACGTGCGGAATGAATTTGCGCCCTTCCGGTTCCAGGCCGATGCGCTGCATCAGCCGCTCCTGCTCGGCCTGCACGTCGAACAGGGCCCGCGCCGGCGCCACATTCGCCACTACCGCGCGCGGCTTGCGCCCACCGAAAGAGGTGAGCCCCTCCATGTGCAGCTCGAAACCGCCGCGCTTAATGCGTCCGAGCAATTCGGCGACTTCGTGCGCGATCATGTCGTCGACGTCGCCGATGAAGCGCAGCGTCAGGTGGTAATTCTCCGGATCGATCCAGCGGGCGCCGGGTAGACCGCCGCGCAAGCTCGCCAACGCCTGTCCAACGTCGGACGGAATTTCGACACCGGTGAAGAGACGCGGCATTGGAGTTAGTTCCACTTAAGATCGGTCCGCGTGGCGCACCCGGGCGATCAGTTCCTCGACCCGCGGCAAGATGCGCTTAACGATCACGTCGACGCCGGCCGCGTTGGGATGCATGCCATCGATCTGATTGAATCGGTGGTCGGTGGCGACCCCGGCGAGGAAGAACGGATAAAAGACGACGCGATGAGTCGAGGCAAGCGCCGGATAGATCGCATTGAAGGCGCGCGCATAATCATCGCCCATATTGGGGAGCGCTTTCATGCCGGCGAGCAAGACGGGAATATGACGGGCCTGGAGCTTGCGCAGGATAGCGGCGAGCGCGACCTTGGTCACATTGGGGTCGATGCCACGCAGCATGTCGTTGGCGCCGAGCTCGAGAATCACCGCGTCGGTTCCCCGCGGCACCGACCAGTCGAGACGGTCGAGGCCGCCGGAGGCGGTATCGCCGGACACCCCGGCATTGGCGATTGTTACGGCGACGCCCTTGGCTTTCAGAGCCCGCGCCAATCTTGCCGGGAAAGTGGCTTGCTCCGGCAGCCCTAAGCCGGCGGTGAGCGAATCCCCCAGCGCCACGATTTTCACCGGCTGGCCGGCGGCGCCGCCGAAACCCGGCGCCAAAACCCAAGCAATCGTGACCAGCACCGCCGCCAGGCGCTGGACCCAGGCGTAGCTGTTCCCATATGAGCGGGGTTCTGAACCGTGAGGTCCCATGACGAAAATCTCCCAGGCGGGGCCGGCAATCGCGCTTGCCGGCGTCAATCTCGCGCTCGGGCAGGGGGCCGCCCGCGTTCATATCCTCAAGGATATCGACTTGGATATAGGCACCGGCGAAGCGGTCGGGCTAGTCGGGCCGTCCGGCTCTGGCAAATCCACGCTGCTGATGGTGATGGCCGGCCTGGAGCGGGCCAATACCGGCACGGTGGCGGTGGCGGGCGAAGACTTGAGCGGGTTCAACGAGGACGCGCTGGCGCGCTTCCGCGGGCGGCATGTCGGAATCGTGTTCCAATCCTTCCACCTGATCCCGACCATGACCGCGCTGGAGAACGTGGCGGTGCCGCTGGAACTGGCCGGCCTGAACGACGCGCAAACGCGCGCGCGCGAGGAACTCGCCGCCGTCGGCCTTGGCGATCGGCTGCATCATTACCCGGCCCAGCTTTCCGGCGGCGAGCAGCAGCGCGTGGCGCTGGCGCGCGCGCTGGTGCCCAATCCCGCTATCGTGGTGGCCGACGAGCCGACCGGAAACCTTGACGAGGAAACCGGTCAGCAGATCATCGAGCTTTTGTTTGCGGGCCATGCCCGGCGCGGCACCACGCTGGTTCTAGTCACCCATGACGTCGCGCTGGCGGCGCGCTGTGCACGGGTGGTGCGGCTGCGCTCCGGCCGCATCGATGGCGTGAGCGAATCATGAGCGTCACCGCCGCAACCGCGCCAAACGGCCGTTGGCTGCCCTTGCGTTTTGCTTGGCGTGAGCTGCGCGGCGGCCTACATGGCTTCTACGTTTTCGTCGCCTGCATCGCGCTCGGCTCCCTGGCCATTGCCGGCGTCGGCTCGGTGGCGGCCAGCTTGGCCACCGGCCTGGCGCGCCAGGGTCAGGTCATCCTCGGCGGCGACCTGTCATTCACGCTGGTCCAGCGCGAAGCCTCGTCGCAAGAACTCGCCTTCATGCAAAGCCGCGGCAGTGTTTCGAGCGCCGCCACCCTGCGCGCCATGGCGCGCACTGCCGCTGGCCAAGCGACGCTGGTCGAGATGAAGGCGGTCGATGCCGCCTATCCGCTGTTCGGCAATGTCGTGCTCGATCCGCCCGGCCCGTTGTCCGCCGCGCTCGCGCAACGCGACGGCGCCTTCGGCGCGGTGGCCGACTCCACGCTGCTGACCCGGCTCCACCTCAAGCCGGGCGCGCGGGTGACGATCGGTAACGCCACATTCGAAATCCGCGCCGCGCTTAGCAACGAGCCGGACAAGCTCGCCGGCGGCATCGGTTTTGGGCCGCGCCTGATGGTGAGCGAGGCGGCGTTGCGCGCGACCGGCTTGCTGCAGCCGGGCAGCCTGGTGCGCTGGCACTACCGCCTGCGCCTGCCGGCGAACGATACCACTGACGCTTACGCCAACGCAGCGATGACGCAGGCGCGCGAGCGATTCCCGCAGGCCGGCTGGGACATCCGCACGCGCTCGAAGGCCTCGCCGCGGCTCGAGCGCAGCGTCGAGCGCTTCACGCAATTCCTCACCATCGTCGGGCTGACCGCGCTGCTGGTCGGCGGCGTCGGCGTCGGCAATGCGGTGAAGAGCCACCTCGACCGCCGGCGCGATGTGATCGCCACCATGAAGGCGCTGGGCGCGACCGGCCGCCGCGTATTCGCGATCTATCTCACGCAGGTACTGCTGCTCGCGCTCGTCGGCGGCGTCATCGGCATGATGCTGGGCGCCGCCCTGCCCTACGTCGTGAGCTGGGGCCTCGGCCCGATCATCCCGCTGCCGATCGAGCCGGCGGTGCATTTAAGCGAACTCGCGCTGGCACTAGTGTACGGCCTGCTGACCGCGCTGGCGTTTGCGCTCTGGCCGCTGGGGCGTGCGCATGACGTGCCGGTCGGCGCCCTGTTCCGCGACGCGGTGGCGCCGCAGCCGCGCTGGCCCCGCAAGATCTACATGGCGCTGACCGCCGCCGCGGTGGTCGCGCTGGCGACGCTGGCGGTGCTGCTGGCCTATGACCGGCGCGTGGCGGTGATCTATGTCGGCACCGCCGCCGCGGTGTTCGTGCTGCTGCGGCTGGTGGCGGCGCTGCTGATGTTTTTGGCCCGCCATGCCCCGCATGCGCGTTCGACATCTTTGCGCATGGCGGTTGCCAATATCCATCGGCCGGGCGCGCTGACGCCGACCATCGTGCTGTCGCTGGGCCTCGGCATCGCGCTCTTGGTGACGGTGATCGAAATCGACGGAAACTTGCGCCAGCAATTCTCCGCCGAGCTGCCGGCCAAGGCGCCGTCGTTTTATTTCCTCGACATCCCCTCGGGCGAGGCGCAGCGCTTCGATGCTTTCGTGCATGCGCAGGCGCCGGCGGCGAAGCTGGAAGAAGTGCCGATGCTGCGCGGGCGCATTATCTCCGCCCACGGCACGCCGGCGGAAAACTTGAAGCCGAAGGACGACGCCTGGGTGCTGCAGGGCGACCGCGGCCTTACTTTTGCCAATGAGGTGCCCAGGGGCTCGCGCGTGGTCGAAGGCCGATGGTGGCCGCCGGACTATGACGGACCGCCGCTGGTCTCGTTCGAGAAGCACATCGCCGACAATCTCGGCCTCAAGCTCGGCGACCCGGTCGTGGTCAATGTGCTCGGCCGCAACATCACCGCCCGCATCGCCAATATGCGTAACGTCGATTGGCAGAGCCTGAGCATCAATTTCGTCATGGTGTTCTCGCCCAATTCGTTCCGCGGCGCGCCGCACACGCGGCTTGCCACCCTCACCTATCCGAACGGCGGCACGCCGGCGCAGGAAGGCGCGCTCATCGGCGCGCTCGCCAAGACATTTCCCAGAATCACCAGCGTGCGCGTGAAGGAGGCGCTGGAAGCAATCGGCGCCATCGTCGCCAACCTGGTGCTGGCAATCGACGGCGCCAGCGCCGTCACGCTGCTGGCGGCGGCTCTGGTGCTGGGCGGCGCGCTCGCCGCCGGCCACCGCCACCGGGTCTACGACGCGGTGATCCTGAAGACGCTGGGCGCCACGCGGGCGCGCCTGATCGGCGCCTACGCCATCGAGTACCTGCTGCTCGGCGCCGCCACCGCGCTGTTCGGGGTGTTGAGCGGGTCGCTGGCCGGCTGGCTGATCGTCTCGCAGCTCATGCACCTGCGCTTTGCCTGGCTGCCATGGCCGGCGCTGGCGGCGGCGCTCGGCGCGGTGGCGGTGACGGTGGCGCTGGGGCTCATCGGCACCTTCAGCGCGCTCGGGCAAAAACCCGCTTCCGTATTAAGAAATCTATAGTTTTTGCGACATTCCGCCGCGCGGGCCCGCTTTTCCAGCCCGACTCGGGGTTTTTCCGCTATGGTGCCGCCGGACACGGGATTGTTAACGATCCGCAATGATGCAAGGTCATCATCGCGCCATATCTGGCACCAAGGCTAAGCACGCATTAGATTAGGTTTCGAATACAGGCGCGGCGGTTGTTGCCGGCGCGGCTGACGTAACCGGTCCAAAACGGACACAGAGAGGAAACTTCGATGTCGGACTTCGACCGTAACATCGCCGCCCGTCGGGGCATCGGCACCGGACAGGCCGCCGCGATCGATGCAGGCCTGCGCGCCTACATGATCCGCATCTACAATTACATGGCCGCCGGCGTCGCGCTGACCGGTGTCGTCGCGTATCTGACCTTCAATGCCGCGGCCGTAACCAACGAAGCCGGGCAGATCACCGGGCTGACACCGTTCGGCCAGATGATCTTCGGCGGACCGCTGATGATCGTGCTGTTTATCGGCACGCTCGGCATGGTGTTCTTCCTGAGCTTCCGCATCAACAAGCTTCAGGTCGGAACGGCGCTGACCTTGTTCATGGTCTATGCCGGCCTGCTCGGGCTCATGCTCTCGTCGGTCTTCATGACGTATACCGGCGCTTCAATTACCCGCACCTTCTTCATCTCGGCGGCGTCGTTCGGGGCGTTGAGCCTGTACGGCTACACGACGCAGCGCGATCTCTCGCCGATCGGATCGTTCCTGATCATGGGCCTGTTCGGGCTCATCCTGGCGATGGTCGTCAACATCTTCCTGAAGAGCACGGGTCTCGATTTCGCCATTTCGGCGATCGGTGTGCTGATCTTCGCCGGCCTCACCGCCTGGGACACCCAGAAGATCAAGGAGATGTACAGCGTGAACGATGACGGCACCGTCGCCGGCCGCAAGGCGGTGATGGGCGCGCTGACGCTCTATCTCGACTTCATCAACCTGTTCCTGTTCCTGCTGCGCTTCATGGGTGATCGGCGCTAAGCCGCGTCACCGGCAGCTTAAGCAAGCGCCCCGGCCCTACTAGGCCGGGGCGTTTTCGTTTTGCTAGCGTGTCCGGCGCATGAGCCTGTCCATCCGCCCCGCCACTAACGCCGATATTCCGGCCATTACCCGCATTTACGCCCATGCCGTCGAGCACGGCACGGCGTCATTCGAGCTCACGCGACCAAACGAGACCGCGATGGCGCAGCGCATGGCCGAACTGCTGGACAATGGCTATCCGTATCTGGCGGCCGAGGCGGACGGCGAACTCGCCGGCTACGCCTATGCCGGCCCCTACCGCGCGCGTCCGGCCTACCGGTTGACTGTCGAGAATTCGGTCTATGTCGCGCCCCATAGCCACCGCCGCGGCATTGGCCGCGCATTGCTATCGGCGCTGATCAAGGAAAGCGAAGCTCGCGGCTTCCGCCAGATGATCGCGGTGATCGGTGATTCCGAGCAGACCGCCTCAATAGCCCTACACGCGGCGGCCGGTTTCTACGTGGTCGGCACGCTGCCCCATGTCGGCTTCAAGTTCGGCCGCTGGCTCGACAGCGTTCTGATGCAGCGCCCGCTAGGCGCCGGCAGCACCGCCCCGCCCACGGGCTAGTTCACCACCACCAGCTGCGACCGGTCGATCGCGTTCAGCACGCGGTCGAGCTCATGGCCGCGGCGCACGATCAGGCCGGTGGCCGAGATCACGCTATAGGCGCCCTGGCGGCGCGCCAGCTTGGGATGTTTTTCGATGCGATAGAGCGGAACTTCCGATGAACGCCGGAACACCGAGAACACCGCTCGGTCTTTGAGGAAATCGATGGCGTAATCGCGCCATTCGCCGGCGGCGACCATGCGGCCGTAGAGATCGAGAATGCGTTTGAGTTCGCGGCGGCTGAAGGTGACTTGGCTTAAGGGGGCGGGGGTGCGTCGCGCCGGGGTTCCGCCCCCGAGGGACTGGCTGGGATCGACTTCGCCGGAAACGAACGTCATGCGGCGCCTCCTTTGTTGAGCTGTCATGATCGCGCCATGCACGGGCGACGGCAAGACCTTCGTCCAGGCAAATAACGCTGAAAAAACGGGCGCAAACGCGCGCCGATCGATCACGAACTCGTTAAAAGAACCATAATAACGCCCAAATTCGGCCAATCGCCGGACATGCTGGGCTGGGATAAGGACAGCGTTGCCTCAAAGGCCCGGTCCGGTGCGAGCACCGGATTCCTCAGCCCCCCAGCCCCCCGGGGCTCAGCCGACCGGGCCAGTTGAGTTCCGCGTACGGTTCAATCCCCTAAGCCTTCGGGCCGGCTCGTCGCCGGCCCGATTTTTATTTGGGCGAGGGATAGACGCCGTCAGTGCAGCGACGCGGTGGCGGCGCCCAGCATCAGGCCGGGCTTGGTCGCGGGACCGCTTTGCACGATCACCGCGACATGGTCGATGTCCTGCAGAGAAAAATCGGCACCGGGAAGTTTGTTCAGCGGCACATCGAAGTCTGCCGCCTTGCCGCTCCAGTCGCCGAGTTTCATCCAGCGCCGGACTACGTTGTAGTAGCTCAACGTGCGGCCGCGGTTTTCGCCGCGTCCGATCTTGACCTGCGCCTTGCTAGTGACGGGGAACAGCCAGACCTCGCCGCTGCGGTGTTCATTTTCGGCGGCGGGCACATGCACGGTGACTTTGCCTTCGGCGACGCTCAGCTTGACCGGCAGGGTCAGCGGCGCGGCGGCGCGGCGGGTTCGCGCAATCGCATTCTCGATTGCCGCCTTGTCGCTGCCAAGCGCGTGCACGACGCCATTGATCACCGCTTGCGGCGTATAGACCTCGCGGTCGCCGCGGGTAATGGCGTAATCGCGCTGCCGGTTGGAATTGCCGTGCAAGGCAAGCGTGTCTTTCCAGCCGAGGTAGTCCCAGTAGTCGACCGGCAGGCTTAAAGTGACCAGCGAGGGATCCTGCGCCAGCTGGCCCATCAGCCGGTCGGCCGGCGGGCAGGACGAGCAGCCCTGGCTGGTAAACAGCTCGACCACGGCGCGCGGTTCGCCCGCCGCGGCCGGCATGACGGTTGCGCAAGCGAGCGCGGCGGCAAAGGCGATGGTGCGGTAGTTCATGACCGGCTTCCAAGATTCCCCGTGCTGAACTAGGCGCCATATAAGGCGCCGAGTCGATCACCCGCTACTCACTTCGCGGTGAGCGAAATTCAGCCTTTTCGCGGCGCAGCGTGATCGCCGGTCAACCGGCCAAATGGCGCAGCACGTACTGCAAAATTCCGCCGTTCTTGAAATAATCCAGCTCATCGAGCGTATCGATGCGACAAATCAGCGGCACCCGCTTGAGCGTGCCGTTGCCGGCGACGATCTCGGCGATCAGCCGTTGGTGCGGCTTGATCTCGCCGTGCAGGCCGCGGATGGTGACCTGCTCGTCGCCCTTCATACCGAGCGACTGCCAGGACGTGCCTTCCTCGAACATCAGCGGCATCACGCCCATGCCGATCAGGTTGGAACGGTGGATGCGCTCGAACGACTGCACGACCACCGCGCGGATGCCGAGCAGCAGCGAGCCCTTGGCCGCCCAGTCGCGCGAGGAGCCCGAGCCGTATTCCTTGCCGCCGAACACGACGAGCGGAACTTTTTCGGCCTTGTACTTCATGGCCGCGTCGTAAATCGTCATGCGCTGCTTCGACGGATAATGGGTGGTGAAGCCGCCTTCGACGCCCGGCACGATCTGGTTCTTGAGGCGGATATTGGCGAAGGTGCCGCGCATCATCACTTCGTGATTGCCGCGGCGCGTGCCGTACTGGTTGAAGTCGGCCGGCTTGACCTTGTGGCCGGTGAGATATTTGCCCGCCGGCGAGTCGACCTTGATCGAGCCGGCCGGCGAAATGTGGTCGGTGGTGATCGAATCGAGCAGCAACGCCAGCACGCGCGCGTCGACGATGTCCTCGAGCGGCACCGGCTGCTTCTTCATGCCGGCGAAATAGGGCGGGTTCTGCACGTAGGTGGATTTTTTGTCCCAGTCGTAGGTCATGCCGCCCTTGACGGAAATCTTGCGCCAATGGGAATCGCCCTTGAACACGTCGGCGTATTTCTTGGCGAAAATCTTCTTGGTCACGTTTTTGGAAACGAAGCTGCCGATTTCCTTGTTGGACGGCCAGATGTCCTTGAGGAAGACCTTCTTGCCCTTCGGATCGGTGCCGAGCGGCTCCTTGGCGACGTCGACTTGCATCGAGCCGGCAATCGAATAGGCGACCACCAGCGGCGGCGACGCCAGGTAGTTGGCGCGCACGTCGGCGTTGACGCGGCCTTCGAAGTTGCGGTTGCCGGAGAGCACGGCCGCGGCCACCAGGTCGTTTTCATTGATGGTCTTGGAAATCTCCGGCGGCAGCGGGCCGGAATTGCCGATGCAGGTGGTGCAGCCGTAGCCGATGAGATTGAACCCGAGCTTGTCGAGGTCCTTTTGCAGGCCGGACTTGTCGAGATATTCGCCCACCACTTGCGAGCCGGGCGCCAGCGAGGTCTTCACCCACGGCTTGGCGCTAAGGCCCTTGGCGGCGGCTTTGCGCGCCAACAGGCCGGCACCGATCATCACGTTCGGATTGGACGTGTTGGTGCAGGAGGTGATGGCGGCGATCACCACGTCGCCGTGGCCGAGGT
>CAYLMY010000039.1:0-19578 GCA_964384635.1 uncultured Undibacter sp.
TAGCCGTCATAATTCAATTTCACAAACAAGGTCTCGGCGACCGGCTCATAGCCGCCCGACGAAATCCAGGTCGAGCGGAAATTGCCGCGGCAGATGTGCGACGTGATGGTCATGTCGGCTGGCTTGGCCTCCAACGCCTTATTGGTGCAGGCCGCGTAGGTGTCCTGCAGATGATCGACGTCGATGCCGCGCTCGCGCGCCTTTTTCAATTCATCCTGCGAGCACAGGTAGGCCCAGGCGATGTCATCGAGCTGCAAATAGCGGCAGCCGGCGTCATAGAATGCCTTGATCGCCTTCTGATAGGTCGTCGCCAGGTCGTCGAATATAGCATCGCGATTGGGATAGGCGTCCTTGCTCACCGCGTTGGGTTCGAGCCGGAAGTGCACCATGGCCGGGGACGGGATAGTCATCTTCGGCATCACCTTGGTGTGCGCCTTCAGGAACTTGAAATGCTCGATCATCGGATGGGTCGAGAAATCGATCTTGCCGAAGATCTTGAGGATGAGCGGCCGCGTCTGCACGCCCTGGAACTGGATGCCGTGGTCGCTTTGGACGACATCGATGCCGTCGAGCATGCCCAAGAAATCGAAATGCCACCACGAGCGGCGGAATTCGCCGTCGGTGGCGAGCTTGAGGCCCACGTCCTCCTGCTTCTTGATGATCTTGATGATTTCGGCATCCTCGACCGCTTTCAGTTGCTCGGCCGTGATCTCGCCCTTTTCGCGCTTGATGCGCGCCTCCTTGACCGGCGCGGTGCGCAGAATGCTGCCGACGTGGTCGGCGCGGAATGGCGGCTTGGTTCTTTGCGTCATGGTTTCCTCCGCGAAGTGCCCCGGCGCTTTGGCCGCGCCCAGGTCTGTTTATTGAGCCATAGCACGGCCGGCGCCGTGCCGTCCCGCCGACGCTTCGCACGCGTAGCGCGCGGTTTCAACCGTGCCGCCGAACGAAAAATAATGCGGCGCGATATCGCCCAGCCCGCTCGCCGCGCCGAGCGTTGCGATGATGCGGTCGGGCCCGACATTGCCCACGACCTGGCCGATCAGCGCCCCGCCGGCGCCCGCCATCAGCCCGCGCAGCGAGGCGGCAACGCCGCAGCGCTTGGCGTAGCGCAAGAGCGCCGGCATGCTGGTCGGTCCCGCCATACCGACCTTCACCGGCCGTGTGATGCCGCAGGCGCGCAATTGCGTGAGCCAGGCCAGGATGCGCTCGGGCGAAAACGAGAATTGGCTGACGATGTGCACGCGCAGATCCTGCGCCGCGGCGGCGGCGAGCTTCTGGTCGAGCGCGGCTTCCAGCCGCTCAGCACCAATACGCGGATGCCCTTCCGGATAGGCGCCGATGCCGATCTCCTCGATGCCGGCTTCGCGCAAGGCTCCCTTCTGGATCACCGCCAAGGCGTCGGGAAATGGCCCAAGCGTGTCGACGTCGCCGCCGATCACCAGCAGGCGCTTCACGTCGGCCTCACCGCGTAGGCGGCCAAGCAAATCCTGCAGGTCGGACGCGGTGCGCAAGCGCCGCGCGGCAATGTGGACGACCGGCTCGAGACCTGCCCGGCGCAGCGACGCTGCCGCGATGATCAATTCGTGCGGACCGATCGTTGGCACGGCGGAAAAATAAACCGGCGTCGCGGGCGGCAAAATCTCGGCGAGCGCGGCAATTTCGGCCGCGTTCGGCCGGGTGGCTTCGATGGAGAAATTCCGTGCGAAGCCCGCGGACTCGTGCTTAGGCGCGGCTGCGGCTAACATGTCTCACTCGCGCCGGCGCGAGATCACGAAGGATTCATCGTAGAACCACAAGCCGCCGTTCTTTTGCAGCACATCGCGCGTCGCCTCGATATAGCGGCGGTCGCTGTGCACGTCGGACAGGCGGTCGTCCTCGATCTGCGCCACATAAATCGCCGCGTTCCAGGCGGCGAGCAGCGTGGAGGTGCCGATCGAGGAGGAGATTTCCGACGGCAGCGTGTGCATGTCGTAGCGGAACAGCGAGCGCTGGTCGGAATAGGCATTGAAATTGAGATCGCGGCCGGCGGCGCCCAGCTCGTGCTTGACCTGCTTGAGCAGGTCGTGGCGGCTGTGCGCGAACGGATGGTCGTTGGGCCAGACCTTGTGGATGATCTGCATGCCGGGATCGTGCCCGTAGGAATGGATGGCGATCATGCGACCGCCCGGACCGAGTGCGCGGGCGAGCGGCGCCAAAACGCGCTTGGCCTTGAATTCGAGCGAGGCGCGCGCGCGATAGGGCTGCGAGGCGATCACCAAGTCGTAGTCGGCGACGGTGCCGCCGGGCTTAGGGATAATCTGGTCGAGCAGGAACTTATGATCGGCGCGGTAGATCACCAGGATCACCGGCCGTTCATAGACCGGGTTGCCGCTTTTGGGCGAAACGCCCGCTTTCCAGTTCTGCGCCAGGAACGGCTCGAGCGCGGTAATCTGCTCCTCGAAGCTGTGGGCGCTGTCGCCGTCCATCGACAGCTCTTTCCAGACCAGGCTGGTGGCAGCGGAAAGCGACTTCACCGCCAGCCACGGCGCCTCAGCGTAAGCGAGATTGGTGAGCACAAGCACGCTCGAGGGATGCTCGACGAAACGGTCCGCCATCTTCTGCAGCGTGAGGCGGACGTCCTCCAGGCTGATCTCCTTGCCGACGATGTAAAACGGCATGGTGGGAAAACGGTCGTGCATGGTACGCATCACGCGCGAGAGCACGGTGCCGTCGCCGACGCCGGCGTCGAATACGCGCACCGCCGGCGGGCGCGGATGGATATTGGCGAGCTCGAGCCCGACGCGATTGGCGACCTCCCACTTCTCCGAACAGGTGTTCACGAACAATAGGTATTTCTGCCGGTTGTCGAAGAAGCGGAAATTGCGGCTGGGGTCGTCGCTCGACTGGCCGGAGGCGACCGGCGGTGCCGCCGGGTTCACCACCGGCAGGCCGGCGGCGGGTGCGTCGAACAGCGCGCGGCGGCGCGGCGGCTGGCCGTCGGCGCCGCGCGCCATGAAGGCGCGGATGCGCTCCAACGTATCGGTGGTGATGCGGCCGCCGTTGCGCAGCCGGTTGGCGAGCTTGCCGTCATTGACCGCGCGGCGGCCGAAAGTCGATTCGGCCAAGCCCCGCTGGCGGCAGAATTCACTGATCTCCTGAAGGATTTGCTCGTTCATGCGGACGCTTCCCCCGGCCGGCGCGGCTTTCAGGCAGCCGCTGTTGCGCTAAGCGAACCAAGTCCGCGGGCGGGCGTCAATTAAAAAGTCAGGCTTGGAAAGATGGGCAAAGTGGGTGGGCAAAATCTAACTTGAAATATCTAGAGAATTTCAATTTTTAGCTCGCAAAAAAGTGCGCTCTCCAAAATTAATGGGAATTTGCCCACATATTTGTCGTAACTGTGGGCAACGGTGGGCAATCGGTCCCGCCGCTAGCGTCTTCAAATATCGAAGAAAACCGTCTCGTTTTCGCCCTGCACGCGGATGTCGAAGCGATAGACCGTCCGTCCTTCGCTGCTCTCCTTATGGGCAATAAGAGTACCGCGCCGGTCTTCCGGCACTAAAGCCAGGATCGCATCGCCGGCGTTGGCCGCCTCGTCTGAGAAATAGAGCCGGGTATAGACCTGCCGCAGCATGCCGCGCGAATAGATGCAGACCACGATATGCGGCGCCTGTTGCTTGCCGTTCGGCCCCGGCACCGCGCCCGGCTTGATGGTGTCGAACGAGTAGACGCCGTCCTTGTCGGTGGCGGAGCGGCCGAAGCCCTTGAACAGGGCGTTGGTGCGCGCGCGCTTGTCGGTCGGGCTGGCGTAGCGGCCCTGGCTGTCGGCCTGCCAGATCTCGATCATGGCGTCGTTGATCGGCAGGCCGTCGCCGTCGGTGACGCGGCCCTCGACGCGGATCTTCTCGCCGGTGGCGTCCGGCGTCACCAGATTGGCGCCGACGGTTTCCTTCCAATCGTAGACCTTCTGGTTTGGGCTCCAGTTGCAGCGGCTATGCGGCGCCAGGCCGTAGGCGAAGTAAGGACCGACGGTTTGCGATGGTGTGATGTCTGACATTGCTTGCTCTAGTGCTTATCTTGCGGCGTCTCTTCGCGTCCGCGCAGCACGATGTCGAAGCGAAAGCAAAGCGCCCAATCGGGAATGGTGTTTTCCAGGTCGAAAGTCGAGACCATGCGCAAGCGCGCCTTCTCGTCGGTGACCGAGTTGAAGATCGGGTCGAAGGGGAACAGCGGGTCACCGGGGAAATACATCTGTGTCACCAGCCGCGAAAGGAACGAGTGGCCGAACACCGAGAAATGGATGTGGTTCGGTCGCCAAGCGTTGGGGTGATTGCCCCAAGGATAGGCGCCCGGCTTCACGGTGATGAAGCGGTAATAGCCGTTCTTGTCGGTGACGGTACGGCCGGAGCCGGTGAAGTTGGGGTCGAGCGGCGCCGGATGCTGGTCGACATTGTGCACGTAACGACCACAGGCGTTGGCCTGCCAGATTTCCACCAGCGTGTCGGGCACCGGGCGCTTGTCCTCGTCGTAGACGTGGCCGTGCACGATGATGCGTTCGCCCAGCGGCTCGCCCTGGTGCTGCTTGGTGAGGTCGGCGTCGCCCTCCTGCACAGCGTTATGGCCGTAGACCGGGCCGCTGAGCTCCGACAGGGTGTGCGGCACCAGGATCAGCGGCTGCGAGGGCGAGCGCTTGACCGTGCTGCGGTAGTCCGGCGAGAGGTGCTTGGGAAAGACATTGAGGCTTTCCCGCGGATAGATCAGCGTCATTGTTCTTGTCCTTCTTATTAGACAACCCGTTCCAGCGCCAGCGACACACCCTGCCCGACGCCGACGCACATGGTGGCAAGCGCCAGCTTGCCATCGCGCTCGTGCAAGCCATGCGCCGCCGTCAGCACCAAGCGGGCGCCCGACATGCCAAGTGGGTGGCCGAGCGCGATCGCCCCGCCATGCGGGTTGACGTGCTCGGCATCGTCGGCCAGCCCAAGCTGCCGCAAACAGGCTAGCGACTGCGAGGCAAAGGCTTCGTTGACCTCGATCAAATCGTAGTCGCCGATTTTGTGATTGAGGCGCGCGATCAGCTTGCGGGTGGCCGGCACCGGGCCGATGCCCATGACGCGCGGCGGCACCGCCGCCGAGGCCATGCCGAGCACACGCGCACGCGGCGTCAAGCCGTGCGCCTTCACCGCCGCTTCCGAAGCCAAAATCAGCGCCGCGGCGCCGTCATTGACGCCGGAGGCATTGCCGGCGGTGATGGTGCCCGGATTGCGCACGAACGGCTTGAGCTTGGCGAGCTGCTCGAGTGAGGTCTGGCGCGGATGCTCGTCCGTGTCGACTTTGATCGTCTCCTTGCGGGTGGCGATCTCGACCGGCACGATCTCCTCGGCGAAGAAGCCGTCGGCGATTGCTTTCGCCGCGCGCTGCTGCGAGCGCAGCGCAAAGGCGTCCTGGTCGACGCGGCCGATCTGGAATTCCTCCGCCACGTTCTCAGCCGTTTCCGGCATGGAATCGATGCCGTATTGCGCCTTCATCAGCGGATTGACGAAGCGCCAGCCGATGGTGGTGTCGTAAATCTCGGCCTTGCGCGAGAAGGCTTCTTGCGCTTTGCCCTGCACAAACGGTGCCCGCGTCATCGATTCGACGCCACCGGCGATGGCGAAGTCCATTTCGCCGGCGCGGATGGCGCGCGCCGCGGTGCCGACTGCGTCCATGCCCGACGCGCACAGCCGGTTGAGCGTCGCGCCCGGCACGCTTGGCGGCAGGCCGGCCAACAGCAGTGCCATGCGCGCGACGTTGCGGTTGTCCTCGCCGGCCTGGTTGGCGCAGCCGTAGAACACGTCGTCGAGCTTTTCCCAATCGACATGGGTGTTGCGCTTGAGCAGCGCCTTGATCGGCACCGCCGCGAGATCGTCGGTGCGCACCTTGGCGAGCGCGCCGCCAAAGCGCCCGATCGGGGTGCGCGCCGCATCGCAGAGGAAGACCTCCCGGTTCGCCATCATGCCGCCTCCTGCGCGCGCTCGGTGCGTGCCTGCAGATCGCGCCGCACCGCGAGCCGGCGCGCCGTCGGCGGCGCGGTCTCTTCTACCGTGGCCGCGTATTTGACCGGCCAGCCGTTCTCGGTCGCGTCACGGACGGTTGATCCGATGGCCTCGGCGAGGGCGGAAATACGCGTCATGCGGTTGAGCTTCCCGGTTGCGGGTCCGTATTTACGGCTGCGCACAGGCAGGGTCAAATGCGCCGAAGCCGCGGGAGCGTCGATCCGGCCCACCGCAGCCTGTGAAATAGTAGGATACCAAACCATAGCCGGCCCGCGGGGTGGACCCTTGACGGGAACCCAAGCGCCCGCCAACGATTTCGCCGCCCGCTCAACCGCGCATTGCCAACCACCTGGAGGCTGCTGACATGGACATCAAGGGACAGGCGGCCATCGTCACCGGCGGCGCCTCGGGCCTGGGCGCCGCCACCGCGCGCACGCTCGCCGCGGGCGGCGCCAAGGTGGCAATCGTCGACGTCAATGCCAAGGCCGCCGCCGAGGTAGCGATCGACGTCAACGGCATCGCGATTTCCTGTGACGTGGCCGACAGCGCGGCCGCCGAGGCGGCAATCAAAAAAGCCGCCGCCGATCACGGGCCGGCGCGCATCCTGGTCAATTGTGCCGGCGTCGGTCCCGCCAAGCGCATCGTCGGCCGCGACGGGCCGATGCCGCTCGAAGACTTCGAGCGCGTTATCCGCATAAACCTGATCGGGACCTTTAACATGATGCGGCTTGCGGCCGCCGCCATACAGCCTTTGGCGCCGATGGCCGACGGTGAGCGCGGGGTGATCGTCTCGACCGCCTCGGTCGCGGCCTTCGAGGGCCAGATCGGGCAAGCCGCCTATTCGTCGTCGAAGGGCGGCATCGCCGCGCTGACGCTACCGGCGGCGCGCGAATTTGCCCAGTTCGGCATCCGCGTGCTGGCGATCGCGCCCGGCATTTTCGGCACGCCGATGCTGCGCGCGCTGCCGCAGGAAGCGCAGGATTCGCTCGGCGCCGCGGTGCCGTTCCCCAAGCGGCTGGGCAGCCCGCGCGAATTCGCGGCGCTGGTGATGCATTGCATCCACAACTCTTATCTCAACGGCGAGGTCATCCGCCTCGATGGCGCGCTGCGCCTGGCGCCGCGCTAGCGCCGGATGCTCACCAACACCCGCCAGGTGCGCATCGAGTGGGGCGACTGCGATCCCGCCGGCATCATCTTCTATCCGCGCTATTTCGAGATATTCGACGCTTCAACGAACGCGCTATTCGAACGCGCGCTGGGGCTGACCAAATTCGAAATGTTAAAGGCGCTGCCGTTTGCCGGCTTCCCGCTGGTGGGCACGCGGGCTCAATTTCTCAAGCCCACACGCTTTGGCGACGACGTGGTGGTGGACACGACCATCAAATTCGGCCGCGCCAGTTTCGAAGTCGAACACCGGTTGCGCCTGAACGGGGAGATTTGCGCGGAATGCGTGGAGACGCGGGTGTGGGTGGTGCGCGATGCCGACGGCGGCTTCAAGTCGCAAGCTATGCCGGAAGACGTGCGGGCGAAGTTTAGAGTGTGAGACGCCGCGAGCTCCGCTTGACCTCTCCCCGCAATGCGGGGGAGAGGGTCACTCAATCTCGGCCGCGATCTTCTTCAAAATCGCCAGAAAGCGCTCGCGCTCGCGCGGGCCGATGATGCGGTCGAGATTGACCTCGTGCCGGCGCGCGATGCGCGTGAGGCTGAGCAATGTCTTTTTGCCGGCCGGCGTCAGGTTGAGCCGGTAGGCACGGCGGTCGCTGCGCACCCGCTTGCGCTCGATGAGCCCGCGCCGCACCAGGTCCTCCACCACCGGCGTGACGCTGGACTTGTCGCGCCCGCTTGCGAGTGACAATTCGGTCTGGCTGATACCCGGGTTGCGCGCGATGATGGTCAGGGTAGCGAAGCGGCCCGGGCTCTCGCCGATTTCCTGCGAACGGCGCGAGAACGCTTGGAAGGTCGCTTCCTGCGCCATGCGCAGGTTGAAGCCGATCCAGCCCGCCAGCGGGCCGAAATCGATCGAACCGTCCGCGGCCGCACCGTTCTTGCCGCGGCGAGGCCGTTGCCTGCGCTTGCCCAACCGGTTCCCCTACCCCGGCGCCGGCCGGAGCCCTCCCCCGGCTTGGCCTGCGCCAAATTAGTTTGATATCAAACTATCTTTACAATCTCGCCGTTTTTCGGCTCAATCGCAGTCGCCCCCAGGGAGGGTCGCCATGAAATCGCGTTTTGCCGGCGATGTCCATGCTGCCGGCACGGCGTTGCCACCGGCGCGAATGTGATAAAAAGCGTTTCTGGAGGCGAACCATGGAACGCTCGTTCAAGAAGGAAGTGCAGGCGCTCAAGCTCGGCGACGGCGAAACCTTCCGCGGTGAAGGCATCCTGGCCGTCACCAAGGCGCTGCTGCAGTCGGGCGTCTCCTATGTCGGCGGCTACCAAGGCGCGCCGGTTTCCCATCTGCTCGACGTGCTGGTGGACGCCGAGGACATCATGGGCGAGCTCGGCGTCCATCTGGAGACCTGCGCAAACGAGGCCAGCGCCGCCGCCATGCTGGGCGCCTCGATCAGCTATCCCTTGCGCGGCGCGGTGACCTGGAAGTCGATCGTCGGTACCAACGTCGCCGCCGATGCGCTCTCCAACCTTTCATCGCCCGGCGTCATCGGCGGCGCCATGATCATCATCGGCGAGGATTACGGCGAGGGCGCCAGCGTCATCCAGGAGCGCTCCTATGCCTATGCGCTCAAGTCCGCGATGTGGCTGCTCGATCCGCGCCCCGACCTGCCCGCGATCGTGCGCATCGTCGAGAAGGGCTTCGAACTCTCGGAGGCGAGCCACGCCCCGGTGATGCTGGAGCTGCGTATCCGCGCCTGCCACGCCACCGGCGAGTTCGCCGCCAAGAACAACCGCAAGGCCGAATTTTCCGGCCTCAACCGCATTGGCGAACCGGCGCGCTTCAACTACGCGCGGCTGTCGCATCCGCCGGTGACCTTCGTGCAGGAGAAGCTGAAGGTCGAGGAGCGCTTGCCGGCGGCACGCGCCTTCATCCGCGAGCACAAGCTCAATGAACTGATCGCAGGCGACATTGCCGACACCGGCATCATCGTCATGGGCGGGCTCACCAACAGCGTGCTGCGCGCGCTCGAGCGCATGGGATTGGCCGACGTGTTCGGCGCCTCGCGCATCCCGATGCTGGTGCTCAACGTGGTCTATCCGCTGGTGCCGGAGGAGATCCGCGCGTTCTGCGCGGATAAGCGCGCGGTATTGGTGGTCGAGGAAGGCTATCCCGACTACATCGAGCAGGCGGTGAACGTCGAACTGCGCCATGCCGACATCCAGACGAAGGTGCTTGGCAAGGGTCCGCTGCCCAAGGCCGGCGAATACACCTCCGAGGTGCTGCTGGAGGGCCTCGCCGCCTTCCTGCAAGCGGCAAAACCCGCCGGCCTCGATGCCGACACGCTGGCCGAAAAGGCGCGCGGGCTGATCGCGCACAAGGCAAAGGCGGCCGCCGCACTAGGGGCTCTGCCGCCGCGCCCACCCTCTTTCTGCACCGGCTGCCCGGAGCGGCCGGTGTTCTCCGCCATCAAGCTGATGCAGCGCGAATTGGGCCCGACCCATATCAGCACCGATATCGGCTGCCATTCGTTCGCGACTTTCGCGCCGTTCTCGCTTGGCAATTCGATCCTCGGCTACGGCATGTCACTTGCCAGCGCCGCCGCGGTCGCGCCCAACATGGCAAAGCGCCCGATCGCGATCATGGGTGACGGCGGCTTCTGGCACAACGGGCTGATTACCGGCGTTGCCTCGAACCTGTTCAACAAGGGCGACGGCGTGCTGATCGTCATGCAGAACGGCTACGCCTCCGCCACCGGCCAGCAATACATTCCGTCCAGCACCATGAGCCGCTCTGGTCCGACGCCCGGCGTCGATATCGAGCAGACGCTGCGCATGATGGGCGTGAAATGGCTGCGCACGGTGCGCAGCTACAGCGTCGCGGTGATGACCAAAACGCTGAAGGAGGCGATGCAGACCGCCGAGCGCGGGCTGAAGGTGATCATCGCCGACGGCGAATGCCAGCTGGCGCGCCAGCGCCGTGTGCGCGCCGAGGACGCCGACAAGCTTGCCCAGGGAAAACGCGTGGTGCGCACGCGCTACGGCGTCGACGACGAGATCTGCACCGGCGACCATTCCTGCATCCGCTTGTCGGGCTGCCCGTCGCTGACGGTCAAGCCCTCGCCCGATCCGCTGCGCGACGATCCGGTGGCGACCGTGATCGATAGTTGCGTCGGCTGCGGCCTGTGCGGAGAGGTCGCCCATGCCGCCGTGTTGTGCCCGTCGTTCTATCGCGCCGAGATCGTGCGCAACGCCGGCTGGCGCGAGCACATCGCGTTTCGCATCCGGCAGACTGTAATTGGCTGGCTTAGCCGTGACACCGCCCCATCGTCCCCTCCCCCGCTTGCGGCGGACGGACAGGGAGGGGCAAGCCCCTCCTCACGAGAACCGGCCCCCTCCGCAGCCATCCCCCGCGGGCCCGCGGAACAGCAAGCAAATGGCGAGGCAACGCCCATAAAGCTCCTGATCGCCGCGCTCGGTGGCGAAGGCGGCGGCGTGCTCACGAACTGGATCGTGGCGGCTGCAGCGCAGGCCGGCTTTCCGGTGCAAAGCACCTCGATCCCCGGCGTCGCCCAGCGCACCGGCGCCACCACTTATTACATCGAGATCCTGCCGGTGCCGGCCAGCAAACTGAACGGCAAGCGGCCGGTGCTGGCGCTCACCCCCGGCATCGGCGACATCGACGTGGCGGTGGCGAGCGAACTCATGGAAGCCGGCCGCACGGTGGCAGGCGGCTTCGTCACCCCCGAGCGCACTTATGCCATCGCCTCGCTCAGCCGCCTCTATGCCATGGACGAGAAGATCGCCATGGGCGACGGCCGCTTCGATCAGGACAAGCTCATCAAGATCGTCAAGGACAACGCGCGCGACTGCCTGCTGATCGACATGGACCGGCTTGCCACGCAAAGCGGCTCGATCATCAATGCGGTGATGCTGGGGGCGATTGCCGGCAGCGGGCGGCTGCCGTTTGAGCCCGCACAGTTCGAAGCCGCCATCCGCGCCGACGGCAAGTCGGTGGAGGGAAACTTGCGCGGCTTCCGCGCAGGGCTGGAGGCCGCGCGCGCCAAGGCGCCGCCGGCGCAAGCCGCCGACAACAAAAAGCGCGCCGCCGTTACGCTGGCTTCGCTCGAAAAGGAAATCGCTGAAAACTTGCCCGGCCCCGCGCAGGCGACCGCGATCGAAGGCGTGCGGCGGCTGGTTTCCTATCAGAGCGAGGATTACGCGCGGCTCTATCTCGACCGGCTGGCGCGCATCGCCACCGCCGACGCGGACGCAGGCAGCCGCGGCGCCTTGTTGAAGGAAGTCGCGCGCCATCTCGCCGTGCGCATGTCGTATGAGGACGTGGTGCGGGTGGCGCAAGCCAAGATTTCGCCCGCGCGCATGCGGCGCATCGCGCGCGAGGAACTGGGGGTCAACACCGAGCCGTTCGCGGTGCACGATTTCCTCAAGCCCGGCATCGAGGAACTCACCCAGCTCATGCCCCCGTTGCTGGCGCGGCCGATCCTGTGGCTGGCGCGGCGCCGGGGCTGGCTCGGCCGCGTCTATTTCGGCATGGAGATCAATTCCACCTCGATCAGCGGCTACTTGCGTTTTCTCATGCTCGCCAAGCTGCGCCCATTTCGCCCTTACGGCCATCGCTACAAACAAGAGCAGAAGCAGATCGAGGCATGGCTCGCGCTGATCGTGCAGGCGGCGGCGCGCTCGATCAACTTCGCGCTCGAGATCGCCGAATGCGCACGGCTGATCAAGGGCTATGGCGACACCCATGCGCGCGGACTCGCCAACTATGCAACGATCGAGGCGCGCGTGATTGCGCCGGCGCTGGCGGGCCAGATCCCGCTGGCGCGCGCGGTGGACGCGGTGGCGAGCGCGCGCGCCGCGGCGCTCGTCGATCCCGAAGGCGAAAGCCTGGCCAAGTGCCTCGACGCCATCGACAACCAGGCCAGCTTGGCGATGGCGGCGGAGTAATCCTCTCTTTACCTCCCCCTAAAAGGGGGAGGTCGTCCGCCGAGCGAAGCGAAGGCGGGCGGGTGGGGGTCGCTACGATCCTCTAGATATTGCTCAAGAGACCCCCACCCTGACCCTCCCCCTTTCAGGGGGAGGGAATGGGAGAAGCCGCGTTTCGCTGCAAAAGTGCCTCCGTTGTCAGCGCACCGCCCGTCGAGTAGAACTGCCGCCAACAAAATCCCAATATAAGAAGACTGGCCAACGGGTGGACACTTCAGGGGCGGATGAGATGGCGGTCCCACCGACCGGACGCGAACGGCCGATCGCCGCCGAAGCCTTCCTGCGCGCGCTCGCCGACCACGGCGCCGACTATTTCTTCTGCAATCCCGGCACCGACTTCCCTCCGATCGTGGAAGCCTTCGCCCGCGCCAAGAAAACCAACGCCAAGGTGCCGAAGCCAATCCTGGTGCCGCACGAAAATCTCGCGGTCGCCATGGCGCATGGCGCCTACCTGATGAACGGCCGGCCGCAGGCGGTGATGGTTCACACCAGTGCCGGCACCGCCAACACCGTCAATAATCTCATCAACCTGTCGCGCGATCGCGTACCGTTGATCCTCGCCGCCGGCCGCACGCCGATCAGCGAGAAGGGCTCGTTCGGCTCGCGCTCGCGGCCGATCCAGTGGGCACAGGAAATGTTCGACCAAGCCGGCATGGTGCGCGAGCTGGTGAAGTGGGATTACGAATTGCGCCAGCCTGCCCAGACCGGAGACGCTGTGGCGCGCGCGGTCGAAGTGGCGATGGCGCATCCGCGCGGGCCGATCTATCTGCTGCTGCCGCGCGAACCGCTTGCCGCGCCGCTCGCCGAACCGATCGGGCCGGCCAAGCCACGGCCGCAGGCGGCGGCGACGCATCCCGATCCCAAGGCGGTCGCCGCACTCGCCGATTGGATCGCGGCCGCCGAGCGCCCGCTGATCATTGCCGCCACGCTTGATGCCGAAGCGGTGCCCGTGCTCGGCCATCTCGCCGAGCGCTGCGCCATCCCGGTCGTCACCCATAATCCGCGCAATGTGTGCCTGCCGTCGAGCCACGCCATGCATTTCGGCTTCGAGCCGGGCACGCTGTTGGCCGATGCCGACCTGGTGATCGTGCTCGAATCCGACGTGCCGTGGATTCCGCATTTGCAGCATCCGCCCGCCGGCTGCCACGTCGCCCATATCGGCGAGGATCCGTTTTTCGTGCGCTATCCGATGCGCTCGTTCCCCAGCGACCTCGCCATTCAATCCGGCGTCACTCATGCGCTGACGGCTCTGGCCGCGGCGGTCGAGCCGCGCCTGCAAATGGCGGAAGCACGCATTGCCGCCCGCCGCGCACGGTTGACCGAGCGCATGCGCACGCGCCGCGCCCAACTCGCCAAGGATTCCACTCCGGCTGAGCGCATCTCGCCGGAATACCTCTCGCGCGCCATCGGCGAAGTACTGGGCGAGGACGCCGTCATTTTCAATGAATACCCGCTACGGCCGGACCATTGCGCGCGCGAGAAGCCGGGCACACTGTTCGCGCTCGGCCCCGCCGGCGGGCTGGGCTGGGGCTTCGGCGCCGCGCTCGGCGCCAAGCTGGCGGCGCCCGAGAAGTTCATCGTCGCCACGCTCGGCGACGGCGCCTACATGTTCGGCAATCCGACCGTTGGCCACTGGGTCGCGGGCAAATACGAATTGCCGATCCTCGCCATCGTGTTCAACAACAGCCGCTACGCCGCGGTACGGCGCGCCACGATGTCCATGTTCAAGGACGGCGCCGCCGGCGAGAACGACAGCCGCGGGCTCGCCGATCTCGATCCGGCGCCGGCTTACGACGAGCTCGCGCGCGCGCAGGGCGCCCATGCCGAGCGCGTCGACAAGCCGGCCGACCTGCCCGACGCACTCGCGCGCGCCCGCGACGCCGTCGTTGACGGCCGCCGCCAGGCGCTGCTCAACGTCATCACGCCTTATTGAACAACCAAACAGAAAACGAAACCCGCGCGGAGGAAAGTGAATGCGTATCGACGCCTATACCCATTTCATCCCGGAGCGATTTTTCAAGACCATCGTGGAAAGCAACCATCCCGGCATCGGCAAGCGGGTGCGCGAAATTCCCTGCATCCACGATCTCGACGCGCGCAAGAAGGTGGTCGATACGTTCGACGACTACGCGCAAATCCTCTCCTATCCCATGCCGCCAATCGAGCTCTTGGCCAAGGGCGAGCAAGTCAACGACTACGCCAAGGTGATCAATGACGGCTTCGCCGAGATCTGCGCCAAGGATCCCGGTCATTTCCCCGGCTGGGTGGCGGAGGCGCCGATCGGCGCGCCCGACGCCGGCGTGGCCGAGTGCGAGCGCGCCATCAAGAACGGCGCGCTCGGCGTGCAGATCCACACCAACATTGCCGACAAGCCGCTCGACCTGCCCGAATTCGCACCGTTCTGGGAAACCATGAACAAGCTCGACAAGCCGGTCTGGCTGCATCCGGCGCGCGCCGTCAATTTCCCCGACTATCTCAGCGAGCAGAAATCGAAATACGAAATCTGGTGGACCTTCGGCTGGTCCTACGAGACCGCGGCGGCGATGGCACGGCTGGTGTTCTCGCGCGTCATGGACAAGTACCCGAACCTGAAGATCATCACCCACCATTTCGGCGGTGTCGTGCCGATGCTGGAAGGCCGCATCGGCCCGGGCTGGGACCAACTGGGCGCGCGCACCTCGGACGAGGACCTGGGCGCGGTGTTGAAGAGCCTGAAGAAGCGCCCGCTCGATTATTTCAAGCACGCGTTCTACGCCGACACCGCCGTGTTCGGCGGCGAGCCGGCGACCCATTGCGGGCTCGCGTTCTACGACCTCGACAAGATCGTGTTCGCCTCCGACTGCCCGTTCGATCCGGAGAAGGGCACCATGTACACGCGCGAGACGCTGCGTATCCTGGAAGGCATCGACATGCCGAAAGCCGACAGGGAGAAGATCTGGCACGGCAATCTGGAGCGAATTACGGGGGTGAAGTTGGTGAAGTGATGATTCCGCCCTCGTCCTGAGGAGCGCCCGCAGGGCGCATCTCGAAGGACGGGGGTAGCCCCATCCTTCGAGACGGCCGGCTGCGCCGGCCTCCTCAGGATGAGGCCGGGATAGCTCAGGGTTTCCGCTGTAGAAGCCCTGTCGACATCTGCTACTTTGCGCCCCATGGCGCTGACGCGACCCATCGGCCTCAACGAACCCGACGAGCCGCCGCAAACCGGCGCTCCGCGGCCTGCGGGTGACGCGAACGGTCGCGTCACTCCGATGATGGAGCAATACATCGAGATCAAGGCCGCCAATCCGGATTGCCTGCTGTTCTACCGGATGGGCGACTTCTACGAATTGTTCTTCGAGGACGCCGAGACCGCCTCGCGCGCGCTCGGCATCATGCTGACCAAGCGCGGCAAGCATCTTGGCGCCGACATCCCGATGTGCGGCGTGCCGGTCGAGCGCGCCGACGAATATCTCCACCGGCTGATCGCGCTCGGCCACCGCGTGGCGGTGTGCGAGCAGCTCGAGGACCCGGCCGAGGCGAAGAAGCGCGGGCCGAAGAGCGTGGTGCGGCGCGACGTGGTGCGGCTGGTGACGCCCGGCACGCTGACCGAAGACACGCTGCTCGACGCCCGCCGCAACAACTATCTTCTGGCGGTTGCGCGCGCGCGGCTGTCCTCCGTGGGCGAGGAAGCGCGCTTCGCGCTGGGCTGGATCGATATTTCGACGGCTGAGTTCCGCATCACCGAGTGCGACCGCATTTCGCTTGCCGCCGAGATCGCGCGGCTGGAGCCGAGCGAGATCATCGTTTCCGACGCGCTCTACGGCGACACCGAGTTGGCCCCGTTCTGGCGCTCGCTGCCGGCGGTGACGCCATTGACCCGCGACGTGTTCGATGCCGCCACCGCCGAGCGGCGGCTGACCTCGTTCTTCGCGGTCGCTACCAGCGAGGCCTTCGGCGCGCTGACGCGGCTGGAGCTGACGGCCGCCGCGGCTTGCGTCACTTACGTCGAGCGCACGCAGATCGGCAAGCGCCCGCCGCTGTCGCCGCCTTTGCGGGAATCTGCCTCCGCTACCGTGGCGATCGATCAGGCCACCCGCGGCAATCTCGAATTGATGCGCACGCTTTCGGGCGAGCGGCGCGGCTCACTGCTCGACGCCATCGACCGCACGGTCACTGCCGCCGGCTCGCGCCTGCTGGCGCAAAGATTGTCGGCGCCGCTCACCGACCCGGCGGCCATTGCGCGCCGACTCGACGCGGTGGCGAGCTTCGTCGCCGACATTGCCGCGCGCGCCGACACCCGCTCGCGATTGCAGGCTGCGCCCGATCTCGCCCGCGCGCTGGCGCGTCTCGCCGTCGGCCGCGGCGGCCCGCGCGATCTCGCCGCCATCCGCGACGGCATCAACGCCGCCGCCGATCTCGCACGCGCGCTCGGCGCGCTGCAAGAGCCGCCAACCGAGATCGCGCAAGCGATGCAGGCCTGCACGCGGCCCGACGGCATGCTGGCGGCGGAACTGTCGGCCGCGCTCGCCGCCGAGCTGCCCGCCTTCAAGCGCGACGGCGGCTTCGTGCGCCAGGGCTACGACGCTGCGCTCGATGAGGTGCGGGCTTTGCGCGATGAATCGCGCCGCGTCGTCGCCGCGTTGCAGGCGCGCTATGCCGAGGAAACCGGCATCCGCGCGCTGAAAGTCCGCCACAACAACGTGCTCGGCTATTTCGTCGAGGTCACCGCCCAGCACGGCGACAAACTGTTGGGCGCGCCGCTCAATGCAACCTTCATCCACCGCCAGACGCTGGCCGGGCAAGTGCGCTTCACCACCACCGAGCTGGGCGAGCTGGAAGCCAAGATCGCCAGCGCCGCCGAGCGTGCGCTCGGGCTCGAGCTGGAGATTTTCGAGCGGCTCTCGGCGAGCGTGATCGCCGAGACCGAGGCGATCAAGGACTGCGCCGAGGCGCTTGCCCGCCTCGATGTGGCGAGCAGCCTCGCCCAGCTCGCCGCCGAACGTGACTATGCGCGCCCGCAGGTCGACGATTCACTTTCCTTCGTCATCGAGGGCGGCCGCCATGTCGTGGTCGAGCAGGCGCTGTCGAAGGACGGCACGCCCTTCGTCGCCAACGATTGCGACCTCTCTCCCCCACAAGGCGAACAGGCCGGCCGCATCTGGCTCATCACCGGCCCCAACATGGCCGGTAAATCGACCTTCCTGCGCCAGAACGCCTTGATCGCCATCCTCGCCCAGATGGGCTCATTCGTGCCGGCGCGTTCGGCGCGCATCGGCGTGGTCGACCGCCTGTTCTCGCGCGTCGGCGCCGCCGATGATCTGGCGCGCGGGCGCTCCACTTTCATGGTGGAGATGGTCGAAACCGCCGCCATCCTCAATCAGGCGGGAACGCATTCGCTGGTCATCCTGGATGAGATCGGGCGCGGCACCGCCACCTTCGATGGATTGTCGATTGCCTGGGCGACGGTCGAGCATCTGCACGACGTCAATCGTTGCCGCGCGCTTTTCGCCACCCATTTCCACGAGCTCACCGCGCTCGCCGCGCGGCTGCCCCGCCTGCATAACGCGACGGTGCGCGTGAAGGAATGGCAGGGCGAGGTGGTGTTCCTGCATGAGGTCACTGCCGGCGCCGCCGACCGCTCCTACGGCATCCAGGTGGCGCAGCTTGCCGGCTTGCCCGCCAGTGTCATCGAGCGCGCCAAGCTGGTGCTGGCCAAGCTCGAACAGGAGGACCGCGCGGCGCCGAAAGGTTTCGAGGACCTGCCGCTGTTTGCCGTGCCCTACAAGGCGCCGGAGGCGGTGCAGGAAGCGGCCCACGACCTGGTGTTGGGCGCCATCGCCGCCCTCAATCTAGACGACATGTCGCCGCGCGAGGCCATGGAGGCGCTCTACCGCCTGAAGGAGCAACTGGCGAAGAATTCGAAGAATTAGCGCAGGCGCCGCAACAAATTCCGTTCATTCCCGCGAAAGCGGGAATCCAGGGCGAACATAACGAGCGCCGCGCTTCCCAGCTCTGGGTCCCCGCTTTCGCGGGGACGAGCGGTTATGCTTGAATGACGCGCCATGATGAATGTCGCCGAAAGAAAGCAGTCAACCGCGCCGGCCGAGGCCCAGGACTGGCTTGGCCGCTTCGAGGCCGCCCTGCAGAAGCAGGACGCCGCTGCGGCAGCCGCGCTTTTCATGGAAGACGGGCTGTGGCGCGACCTTCTGGCCTTCACCTGGACCATCCAGACCATGAGCGGGCGCGCGGCGATCCGGGCCACGCTAGGCGACGCTTTAGCGCGCACCAAGCCGGTAAATTACCGCATCCCGGCCAAGCGAACGCCGCCGCGCTGGATCAGCCGCGCCGGTACCGAAGCGATCGAATGCCTCTTTGACTTCGACACCGCCTTGGGTCCTTGCAACGGCGTGGTGCGGCTGGTGCGCGACGCGCAAGATCAAACGCAATTGCGCGCCTGGACGCTGAACACGAATTTGCATGAGCTGAGGGGCCACGAAGAAGCCTTCAAGCGGCGCGCGCCGCCGGACTCCACGCGCGACTTCGGTGCCGAGAACTGGCTCGATCGCCTCAGCAAGCAGCGCGCCTTTGCCGACCGCGACCCCGCCGTGCTGGTGGTGGGCGGCGGCCACGCCGGCCTCTCCATTGCCGCCAGGCTGCAGCAGCTCGGCGTCGAGACGCTGATCGTCGACCGCCACGGCCGCATCGGCGATAATTGGCGCAAGCGTTATCATTCGCTGACGCTGCACAACGAAGTGCACGTCAATCACTTGCCCTACATGCCGTTCCCGCCGACGTTTCCCGTCTACATTCCGAAGGACAAGCTCGCCAACTGGTTTGAATCATACGTCGAAGCTATGGAGCTGAATTACTGGACCGGCACCGAGCTCACCAGCGGCGGCTACGACGACAAACGCAAGCAATGGGACGTCACGCTCAAGTGCGCCGACGGCACCCGGGTCATGCATCCGCGCCATTTGATCTTCGCCACCGGCGTCAGCAGCATTCCGACGTTTCCCGATCTGCCCGGCCTGAAGGATTTCGCCGGGGAGATGGTGCATTCGGGCGAATTCGCCGATGCCGCGCGATGGAAGGGCCGCAAGGCGCTGGTGCTGGGCTCAGGCACCAGCGGTCACGATGTGGCGCAGGAGCTGCACGCGCACGGCGCCGACGTCACCATCATCCAGCGCAGCAAGACTTACGTGGTGAGCCTGCAGGAAGCGCAAAGCGTCTACGCCATCTATTCCGAGGGTATCCCGTTCGACGACTGCGATTTGCTCGCGACCTCGTTCCCCTACCCTGTGCTGCAACGCGCCTATCAGCTCTCCACCGCCAAGGGTAAAATGGTGGACCGCAAGCTGATCAAGGCGCTCGAAGCGCGCGGCTTCAAAATCTGGTACGGCGAGGACGAGACCGGCTTCCAGATGATGTATCTGCGCTACGGCGGTGGCTATTATTTCAACGTCGGCTGCTCGGA
>CAYLMY010000040.1:0-19560 GCA_964384635.1 uncultured Undibacter sp.
CCGCGCGCCGCGAGGCAAGGCCTGCGCGCGCGATCACCTTGGCGATGCGCTCGCCCGATTTGTCGTCTGTGCTCTTGCCCGCCATACCCCACTCACTTGGTCATGGCCGGGCTTGACCCGGCCATCCACGTCTTGCTTTGCGAACGTGTATAAAGACGTGGATGCCCGGCATAAAGCCGGGCATGACGGAGAAACGATGGCCATACCTTCTTTTATGCAAATCGCCTTGCAAGAAGCCCGCGCCGCCGGCGCACGCGGCGAGGTGCCGGTGGGCTGCGTTATCGTGCGCGATGGAGAAGTGATTGCGCGCGCCGGCAACCGCACCATCGTCGACAAGGACCCCACCGCGCACGCCGAATTGCTGGCAATCCGTGCGGCCGCGGCTGCGCTTCGATCCGAACGCCTCGCCGACTGCGATCTTTACGTCACGCTGGAGCCCTGCGCCATGTGCGCCGCGGCCATGTCGTTCGCGCGCATCCGGCGGCTCTATTTCGGCGCCGCCGATCCAAAGGGCGGTGCGGTCGAGCACGGCGTGCGCTTTTTCGCCTCGCCCACTTGCCACCATCGGCCGGAGGTTTTTGGCGGCATCAGCGAAAGCGAGAGCGCCGCGCTGTTGAAGGAATTCTTCCAGGCGCGGCGCTGACCGCTGTTGTGGGCCAATGAGCGTGCCTCATACTCGGCGTCATGCCCGGGCTTGACCCGGGCATCCATGATGAATTGCCGCGGATTGCAGCCTTACCTAGGTCCGGGTTTGCTGATCCGCCTCATGGATTACCGGGTCAAGCCCGGCAATGACGGCGGAGAGGTTTACGCGGGATGGAAAGCCTCGGACTAAACCGACTTGTCCACCAGCTTGCCCATGCCGGGCGGCGGCGGGGCCTGCCGGACGACGGCGTCGACCGCAACGGCGGCGTCGCCGCTGTCGCGCTCGCGTCCAGGCGGCGGCGGCGGCGATTTGGGCGATGTAGCGGTCTTCGGCAAGATCATTTGAATGCCGATGCTGCTGGCGCTCATTACCCCACACCCTGAATTACGACTGCAGCGTATCGGGCAGACGTCAACATTACGCAATCGCGACGCGTGAAATACGAGGGTGGCGTGAAAGGATTCGTTGACGTTAACGATGTCTTTCGTCTCGCCTCGCCGTGCGAGAAAGAACTACGCCTGCTTTGCGAACGCCCAGGCCTTCTCGGCCAGCGGCCGGATCATCTCGGCCTTGGCCGGCGCGAATTCCGACGTCGCGGTGCCGTCGCGCACGCGCCCGATGATGCCTTGCAGGATGGCGGCGATGCGGAAGAAGTTATAGGCGAGATAAGCGGGCAGGGCGGAACGCGGATCGAGCCCGGTGCGCGCTACGTAATCGTCGACGTAATCTTCCATCGAGGGAATGCCGAGCCCACCGAGGTCGTGCCCGACCAGCGAGGCGGTGCCGGCCGCGCTTTCCGAATGCGGCATGTGCCAGGCCATTAGATGATAGGAAAAATCGGCGAGCGGATCGCCGAGCGTGGACAATTCCCAATCGAGCACGGCGAGAATTCTCGGCTCGTCGCGCGCCACGATCAGATTGTCGAGTCGGTAGTCGCCATGCACCAGCCGCACCGGACCCGCGGGCGGAATATGCGACGGCAGCCATTCGATCATTCGCTCCATCTCCTCGATTTTTTCAGTCTCGGAGGCGCGGTATTGCTTCGACCAGCGCTCGACCTGGCGCGCAACGTAATTTTCGCCCTTGCCGAAATCGGCGAGGCCGATCCGCGCCGGCTCGAAGCTGTGCAGCCGCGCGATGGTCGCGTTCATGGCATCGTAGACGGCGGCGCGCTCGGCCGGGTTGGAGCCGGGCATCTGCGGCTCCCAAAACACGCGGCCGTCCACGAAACTCATCAGGTAGAACGCGGTGCCGGCGACGGCCTCATCGTCGCAATAGAGCAGGGGCTCGGCGACCGGAAAGCCCTGCCCGTGCAAGGCGCGGATCACGCGGTATTCGCGGTCGACCGCATGCGCGGAGGGCAAGAGCTTGCCCGGCGGCTTGCGCCGCAGCACGTAAAGTCGCCCCGGCGTCTGCAAGAGATAAGTCGGGTTCGATTGCCCGCCCTTGAATTGCTCGACAGTGAGCGGGCCGGCGAAGCCTGCGACCCGTGCTGCGAGATAGGCTTCCAGCCGCGCGGCATCGAGCCGCAACGCGGGCGCCGCCTCCTTGGTGCCGGTAAACGCCTGCTGGCGGTCGATGCTGGTCATGGCCCGGCGCGGCGACTACTTCTTCGCCTCGAACTCGATCGGCGCATCGGCATAGACCTTGTAGCTTTGCGTCTTCGGCTTGGCCTTGTCGGCTTCGTTGACGTAAGCGATCGAGCTTTTGCCGATGAGCGCGCGCGGCAGGATCATGACGCGGATGAAGCGGCTCGGCTTGTCGTCGGCGCCTTGCGCGAACACCGGGTCCAGCCCGCGCTCGTACCAGGCGCCGCCCGGCCCGTAGCTGGTCGAGCGGTGGTGGGTGTCAATGCGGATGCCGCCCTCGATCAGGCAGCGGATGCCGGGCCCCTGATGCACGTGGCGGTAGGCGCAGCCGCCGGGCGGAAAGGCCACGCTGTCGCCGCGCATCAACAGCTCGCCCTTCGGCATGGTCTCGAGGAAGGCGGTCAACTTCTCGTGCGTCATCATGCCGGGCGCGGCGGCGACCGTTGAGCCGGCGTCGCCACGCGAAAGCTCCCAGCGCCAGCAGCTGACGCCCTCAGGCCCGGGCTTGACCACGGTTGCGTCTTCGCCCTGCCAGGCGTCGCCGGCCTTCAGCGCCTTGCGGCCGATGGTGGCGCCGCCGTGCACCACGAAGATGAAGCGCGGCAGCGGCGGCAGCCGGAATTCGATGGTTTCGAGGGTCGACAGCACGTCCTCATAAAGGCGCAGCACGGGATGCATTGGGGTCTCCTGGCGTCGGCCCCATTATGTCATCGCGGGCCGGCCGCGCGATAGCGCACCATCCGGCAAAAAAACAAGGCCCGGCGCTGGCGCCGGGCCTTGCAGCAGTTTCAGACGGGACTCGCGCGTTTAATCGCCGCCGCTCTCGTTCTCGGGATGAGGGTCGCGGAACAGCTGGAAGCGGATATCGGGATCGGGATCGCGTGCGACGATCGTGCCATCGACGATCACGTCATGCGGATGGCTGGCCGCGATCGATCCATCGCTGTAGACCGGACCGGTCGGTGGCGCGAGCGCGAATGATTGCGTCGCCTCGTCGCCCGAATTGTTCGTTTGCGCGAGGGCAGGCGTCGTCATTACTAGCGCGGCGAGCGCGCCAGCAGCAACAAGGGCTTTCATTTGGAATCTCCATGTGCGGCAGGAACGCCGCGTGCCATGACGCTAGGGCGCGCGCGAAGCGGCAACAAATTATTTCCCCGTAAAATGCGACGCGAAAACGCAAAGGAAATATAAAAACGACGTGGCTTTTTGGCCGTTGCCGGCGCTTTGACGGCGGCCGCCTTAATCTCAACGCCCCGTCGTCTCGCGCGCGATGGCGCGAAAGCCGATGTCGCGGCGGCAGAACCCTTCGGGCCAGCGAATGCGGTCGACCGCTTGATAGGCGCGCGCCTGCGCCTCGCGCACGGTCTTGCCGCGCGCGCACACGTTCAAGACGCGCCCGCCATTGGCGAGAATGCGGGCGCCGTCGGCCCGAGTCTTGTCGAACATTGTGCCGGCGTGAAAAATCTCCACGCCCTCGACCTGCGCGGCGTCATCAAGGCCTGCGATCACCGAGCCCTTGCCATAGGCGCCCGGATAGCCCTTGGTGGCCATCACCACGGTCAGCGCCGCGTCCGGATACCAGCGCAGATCGAAATTCTTCAATTGCCCGTCGCGCGCGGCGGTCAGCGCCGGCACCAGGTCCGACATCAGCCGCAGCATCAGCACCTGGCATTCCGGATCGCCGAAACGGACATTGTATTCGATCAGTTGCGGGCCACCGCCGGTGATCATCAAGCCGGCGAACAGCACGCCCTTGTAGGGCGCGCCCGCGCGTTTGAGCGCGGCGACGGTCGGCAGCACGATGTCGTCCATCACCCGCTTGTTCATCGCCGCCGTCATGATCGGCGCCGGCGAATAGGCGCCCATGCCGCCGGTGTTGGGGCCCTTGTCGTCATCGAACGCACGCTTGTGGTCCTGCGCGGCGATCAGTGGTATAGCGGTCTCGCCATCGCACAACGCGAAGAAGGAAGCTTCCTCGCCGGTGAGACACTCCTCGATCACGATCTCCCAGGCCGGCGCGCCTAAGCCGCCGCCGAACAGCATGTCGATGGCGTCTTCGGCTTCTTGCACGGTCTGCGCCACCACCACGCCTTTACCGGCGGCCAACCCGTCCGCCTTCACCACGATCGGCGCGCCTTGTCTGCGCACGTAGTCTTTGGCCGCGCCCGCTTGTTTGAAGCGCTCGTAAGCCGCGGTCGGAATGTTGTTGGCCTTGCACAGGTCCTTGGTGAAGCCCTTGGAGCCTTCCAGCCTTGCGGCCCATTTGGTCGGCCCGAACGCCTTGATGCCGGCGGCTTCCAGATCGTCGACGATGCCGGCGCACAGCGGCGCCTCCGGCCCGACCACCACCAGATCGATCCTTTTCTCCTTGGCGAAACCGATCACCGCCGAATGATCATTGATGTCGAGTGCGATGCATTCGGCCCCCTGCGCGATGCCGGCATTGCCGGGCGCGCAATAGAGCTTGTCCGTCAGCGGGCTGGCGGCGATTTTCCAGGCCAGCGCGTGCTCGCGCCCGCCGGAACCGAGGATCAGGATGTTCATGGGCGCGTCGGCGGGCCTTGAGTGTGCGGTCGCCAGTTGGTGTATCATGCCGCTTCACCCCCGCAAGCGATTCAGGCCCCATGGCAGAGCCCGCCCTCGATAACGTTGTGGAATGGACCGTCTCGGAACTGTCCGCCGCGCTCAAGCGCACGGTCGAGGACGCCTACGGCTATGTACGGGTGCGCGGCGAGGTCTCCGGCTTCAAGGGCGCCTCGCCCTCCGGCCATGTCTATTTTCGCCTGAAGGACGAGCGCGCCGTGCTGGAAGCGGTAATCTGGAAGGGCGTCTACGGCCGCATGCGCGTGAAGCCGGAGGAGGGGCTCGACGTCATTGCTGCCGGTAAGCTCACCACTTTCGCAGGCCAGTCTAAATACCAACTCGTCATCGACAGGCTGGAACTCGCCGGCGTCGGCGCGCTGCTGAAACAACTTGAGGAGCGCAAGAAGAAGCTCGCCGCCGAGGGTCTGTTCGCCGAGGCGCGCAAACAGCTGTTGCCGTTCCTCCCCAACGTGATCGGCGTCGTCACCTCGCCCACCGGCGCCGTCATCCGCGACATCCTGCATCGCTTGGCCGACCGCTTCCCGCGCCGCGTGCTGGTGTGGCCGGTGCGGGTGCAGGGCGAGACCTCGGCGGCGGAAGTCGCCGCCGCCATCGCAGGCTTCAACGCGCTGCCGGAGAAAGGTCCGCTGCCGCGGCCGGATCTCATCATCGTCGCGCGCGGCGGCGGCTCGCTCGAGGACCTGTGGTCGTTCAACGAGGAGATCGTGGTGCGCGCGGCGGCGGAAAGCCTGATCCCGCTGATCTCCGCCGTGGGCCACGAGACCGACGTGACGCTGATTGATTTTGCTGCCGACAAGCGCGCGCCGACGCCGACGGCGGCCGCCGAGCTGGCGGTGCCGGTGCGCGCCGAGCTCTTGGGTTCGATCGCCGCGCTGGCCGCGCGGCAAATCCAATCCTGGCAGCGCGGCATCGACATGCGCCGCACCGAATTGCTGGCCGCCACGCGCGCGCTGCCGGCGGCCGATGAATTGCTGGCCGATCCGCGCCAGCGGCTCGATACGCTGGCGAAACGATTGCCGCGCGCCTTGCACGCCAACGCGCAGCTCCATCGCACCCATCTCACGCGCGCGGCGGCGCGTCTGACGCCGCGGCTGCTCAAATTGCGACTTGCTCGCAGCAGTGAAATTGTCATCACCTTCGCCAAGCGCGGAAAACTTGCCCGCGAAAATTATCTCCAGCGGCGATGGCATCGCGTTCGCAGCGCCGAGCAATTGCTCAAAGCGCTGTCCTACCGCGGCGTGCTCGGCCGCGGCTTCGCACTGGTGCGCGACGGGGAAGGGCACCCGTTACGCGCCGCGGCGGGCATCACGCGCGGCATGCGGCTCGACATCGAGTTCGCCGACGGCCACGTGGCTGCGACCGCCGACGGTGAGGCCAAGGCAAAGGACAAGCCGCAAGCGGCGCCCGCAAAGCCGCGCAGCCGCGGCGGCAAGGGTCCAGGCGGGCAGGGCAGTCTGTTCGGAAGCTGATTCGTTGCGCCGTCATGCCCGGCATTCGGGTCCGGCCTTCGGCCGGCCCGAGCATAAACCCAGCCACGACGAGAAAATTCGGAACGCGCGCCCATAGGCTTTCGCTGGCACGACGAAGCGACTATCTTTGGGTCTCCTGGGAATGGAGGCTGCTCTTGCTCAATCGCTATGACCGTTCCGCGCCGATGAACGGCGAGGCCGAAGTTAAATTCCTCGACGGCGATTTTCGCGTGGTCAGGCCCGGCGCCTATGTGCGCTGCGCGATCACCGGCCAGGCCATCCCGCTCGAAGAGCTCAAATATTGGAGCGTCGATCTGCAAGAGGCCTATGCCACGCCCGAGGCGGTGCTTGAGCGCCACCGCGCGCGTTACGCCAAGGCGAAATAATTTCTTTCGTCAGTCCGGGTCCGGCGCTTCGGGCTGTCCCGGAATGACCGTGTTAGTCAGCGCCGCAGTGCGGCGGTCACCAGCTTCCGCAAATCGTCCATCTCGTCCACGACAAGCGTCACCGGCAGCACGTGCACGCGCGCGGCCAGCGCCTCGGTCAGCGGATCGCCGACCATGCGGGCGCGGTCCTTCTCGGTGGTGAGCAAAGCCAGCCCGTTGTGCTCGGCGTCCATGATGAGGCGTGCCGCTTCCTCGGCGCTGAAGCGGTGGTGGTCTGGAAACGGCCGGCGCTCGGCGACCTCGATGCCGGCCTCATGGGCGCTGGCAAAAAACTTCTCCGGATCGCCGATGCCGGCAAAGGCCAGCACGCGGCGCCCTTTCAGCGCGGGGCCCGCGGCGGCATCGGGCTTAAGCCGCCCGTGCAGCACCGGCAGGCCGCGGGCGCGCGCCGCGGCAACGACGTCATCTGCGCCGTCGCCGTCGCCCATCACCAGCAGCGCATCGCTGCGTGCCAATTGGGTCTCGAGCGGCGCCCGCAATGGGCCGGCCGGAAACACATGGGCGTTGCCGATGCCGCGCTTGCCGTCGACGACGGCGATCGTAAAATTCTTGATGAGCGATGCATTCTGCAGGCCGTCGTCCATGATCACGACGCTGGCGTCTTGCGCCTTCGCCCAGGCGGCGCCCGCCACCCGATCGCGCGCCACGATGGTCGGCGCCGCGCGCGCCAACAGCAGCGCCTCGTCGCCGACCTCCGCCGCGTGATCGGCATGCGCGTCCACGCGCCTTGGCCCGGGATTGCTGCCGCCATAGCCCCGGCTCAGACAGAACACCCGCTCGCCCGCGGCCGCCAAAAGCTTCGCCAGCATCAGCGCGGTCGGCGTCTTGCCGGCGCCGCCGAGGGTGAAATTACCGACACACAAAACCGGCAGGCCGGCGAGCTGGCCCATGCGCGCCATGCGCCGCGCTGCGATCGCGCCATAACAGGCGGCGAGCGGCGCCAGCAGAGCCGTGCGCAGCCCCCCCTTGTGCCACCAGAAGGCCGGCTCACGCATGGTCGGCCCGCTTGCTCAGTTGCAACTGCAGGAGATAGGGCTCGAGCGATTGGAGCGTGCGCTCCAGCGCGCCGCCCAAATTCTCCACCGTCGCGCGCGCTGCATCGGCTGCCCGCGCGCAGGCGGCCGGATCGTTCAGCCAGGCCGCCAGCGCCGCCGCGAGCCGGTCGGCGTCGGCGACCAGTTCGGCGCCGTGCGCGGCGTCGAGCGCGGCATAGATTTCGGCAAAATTCCAGACATGGGGACCGTGCAGGATGGCAGCGCCGAGCTTGGCGGCCTCGATCGGGTTCTGGCCGCCGTGCCGTACCAGCGAGCCGCCGATGAACACCATCGGCGCCAGCCGGTAGATGAGGCCGAGCTCGCCCATGGTGTCGGCCACGTAGACCTCGGTCGCCGGGTGAAGCCGCTCGCCGCGCGAGCGCAGCGCGGCCTTCAGTCCGGCCGCGCTCGCGAGCTCGCGCACGCCGACGCCGCGCTCGGGATGGCGCGGGGCGATCAGCGTCAGCAGCCCGGGAAAATTGCCGCACAATCGCCTATGCGCGTCGATGATTGCGCTCTCTTCGCCGGCATGGGTAGAGGCCGCCGCGATGACCGTCCGGTTGCCGATCGCCGCCCGCAAATCCGCGAGCTTGGCGTCGTCGGCGGGCGGCCCCGGCACGTCGAACTTGAGATTGCCGGTAGTCACGATGCGCGGCGCTCCCAGTTGCCCGAAGCGCTCAGCGTCGGCCGGCGTGCGCGCGAGACAAAGGTCGAAGCGCCCCAGCAGCTCGACGATCATGGCCGGCAGCAGGCGCCAGCGCAGATAAGAATTCTCCGATATCCGGCCGTTGACCACGATCATCGGCACGCCGGCGCTCGACGCCTCGATGATCATGTTCGGCCACAGATCCGATTCCACGAACAGCACCAGGTTCGGCTGCCAATGGTCGAGGAAGCGGCGCACGAAACGTGGCACGTCAAGCGGCACGAATTGATGGATGACGCCGCGCGGCAGCCGTTGCTCGGCGAGCCCGCCCGAGGTGACGGTGCCGGAGGTGACCAGCACGCCGATGCCGCGCTGGGCGATGCGTTCGATCAGCGGCAGCACCGCCACCAGTTCGCCGACGCTGGCGCCGTGCACCCAGACCAGCGGCCCGGCCGGCCGCGCGATGTCGGCTTGGCCGCGCCGCTCGCCCAGCCGCGCGCGGTGCTCTTTGCCGTGCCGGAGCCGCTGCGCCAGGAACAGCGGCGCCAACGGCGCTGCCGCCGCCGACAACAGCCGGTAGGCGCGCAAGACTGCGGGCAGCTTCTCGCTCACGGTTGGCCTCGGCGGTCGACGATGTCGTAAGCGCGCTGCGTGACGCGGTTGAGCTCGTTCTCGACCCGTTGGCGCGCGGCTTCCAGGCCTGCGTCATCGGCGTCGCTGGCGACGAAGATCGGCTCGCCCGCCACCATGGCCATGCGGCCGAACGGCAGATTGACCGCGCTGCGGTCCCAATTGTCGAGCTCGATGCGGCGGCTGGTTGCGCTTGCCACCGGGTAGATCGGCCGGCCGGAATGCTGCGCGAGCTTGACCACGCCGAGGCCGGCGACGCGCGCGACTTTCGGCACGTCGGCAGTGAGCGCGACGTTGAAACCTTCCTTCAGCGCGTCGACCATCTCGGTGAAGGCGACGGCGCCGCCCTTGCGGTGGAATTCGCCGTTGTGGGCGCCCGAGCCGCGGATGGTGCCGACGCCCAGCCGCTCGGCGGCGCGCGCGTTGACCTCGCCGTCGCGGTGGCGCGAGACCAGCACCTTGGTGCGGTGGCGTGGATCGTTGCGCTTGATGAACGGCGCCATGAAGTGCTGGCCGTGCCACATGGCGAGAATGGCCGGTAGCTGCACCGTTTCATAGATGTCCGCCGGCTCAATGGTCACGCTGCTGCTATGCCAGACCAGCCGCAGATACCACGCCGCCGCCGCTCCAACCGCGCCCTGGAAAATCGGCGAGTGCGTGAGACGCTTGAGCAGCGGCATCGGCATTCAACGCACCGACCGGCCCGCGCTTTTGGGATGGAGCAGGCGGTGCAGGTGGACGATGAAATAGCGCATAGGCGGCAGTTGATTTTGCTTTCCAGGCGCTTTTTCGGACATTGCTTGATTCCTGGAAGAAGCCCCGGCGGCGGACGGCGGGCGGCAAGGGTGAATCGACTGGCTTGCCGACGCAATCTTACGCGAACTCAGCCATGCGGTCGCGTACCAGATCGATCAGCGTGCCGTGGCGGGCGGGACCGGCGGCGATCAGCGCGCCGTGCACGGCATGCGGCCGATCATAGCGCAGCGGCCGGCCGGCGAAGTCGGTCATGACGCCGCCGGCTTCGTGCACCAAAAGATCGGCTGCCGCAAGGTCCCAGGCGTGGCTGCCACCCGAGGCGAAGGCGGCGTCGAGTTCGCCATGCGCCACGCGCGCCAGCCGCAAGGCCAGCGAAAACACCTTGGGCTGCGCCAGGATCTGCGGGCTCAAGCCGGTGAGCCGGTCGAGATAGCGCTTGGGGCCGGCGAATCGCGCGCCGGCAAGCTGCGCCCCGCCGCTTGCCGAGATGGGTTCGCCGTTGAGCGTCGCGCCTTGGCCGCGCACGGCCAGAAACATCTCCTCGGTCACCGGTGCATAGAGCGCGGCCAGCAGCGGGCGCCCCGCATCGGCGAGCGCCACCGAAATCGTCCAGTCGGCGCGGCCGGAAATATAGGCGCGGGTGCCGTCGATCGGATCGACGATCCAGACGCTGCTGGCTGCGTGCTGATCCGGCTGCTCGTCGGTTTCCTCCGATACCCAGCCGGCGCCGGGCGCCAGCGCGTTGAGCCGCGCGCGCAGGAAATCGTTGACCGCGATGTCGCCCTCGCTCACCGGCGAGTTGTCGTCGCCCTTGGTCCAGCGCTTGAACGGCCCGCGCGCGGTTGCGCGCGCCAGCGTTCCCGCCTCGCGCATGACGGCCGCAAGCGGCTCGCGCAAATTACTGGCCGGCAACGGTCAGGCCCTCCAGCCGCAGCGTCGGTGCGTTGGCGCCGTAGCGGAATTCGAGATCGTTCGCCGGCGTGAGCGCGCGGAACATGTCGAGGAGATGGCCGGCGATGGTCACCTCGCTTACCGGGTAACTGCGCTTGCCGTTCTCGATCCAGAAGCCGGAGGCGCCGCGGCTGTAGTCGCCGGTCACCATGTTGACGCCCATGCCGATCAGGTCGGTGACGTAGAAACCGTCCTTGATGTCGGCGATCAGGTCGTCGGGGCTTAACGTGCCGGCTTCCAGATGCAGGTTGCTCGGCGCCGGCGACGGCGTCGACGACACGCCGCGTTGGGCGTGACCGGTGGTGGTGAGTTTGAGCTCGCGCGCGGTGGCGCAGTCGAGCAGCCAGCTGCGCAAGGTTCCGTCCTCGACCAGCGCCAGCGTCCGGCACGCCACGCCCTCGCCGTCGAATGGACGCGAGCGTAAGCCCCGCTTGCGCAACGGATCATCGATGATGCGAATGCCGTCGGCGAACAATTTGGCGCCCATCTTGTCGCGCAGGAAGCTGGTCTTGCGCGCCACCGCCGCGCCGTTGGCGGCGCTGGCAAGGTGCGAGACCAGGGTGCCGGCGACGCGGCGGTCGAACACCACCGGCACCTTGCGCGTCGATACCTTGCGCGGATTGAGCCGCGCGACGGCGCGCAATCCCGCCGTGCGCCCGATCTTGTCGGCGCTTTCCAAATCGGCGGCATGGCGCACCGAGGAATAGTCGTAGTCGCGCTCCATGCCGGTGCCTTCGCCGGCGATCGCCGTCATTGACAGGCCGTGGTTGGAGCCGAGATAGGCGCCGCAGAACCCGTGGCTGGTCACCAGCACCATGCCGCCGATCCCCACCGAGGCGGAGGCGCCGTCCGACTTGACGCCCTTGACGGCGAGTGCGGCCTGCTCGGCGGCGCGCGCCATGGATTCGAGCTGCTTGACGTCGGGCAGCGCGCGGTCGATCAGGTCGAGATCGGGAAAATCCCGTGCCAGCAAGTCCTCGTCGGCGAGCCCGGCAAATTTGTCTTCCGGCGCGGCGCGTGCCATCGCCACCGCCCGCTCGGCCAGCGCCCGCATGTCGCCGGCGAAATCGTTGGTGGAAACCACCGCCTGCCGTTTTCCCACCAGCACGCGCAGGCCGAGATCGTCGCCTTCGGCGCTTTCGGATGCCTCCACCGCGCCGTCGCGCACCTCGACCCCGAGCGAAAGCGAGCGTGCCACCACCGCGTCGGCGGCGTCGGCGCCGCCGCTAAGGGCGGCCTTTACCAGCCGCTGGGCGCGCTCGATGAGCGCGGTCTGGTCGAACAGTGAATCTGCGGGGGCGAGCATGGTTGGTCACTATCAAATGGCGCCGAAACCGGCCGGCCGCAACGGCAGTTCCGAACATTTTGCGCAAGCGCGGCAACACCTCGTCAATCATGGTTCGCAACGCCCCGTCAATCATGCGGGGGCGAAGCGGCGGCGCTACGATCGATTAACCCCAAGCATTAAGCGGATTCCGACGCGTTTCTGCCATGATTGCCGTAACGACCGGGCCCATAAGCCCGGCGTGGGAGAGTTTGAGGCGTCAAATGCGAAGTGGCGGATGCCCGGCCGGGTCGGGCCGCGCGTTGCGGCTCGACCCGTTCGCCCTGCCGGTGCGGTTTGCGGCGAGCGACGCGGTTGCCGACGAGCGGGTGCGCGAAATCGAGCTGCATCGCACCCGCGTGGTGGTGCGCCGCCGGCTCGCCGGCATGCGCATGGCGCTCAATTTGCCGGTCTCGGCCTTTGCCGGGGTGGCCTTGCGCCTGGTGGCGGGCGACGTCGCCGTCGTGCTCGCGCACAAGGATCCAGGCCTGGCGCTGCCGCTGTTTCTCTCGGCCGAAGCCGACGAGGCAACGGCGCAATGGCGCAGCTGGGGCGCCGTGCTCGGCCTGCCGCTGCTGGTGGAGGACGAAGACGGCTGGCACGAGCCATTCACGCGGCTGGGGGCGCTGCGCATCGGCCGGTTGCGTCCGCGCCGCCGGCGCCGGAGCGCCTTGAAGCGCCGCCGGGCGACGATGCCGCTGCGCCGCGCCCGCGGCCAACTCACCGCCGCGACGCCGGTCCATCGCGGCGAGCGCGAGATCATCGCGCGCAATTAGGCCAACGATTGTCATTCTCCGCGAAGGCGGACGATCCGGTAGTCACTATCGTAGACACAGCGCGAGGGTGGTCGCCGTCAGTGCGTACTCGCCCGGTTCCAGCTGTGACCGGGCTTGCCGTAATAGAAGCCGTTGGAGAACGGCGCGTCGAGCTTGAGGGCGTCGAGCTGCGCCGCGGCCTCCGGCACCGCGATGCGGCGGTCGAGAACGGCGCGAAAGATCGCGGCTACCTTCACCATGTCGCAACTGTGCGGCGACAGGCGAAAGCGCGTGATACCCATCGTCTGCAAGTCCGCCAATTCGCCGATCAGGTTGAGATAATCGTGCGACAGCGTCTGGATGCCGTTCACCGCCAGGAACGGCTGGTCCTCCAGCGTGTGCAGCGGCATGCCGTCGGGATCGTTCTCGCAGATGAACTTGCAACTGTCCTTGCTGCGGCCGTGTGCGCGCGCGTGATAGCAGCGTGCCGACAGCGCCAGCGGCAGCCGGCCGAACACCTGTGTTTCGACCGAAACGCCGAGCTTGGCGGTTTCCGCGCAGAGTGCGCCGATCGCGGCCGCCGGCATTTCCGCCGGCAGGCAAATATTGCGCGCGCCGCCGCGCGCCAGCACCGCCACCGTGCGCTCGTTGTAGACGTTCATGAACGGGCCGATGTGATGCGGCCGTCCGCGCAAGTGCAGCAGCGCGGAAGCGTCGTTGACTTCCACCATGGCCGCCCGGTCGGCGCAGACGCCCTCGACCAGTTGACATTCCTGCTTCGACATCACCTCGGCCAGCGTGGAGACCACGACGCTCTTGCCGGCCGCCGTCAGCCGCGCTGCTACCGCTTCGAACTGCGGCTCGAACAGCGGCGCGCGCTTGAAGCAGATGACCTCGCCGAGATAGACGCATCCCACCGGCGCCTCGTCTGCGATGCGGAAATAGAAATCGCGCCAGCGCTCCGGGTTCCAGTTGAACAGCACCGGCCCCAGGGTGAGTTCGCTCGTGCGCGCTTGCACCGCTATCTCCATCGCTTGCCGGCGAAAGCGCCTTGCGTCTCGCGGCGCCCTTCGGTGAGCGCCAGCAGGCTGGCGAAGGCGGCCTCGCGGCCTTCCATGAGGTCGTCCACCGCATTGCGGAACGCGGACACCACGCTCTTCACGTAGGCGCGGCTGCGCTGGCGGCCTTCGATCTTGAGCGCGGTCACGCCGGCGCGCATGAGGTCGGGCAGCAGCGCCGACAGGTTGAGACTGACCGGTTCCTCGAAGGCGTAATAGGCGTCGTTTTTGGCGCTGCAGAAGTAGCGGCCCTTGCAGATGGTCGGATAGCCGGCGCTTTCGGCGCGGGCGAAGCAGTCGATCGCGAATGGGCCGAGCCGCGTCGTCAGATTTCGCTCGGCATCCTCCTCGTAGTGCACATCCGCCGCCGGCGAGCACACGCCGTCCATGTTGGTGGAGGCGCCGGTGACGTAGTTGCTGAGACTGCAACGCCCCTCCGCCATCATCCCGATATTGCCGAAGATGAAAGCTTCGATCTCGCAAGGGATCTGCCGGTGCAGATCGGCGATCTCGGCGACCGTCAGCATGCGCGGCAGTACCACGCGCTTCACGCCGAACGCCTCGCAATAAAACCGGATCGCCTCGGGCGAGGAGGCGCCGGCTTGCACCGATAGGTGCAGGCGCAGTTTCGGATGCCTGCGCGCGGCGTATTCGGCTACCCCCATGTCGGCGACGATGACGGCGTCGACTCCGAGCCGTGCGGCCCGGTCGATCGCCTCGCCCCACAGCGCAAAGCGGCCGGCCGGCGGAAACGTGTTGACGGCGAGCAGCACTTTGGCATTGCGCGCATGCGCGTAGCCGAGCGACTGTTCGAGCTCGGCGGGCGTGAAATTCAGTCCCGGAAAATTGCGCGCATTGGTCTCGTTTTGCAGCCCGCAATAGACGGCGTCGGCGCCGGCATCGACGGCGGTGCGCAAAGCGGCCGGCGTTCCGGCCGGGCAGACCAGTTCCGGGCGCTGGTAGGCTTGCGCTTCAGTCATCGTGCTATCTCCCCCGCACCGCGCGCACCGTCGACAAGGCCAGCGCCGCCGGCGCCGACAGCGGCCCGAAGCTGCTGATCACGCTGTCGAGCGCCGAGCCCTCGAAATCGTCGAGCGCATTGCGCAGCGCCACCACCGCTTCGGTATCCCCGCTCACTTGCAGGTCGCGCGAAAAAAACAGGGCATCGCCGTCGAGCGAGCCGTCGATCATGTCGAGCAGATTGAAGAAAGTGCCGGCGATGGCCGCATCGTGGGCGGGTCGTTCGGCGCGGCGATGCGCGGTCATGTGCGGCCGCTCAGGCTCGGGCGTGAGCACCAGCACGAAGGGCAGGTCGATCGGATCGATCAGGAAGCGTTTTCCCGCGTGGGCCCCGAGCCGGTTGAACAGTTCCGGGCGCGCCTGCGCCACATGGGTCGCGATGCGGGTGAAGATCGGCTGCAGCAGCGCCAGCGGCACCGGCGCCAGCAGCAGGCCGGGGACGTGCTGCAATAACGTTTTAAGCGGCGAATCGGGACGACCCGCGCGGGGAGGGGCTAGCATTATTGGAAAATAGCGCCACGGCCGCCGCGCGGGTTTGATCGAGGTCAAGGCGGGCTCGGATTTGCCGGCGGTTGGCGGGCGGGCGCGCGCGACCCGTCGCTATTCCGCCCTCCCATATCCCCCCGCGGTCGGGGTCTGGATGATGATGGCCTCGTCGGCGTCGATCGTGGTGTCGTCGCAGCCCTCCAGCTTTTCCATGCGCCCGTCCTGGCGCCGCGCCCAGTTCTCGCCGACCTCACCCGGCCCGCCGCCCGCCAAGCCAAATGGCGGCACGCGGCGGTGACCGGACAGGATGGTGCATTCCATCTTTTCCAGAAACCGGATGGTGCGCCGGACGCCGTCGCCGGCGTGCCATTGGCCCTGGCCGCCCGAACCTTTTCGGATGTGGAAATCCTCCAGCACCACCGGATAGCGAAACTCCAGCACCTCCGGATCGGTCAGCCGCGTATTCGTCATATGCGTGTGCACGGCATCGGTGCCGTTGAAGCCGGGGCCGGCCGGCGAGCCCGAGCAGATGGTCTCGTAGTATTGGTAGCGCGCATTGCCGAAATTGAGGTTGTTCATGGTGCCTTGCGCGGCCGCGAGCGCGCCAAGCGCGCCGAACAGCGTGTCGGTGACGGCTTGCGAGGTTTCCACATTGCCGGCTACCACCGCCGCCGGATATTCCGGCGACAGCATCGACTTCTTCGGGATGACGATGTGGATCGGGCGGAGGCAGCCGGCATTCATCGGGATGTCGTCGTCCACCATCACCCGGAACACGTAGAGCACGGCGGCCCGCGTCACCGGCTCGGGCGCGTTGAAATTGGTCGGCTGCTGTGGGCTGCTGCCGGTGAAATCGACGGTGGCCGCGCGCCGCTTCTTGTCGACCGCGATCTTCACTTTGATCCAGGTGCCCTGGTCCATCTCGTAGGAAAATTCTGCGTCATGCAGCCGGTCGAGCACGCGCCGCACGCTTTCGGCGGCGTTGTCCTGCACGTGGCCCATATAGGCGCGCACCACCGGCAGCGTGAACTGCGCCACCATCTTGCGCAATTCGGCGACGCCCTTCTCGTTGGCGGCGATCTGCGCCTTGATGTCGTTGACGTTCTGCACCGGGTTGCGCGAGGGAAAGCGGGCGCGGGTGAGCGCATCCATCAATTCCTGCTCGCGGAAGCGGCCGCGATCCACCAGCTTGAAGTTGTCCATATAGACGCCTTCCTGCTCGATGGTGGTGGCGTTGGGCGACATCGAGCCGGGCGAGATGCCGCCGACGTCGGCATGATGGCCGCGCGAGGCCACCCAAAACAACATGTTGCGCTTCTTGTCGTCGAACACCGGCGTGCAGACCGTGATGTCGGGCAAATGGGTGCCGCCGTTATAGGGCGCGTTGATGGCGTAGACATCGCCGGGCGCGATTTTGCCCTTGTTCTCGCGGATGATCGTTTCCACCGCGCGGTCCATCGAGCCCAGATGCACCGGCATGTGCGGCGCGTTGGCCACCAGCGTGCCGTCATGGGAGAACACCGCGCAGGAGAAGTCGAGCCGCTCCTTGATGTTGACCGAATAGGCGGTGTTCTGCAGCGACACGCCCATCTGCTCGGCGATCGACATGAAGAGATTATTGAACACTTCCAGCATCACCGGGTCGGCATGGGTGCCGATGGCGAAGACGCGCTTGCGCGGCTTGGCGCGCGACAGCACCAGATGATTCTTCGCCGTCAGTTGCGCCTGCCAGCCGGGCTCGACCACGATGGTCTGGTGCGGCTCGATGATGATGGCGGCGCCCTTGACCTTGTGGCCGGGCCGCAGCTGCTCGCGGGTGTAGACATTGGCGCGGTGCCATTTGCCGGCCGAGAAGAAGCGCGTGCGCCGCGCCGGCTTCGGCAGCTTGGCGCGCGTACGTTTGCCCGTGCGCTCGCTGAACTTGGCGCCGCCGCCGACCGCTTCCACCGACACCGCCTCCACCATCAGTTGCTTCTTGCGGTCGACGAAGCCGAAGCGGGCCTTGTGCACCCGCTCGAAGGCGCGCTGCATGCGCTTGAGCGTCATCGGGACCTGCCCGGGCATGACGAAGCCCGGCACCTGCAGGGCCATGTCGGTGCCGGCGTAGCGGATATGCGCGCGCACGATAATTTTGATATTGGCCGTCGGCACGCCCTGGCCGGCGACTTCCGCTTTCGCCGCCCTGCCGAGTTCGCTGCCGGTGCGCTTGACCGCGGCCAACGCCTTGGTCCCGAACGGCAGTTCGATCGCCTGCTGCCGGGTGGCGCGGATCGAGGCGAGCCCCATGCCGTAAGCTGACAGCAGCGAGGAGAACGGATGGATCAGCACTTTCGTCATGCCGAGGCTGTCGGCCACCAGGCAGGCGTGCTGGCCGCCGGCGCCGCCGAAGCAGTTGAGCGCGTAGCGGGTGACGTCGTAGCCGCGCTGCACCGAAATCTTCTTGATCGCATTGGCCATGTTCTCGACTGCGATCTTGATGAAGCCGTCGGCGATCTCCTCTGCCGTCTTAGCCCCGACTTGCGCGGCCAGCTCGCCGAAGCCGCGCTTCACCGCGGCGGCGTCGAGCGGCTGGTTCTGCGCAGGGCCGAAGATCTTCGGGAAGAAATCGGGGATCAGCTTGCCGAGCATGACATTGGCGTCGGTCACCGCCAGCGGCCCGCCGCGCCGGTAGCAGGTCGGTCCCGGATTGGCGCCGGCTGAGTCAGGTCCCACGCGGAAACGCGCGCCGTCGAAATGCAGGATGGACCCACCGCCCGCCGCCACCGTGTGAATGAGCATCATGGGCGCGCGCATGCGCACGCCGGCCACTTCCGTCTCGAACGCGCGCTCGTATTCGCCGTCGTAATGGCTCACATCCGTTGAGGTGCCGCCCATGTCGAAGCCGATCAGCCGCGCAAAGCCGGCCTGCTTGCCCGTTTCCGCCATGCCGACCACGCCGCCGGCCGGCCCCGACAGGATCGCGTCTTTTCCTTGAAACAACTCCGCCGCCGTCAGCCCGCCCGACGACATCATGAACATGAGGCGGATTTTTTCTTTGGTCTTGCCGCTTGCCGCAGCCTGTTCCCCTCCCCCTTGTGGGGAGGGGTTAGGGGTGGGGGTAGAGGTTGAATTCGCGCTACCCCAACCCCGGCTCGCTTCGCTCGCCGACCCTCCCCACAAGGGGGAGGGTGAAGAAGACGCACCGCTATGCAAATCACTCGACACAGCCGAAACATACCGCCGCAGGATCGGCGACAGATAGGCGTCCACCACGGTAGTGTCGCCGCGCCCGACCAGCTTGATCAGCGGCGACACCTCGTGGCTCACCGAGACCTGTGCGAAGCCCATCTCGCGCACCAGCGCCGCCACGGCGCGCTCGTGCTCGGGATAGCGGTAGGCATGCATGAACACGATCGCCACCGCAGCGATGCCGTCGGCCTTCGCACTTTCCAGATCGCGCCGCACCGCCGCGAGGTCGGGCGCGCGCTCCACCGTGCCGTCGGCGCGCACGCGCTCGTCCACTTCGGCCACCCGCTCATAGAGCATGTCGGGCTTGACGATCTCGCGCGCGAAAATCTTCGGCCGCGCCTGGTAGCCGATCTTGAGCGCGTCGCGGAAACCCTTGGTGATCAGCAGCAGAACCCGGTCGCCCTTGCGCTCGAGCAGCGCGTTGGTGGCAACCGTGGTGCCCATCTTGACCGCGCCGACTTGGCCCGCCGGGATCGGCTCGTCGGCGGCGAGCCCGAGCAGGTCGCGGATACCCTGCACCGCGGCGTCGGCATAGGCCTCCGGGTTCTCCGACAACAGCTTGTGCGGATGCAGCGTGCCGTCCGGCCGCCGCCCGACCACGTCGGTGAAGGTGCCGCCGCGGTCGATCCAGAAATCCCAAGCGTTCCCCGCCATCCCCACCCCTTCACCGTCTGCCCGCCCCGTTATACGGAGGCAAACGCGACGATGGTAGCGTTCAGTGGCGCTTCACCCGCATGCGCTGCCCGATCGCCACCGTCGCCACCACCGCCGCGGCATAAAACAATGTGCCGGCGCGAATCGGCTCGCCGTTCACTGGCCAGGCCAGCGCTACGATCACGAACGGCTGCAGCAGCATCAATTGCCCGACGCGGGCGACGCCGCCCAACGCCATCGCCGCGTTGAACACGAAGAACGCCA
>CAYLMY010000041.1:0-4612 GCA_964384635.1 uncultured Undibacter sp.
TTGGTGATGAAGGTCTTGGAGCCGTTGAGCACGTAGCCGTTGCCGGATTTCTTGGCGCTAGCGCGCACGCCCTGCAAATCGGAGCCGGTGCCGGGCTCGGTCATGGCGATGGCGCCGACCATCTCTCCGGTGGCGAGCTTCGGCAGCCAGCGCTGTTTCTGCTCCTCGGTGCCGTAGTGCAAAATGTAGGGCGCCACGATGCCGGAATGCAGCGGCGCGCCGAAGGTGTCGAAGCCGGCGAGCGAGAGCTCGCGGTTGATCACCGCCTCATGGGCAAAGCTGCCGCCTGAGCCGCCATAGTCTTCCGGCATCGACGCGCACAACAGCCCGGCCTCGCCGGCCTTGGTCCAAACCGCGCGCTCGTAGATGCCGGCCTCGTGCCAGCGATCAATATGGGGGGCGAATTCGTCAGCAATGAAGCGGCGCGCCTGCTCCTCGAGCAGCACGAGGTCCTCGCTCATCCAGGCCGGGCGCGGGAGATTGAGGGCGTCCATAACGAGAATGCCTCTGTAGCGTGAGTCGCGTTTGCGCCCATCCTAGAGCCAGGCAAGCGAAGGGGCGAGGGCCTCGTCGGCCCCCGCCCCCCGGATGCTTGGTCGCGGACGCGACGCTCACTTGTGCAGCGGGTCCTTCACGTTCGGGATCTTGTCGATCACGACATTGACCAGCTTGCCGCCGACCTTCTCGACCTTGCGGATGTAGACGGTCTGGATGATGTCGCGGGTCTTCGGATCGATCGAGATCGGTCCGCGCGGGCTCTGCCACTTCATGCCCTCGGCGGCCTTGATCAGCGCCGCGGCGTCGGTTTTGCCCTTGGTCTTCTTGAGCGCGGCATAGATCAGGTGCATGCCGTCCCAGGCGCCGACCGAGAAGAAGTCCGGATTGCGGCCGTAGGCCGCGTTGTAGGCCTTCACGAAGGCTTGGTTTGTTTTGTTCTTCAGATAGTAGTCGTAATGACCGGTGGTGATGATACCGATGGCGGTATCGCCCATCGCTTTGAGCGCGTGCTCGTCGGTGATCTCCAACTGGCCCATGACCTTGGTCTTCTTGGCATCTATACCGCGGTCGGCTAAGGCCTTGCCGAAGGCGCCCGGCTGCGCGCCGCCGGGAATGAAGACATAGATGCCCTGCGGGTTGAGATCCTTGGCGCGCTGCACGAAGGCCGAGAAATCCGGATTGGCCACCGGCATGCGCACGGAACCGACGATGGTGCCGCCGCCCGCCTTGAAGCCGGCCTGGAACGACCGCTCGGCGTCGTGGCCCGGCCCATAGTCGGAGACCATGGTGTAGGCCTTCTTCACGCCGCCCTTGGTCGCCGCCCATTTACCGAACGCGGTGTTGAGCTGCGGAATGGTCAGCGAGGTGCGCGCCATATAAGGCGACTTGGTCGTGACGATCGAAGTGGCCGCGTTCATGACCACCATGAATTTCTTGCCGGCCTTCGACACGTCGCCCGCGGCCATGGCGTTCGGCGTCAGCACGAAGCCGGCCAGGATGTCGACGTTATCGCGGGTGACCAGTTCCTGCGCCAGCCGCTTGGCGACCGGCGGATTGATGCCGCCAACGTCCTTGCGGATGATCTCGATCTTCTTGCCGGCGACCATGTCGCCGTTCTGCTTCACGAACAGCTTGATGGCATTGTCCTGCTGGGTCGCCGCGTCGGCGAACTGGCCGGAATAAGGCTCGATCAAGCCGATCTTAACGGTTTGTTGCGCGTGCGCCGAGGATGCCGCGAGCAACGCCGCCGCGATGACTAAAAATGATTTTCGCATTTGGTGTCCTCCCAATAGCCGTTCGCAGATGACGGCTTGCCGGATAAGTTAGCCGTATTCCCGTTTCCAGTCACGGAGAAACAAGACGGCCATGGGTGGGCCGGCCGGTGGGCAAGACAAGTTTCGCTCGCAATGATACGACCGCCAGCGTAAGCTCGGGATTTTCTTCATGAACTCAGAAGCTGACGCCGATTCCGCCTATGGCGTGGAGTCCACTTATGCCTGGCGGCGCTTGGCCTGCGCGCTTGCGGTCAGCACCATCGGCGGCGTCGGCATGTGGTCGGTGGTGGTGGCGCTACCCGCAATCCAGGCCGCTTTCGGGGTCGACCGCGCCGACGCCTCACTGCCCTTCACGCTCGCGATGCTCGGTTTCGCCGGCGGCGGCGTGCTGACCGGGCGGCTGGCCGACCGCTTCGGCATCGCTTTGCCGCTGACAATCGGAACCCTGGCGCTCGGCCTCGGCTATCTCGGCGTCGGCGTATCCGCGAACCTTGGCCAAGTGGCGCTCGCCTACGGCTTGTTGATCGGGTTTGGCTGCTCGGTGACCTTTGGGCCGTTGATGGCCGACATCTCCCACTGGTTCATGCGCCGCCGCGGCATCGCGGTCGCGCTCGCCGCCAGCGGCAATTATCTCGCCGGCACGATCTGGCCGCCGGTGGTGCAGCATGCCATTGCCGGCTTCGGCTGGCGCGCGACCCATATCGCCATTGGCGTCTTCTGCCTCGTCACCATGTTGCCGCTCATCCTGCTGCTGCGTCGGCGCCTGGAGACCCATCACAGCGCGGCCGCCGGCGCTGCCGCCGCCCGCCGGCAAGCCGAAGCGCCGTTTTCGCCGCTGACGCTGCAGCTGCTGCTGTGCATCGCCGGCGTCGCCTGCTGCGTGGCGATGTCGATGCCTCAGGTGCATCTCGTCGCCTATTGCGGCGATCTCGGCTATGGCGTGGCGCGCGGCGCCGAGATGCTGTCGCTGATGCTGGCCTGCGGCATCGTCAGCCGGCTAGCATCCGGCTTCATCGCCGACCGCATCGGCGGGGTGCGCACGCTGCTGCTCGGCTCGGTGCTGCAAGGCAGCGCACTCTGCATGTACCTGCTGTTTGACGGTTTGTTTTCCCTGTACGCGATATCGGCACTGTTCGGCCTGTTCCAGGGCGGCATCGTGCCGACCTACGCCATCATCGTGCGCGAATATTTCCCGCCCAAGGAGGCCGGCACCCGCGTGGGTCTGGTGATGATGGCGACGCTGATCGGCATGGCGCTGGGCGGCTGGCTGTCCGGCGAAATCTTCGATCTCACCGGCTCCTATCAGGCGGCGTTCCTCAACGGGATCGCATGGAACCTGCTGAACGTATCGATCATGAGCTGGCTGCTGCTGCGCACGCGGCGCGGATCGGCGTTCGCGCCCGGCATGTAAAAATCCGCGCCTGCGCAAACGGTGACGGCGATGATTTGCCGTTCTTGGCCGCGCGCGGAATAAAAAGCATGGTTGTTTCTTAGCTTGGGTCATTGACAAAGTCCGGCGCTCAACCAAAGAAGAAGCCGTCGGTGGCAAGCGGGACCTGTCCATCCATGCAATTTTCAGTCGCGCGCCCGGACGTGGTTCGAGCGATCAACCAACGCTGGCTGCTCAATTTCTGGACTCGGCATCTGGGGTCGCGCGGCGTGCCGCTGTGGCAGGCGGTCGAAGACGAAGATCTGTCGCGCATTTCGGACAATCTGAGCTTTCTTGACGTGATCGGCGATGACAAAAACTTGCGCTTTCAGATCCGCTTCCATGGGGCGATGATCGGCCAGGTCTTCGGCGCGGCGGACTGCCGCGGCATATTTCTCTACGAGAGCGTATCGGAGCCGGCGCGCGCGCAAAAGCTTGCGCCCTACAGACATGCGGTGGAGCGCGGCCGGCCGGTCTACATCGTCCACGACATCACCGACCGCGAGGGGCGGCCGGTGCGTTACGAGCGCCTGCTCTTGCCGTTCGCGCGCGACGGCAACGCCGTCGACCGCATTCTGACCTCGTTCGAATTCATCTGCGAGGACGGCGCCTTTATAAGTCACGAATTGATGAATGCGCCGGCTACGCCGCCGACCCTGCGGCTATCGGCGACCATCGCGCCGCACGCGCCGGCGTAACGTCCGGGTCCCGCTAGCCGGCATCCGCGGGCGCGCCCAAGCTACCGCTGTCGGCGGCCGCCGTCGCATCGTGCTCATAGACCCAGGCGCTGGCGCCGATCGACCAGTCGGCGGCGCCGGCGGCCATGCTGGCGTCGCGCGCGCGCTGCTCGGGACTGTCCGGCAAATGATTGCGTGTCTTGTTGCCGCGCGCCACCGCCTGAATGCGGGCGGTGCGCGGCAGGCGCAGGTTTTCATAGCGGCGCAGAGCCGCGGGAATGTCGTCGCCCGAATGGCTGAGCACCGCGGCAAGCGTGGCACCGTCCTCGATCGCTTGCGCGGCGCCCTGCGCCAGGAACGGCAGCATGGGATGACAGGCATCGCCGAGCAGCGTCACGCGATTGATTGACCAGCGCGCAAGCGGCGCGCGATCGAACAGGCCCCAGACGAAGGTTTCCTCAACGGAAGAGATGATCGAACGCACTTGGCCGTGCCAGCCTTCATAGGCGGCGACCGCGTCCTTCACCTCGCCCGGTTCGGTCCAGGACTCCTTGGTCCAAGTATCCCGCTCGATCACGCAGACGAAATTGATGAACCGCCCAGCCGACACCGGGTAATGCACGAAATGCTTGCCGGGGCCCATCCAGATATGGTCCTCGCACGGCAGATTGAGATGCTTGAGCCGTTCCGCCGCCACCAGCCCGCGATAGGCCACGCAGCCGGTGAAGCGCGGA
>CAYLMY010000041.1:4712-7763 GCA_964384635.1 uncultured Undibacter sp.
GGCTTCCCGGCCTCGCGCGTGACCGGCGTGCATAGCAGCGTGCGCCCGTCGTCCCAGCGCCGCTGGCGAATGGCGTCCGGCGCGACGCCGAGCGCCGCGAGCGCATCGGCGAAGCCGAGATCATTGAGCACACGTACGACGTTGGGCGTCAGCACGATGCCGGCGCCCACCTCGCGCAGCACGCGGGCCCGCTCATAGACCTGGACGTCGAAGCCGGCCTTCAAGAGCGCCAGCGCCGCCGCAGACCCGCCGAGGCCGCCGCCGATGATGGCGATTGACAGATTGTTTCCGGCCATCGTCTCCACGCCTGCCCCGATTGCATCATGGCAACCGGGCCGGCGCTATCAATGGCTCAGAACGCCTCGTCGGGCAATTCCATCGTGCTCGCCGCCCCCGCCTGAATGCGCGCGAGATGCGTCGCCGTCTCCGGCAGCATGCGCTCTATGAAGAAGCGCGCCGTGACCAGCTTGGCGTTCATGGTCGGCGCCGAACCGTTGGCCTTTGGCAGCTTAATGAGCGCGGCCTCGGCGATCCTGCACCACATGTAGCCGAGTGCCACCAGGCCGAATAGGTGCATGAAGTCGGTGGAGCCGGCGCCGGCATTGTCCGGTTTCGCCATGGCGTTCTGCATGAACCACATCGAGGCCCGCTGCAGATGGCCGAGCGAGAGGCCGAGCGGCGTCACGTATGGCTTCATCTTGTCGTCGGCGCCCTTCTCCTTGATGAAGCCTGAGACCTCGTTGAAGAACGCCATCAGCGCGCGGCCGCCGTCTTTGCCGAGCTTGCGGCCGACCAGGTCGAGCGCCTGGATGCCGTTGGCGCCCTCGTAGATCTGCGCGATGCGGGCATCGCGCACGAACTGCTCCATGCCGTGCTCGGCGATGTAGCCGTGGCCGCCGAACACCTGCTGCGCCATGACGGTGTTGGCGAAGCCTTGATCGGTGAGCACGCCTTTGATCACCGGCGTCAGCAGGCCCATGTGGTCGTCGGCGCTCACGCGTTCTTTTTCGTCCTCGGAGCGATGGGCGATGTCGCCTTTCAGCGCGGTCCACATCACCAGCGCGCGCGCGGCCTCGTTGAAGGCGCGGATGCTCATCAGCGTGCGCCGCACGTCGGGATGCACGATGATCGGATCGGCCGGCTTGTCGGGATATTTGACGCCGGAAATGGCGCGGCCTTGCAGGCGCTCCTTGGCGTAGGCCGCGGCGTTCTGATAGGCGACTTCCGATTGCGCCAGCCCCTGCACGCCGACGCCAAGGCGGGCTTCGTTCATCATCGTGAACATGGCGGCGAGGCCGCGATTCTCCTCGCCGATCAGCCAGCCGGTGGCGCCATCGTAGTTCATCACGCAGGTGGCGTTGCCGTGGATGCCCATCTTCTCTTCGAGCGAGCCGCAGGAGACGCCGTTACGCGCGCCCAATGAGCCGTCGTCATTGACCAGCACCTTCGGCACCACGAACAGTGAAATGCCTTTGGTGCCGGCAGGCGCGCCTTCGATGCGCGCCAGTACCAGATGGATGATGTTTTCGGCTAGATCGTGCTCGCCGGCAGAAATGAAAATCTTGGTGCCGCTGATCTTGTAGCTGCCGTCGCCCTGCTTGACGGCCTTGCTGCGCAGCAACCCGAGGTCGGTGCCGCAATGCGGTTCGGTCAGGTTCATGGTGCCGGTCCATGTCCCTTCGACCATCTTGGGCAGGTATTTCGCTTTTAGCTCCGGCGAAGCGTGCGCGAGCAGCGCGGCGATGGCGCCCTGCGTGAGGCCGGGATACATGGCGAAGGCCATGTTGGCCGAGCAGAGGAATTCGTTGACGATCTCGGTGAGCGTTGCCGGCAGGCCCTGGCCGCCGAATTCGGCCGGCACCGAAATGCCGACCCAGCCGCCTTCCACCAGTTGCTTGTAGGCGTCCTTGAAGCCGGTGGGCGTGGTCACGCTGCCGTCGGGCTGCCGCGTGCAGCCTTCCTTGTCGCCAACACGGTTGAGCGGCGTCAGCACCTCTTCGCTGAACTTGGCGGCCTCGCGCAGCACCGCCTCGACGATATCGGGCGAGGCGTCGGCGAAGCCCGGCAGATTGCCGTAGCGGTCGAGATGGAAAACGTCATTCAACAGAAACAACGCATCGTCCACGGGAGCCTTGTAGGTCGGCATCGGTTTCTCCAGGCGTCCTGCCGCGGCGCTCAGGCGGCAAGGGCGCGCGCCGTTAACAATTCGTTAACTAGTCTGCGGTTGCGACCATTTTAAGAACGGCCGCGGCGTTCCCCACTACCGCGCACGGCGGCTTCAGGCCCCGAGCATCGCGCATCCCGCTTACAGCCGCGTTAAGGCCCACTGCGGCAAACGTGCCGTCGAAAAGCGCAGGGAAAATCCGACACTTCCGCCCAATCCTTAACCGCTTATTTACCGTGACCGGCAAAAAGTCGGTGAAACGACTGCGGTCCGCGCCCGTATCCACCCGCCGTTAATGTGTGCCGATTCCACGGAGAGCCGTCAGGCTCATAACGCCTTCGCCTCGAACGTGGTGCGAGCATGAAATTTGCGATCCCGTGGAGTGTGAAAGGGTTACGGCCGGAAGCCCGCGAAACAGCAAAAGAAGCGGCGCGCCGATCGGGCCTGTCGCTGGGAGACTGGCTTAACTCCGTGATCCTCCAACAAGCCGCACAGCAAGGCCTGCAAGCGCCGTCGCACGGCGAGGACGATGTCCATGGCGAGAATTTCGCCAGCGTGCACCAGCGGCTGGACGATCTGACCCGGCGTATCGAGCAGATAACGCGCACGGGCCCCGCGGCTTATGCACCGCGGCACAGCCGCAGCGATCCCGATCAATTCGCCGGCGCACCACGAACGGTGGCGCCGCCGCTCGCGCCCGCGATGCCGCCGCCACTGCCGAGCGTGCAATTGCCGCCGGGCCTCGACCGCGCCGTCGCCGAAATCTCCGCGCGCCGGGCTGCGCTGAACGGCGAGCCGACGCCCGCGCGCGCGCAACCGCAGGCGCCGCTGGCGGCGCCTGGACCAATGGCTGCGCCGGCACCCATGGCTGCGATGGCGGCGCCGGT
>CAYLMY010000041.1:7863-18855 GCA_964384635.1 uncultured Undibacter sp.
TAGCGGCGCCCGGGCCGAAGGTTGCGCCGGCACCCATGACTGCGATGGCGGCGCCCACGCCCTTGCAGGCGCCGTTGCCGGTGCAAGATCTATCCGGTCTGGAAGGTCAGCTGCGCCACATCACCGACCAGATCGAGACGCTGCGCAAGCCGGGCGTCGAGGAAGCGATCAACGCCTTGCGCGCCGAGCTCGGCGAGATCGGCCGCGCGCTCAATGAGGCGATGCCGCGCCACGCGATCGAGTCTCTCGAAAAGCAGGTCCTCGAGCTCGGCATCCGCATCGACGAAGGGCGCCAGGCCGGCGTTGATCAGCGCGCGCTGGCAGGAATCGAGCAGGGGCTCGCCGAGGTGCGCGACGCATTGCATGGACTGACGCCGGCGGAGAGCCTGGTCGGCTTCAACGAGGCGGTGGCCGGCCTTGCCTACAAGATCGATCTCATCGTCGCGCAGAAAGATCCTGCCACCCTTCAGCAGCTCGAGGGCACCATCACCACGCTACGTGGGATGGTCGACCATATCGCTTCCAACGAGACCGTGAGCCAGTTGGCCGCCGAGGTGCAGGCCATGGGCGAGAAGATCGAACAAGCGGGACGCGCCGCCAGCGGCAGCGACGCGCTCAACAATCTCGATTATCGCGTCACGGCGCTCGCCGATGCGCTGGCCGAGCGCGCGCAGAACGGCGGCGCGGTGCCGCCGATGCTGGAATCGCTGGTGCAGTCGCTGTCCGACAAAATCGATATGCTTCAGTCGTCGAGCGGCGACAATGTCGCGATCAGTCATCTCGAGGACCGCATCGTCAATCTGGTGGAGAAGCTGGACGCTTCCGAATCCCGGCTCGGCCAGTTGGAAGCGATCGAGCGGGGCTTAAGCGATCTGCTGGTCCACATCGAGGACATGCGGGCGAAACAGCCGGCCGAGACCCCGCACGCCGACAACGTGCCGATGGTCGACGCGCTCAAGCACGACATAGCGCGCACCCAAGACTCGCTCGAAGCCGTGCACGGCACGCTCGGGCTCGTCGTCGACCGGCTCGCCATGATCGAAAGGGAATTTCGCGGCGAAGGACGTGCGAAACTCTCCGCCGAGGCCGCGCCAGCGCCGCCGGTCGGCAAGCTGGCGGTCCGCGCGGTCAGCGACGCGCCAGCTGAGCCGCCACCAGCGCCTCCGGTGACGCCGTTGCAGATGCCCGAGCAGCCGCCGCAGGCGGCTGCTGAACCGCTACCGCCGTCGCCCGCGGCGCCACCCCCGCCATCGCCGCCACAGCCGCCGCAGGCGGCGCCGCGCCGCCGCACCGCCACCTCGCTGCCGGTCAACCCCGAGTCGCCCGCCGACCAGCCGCTCGAGCCCGGCTCGGGGCCGCCAAAATTCAGCGCCCGCATCGCCGCTTCGGAAGCCGCTCTCGGTGGCGCCGGCCCCGCGCCCGCCGCGGCGCCCGGCGGCAAATCGAGCTTCATCGCCGCCGCGCGCCGCGCCGCCCAGGCGGCGATGCAGCAGGGGCCGAGCCCCTCAGCGCCGCACGCCGAGCCGGTGCTGGAACTGGAAGACCCCGGACCAACCCCGCTTCGCACCAAGCTCATGAAGCGCGCGAAATCGCTGTTCATCGCGGCAAGCATCATCGCCGTGGTGGTCGGCGGGCTCCAGATCGCGGGCAAAGTGCTCCACCTCGGCGGCGCCCCCAAGAGCGAAGCCGCCAAGACCGGCAAAGCCGAAACGAGCAAGATCGATACCGCCGCCCGCGACGCCGCCCCGAATGAGGCTCAGAGCCATGCCGCCAGCGCTCCGCCAATGCCGGTGGTCCCGCCGCTCGCCGCGCCGGCTGGCACCGGCATGATGTCGACCTCACCGTCGCCCAGTTTCAACGCTACGGCGCAAGGCGCGCCGCCCCTGTTCGACCCTTCGGCCCTGGGCGCGCCGTCCCTGCTCAACCCGCCGGCCCTGAACGCGCCGCCGGCCCCGCGCGCAGCGCCACCCGCGACGAAAGGCGACGCCACCGGATCGATCCCGGGCGCCGCCAATCAGCCCAGCGCCGCGGGCAGGCCGGCGCCGTCAGGCGAGGACCACCTGCCGCTCGCCATCGGCGGGGTGCGTCTACGCAACGCGGCCATGGCCGGCGACGCCGGCGCCGCCTATGAGGTGGCCCTGCGCTTCGCTGAAGGCCGCGGCGTGCCGGTCAATCTGAGGGAAGCGGTGCATTGGTTCGCGCGGGCGGCGAGCCATGGCCTGGCGCCGGCGCAATTCCGTTACGCCAGCATGCTGGAAAAAGGCCAGGGCGTGAAAAAGGACCTTGGGCGGGCCCGCCAGCTCTACCTCGCCGCCGCCGCCAAGGGCCACGGCAAGGCCATGCATAATCTGGCCGTGCTCTATGCCGAGGGCGCCGACGGCAACCCCGACTACAACGCGGCGGTGAAATGGTTCCACCAGGCGGCGCTGCGGGGCATTGCCGACAGCCAGTACAATCTCGGCGTGCTTACCGCGCGCGGCCTCGGCACCGAGAAAAGCTTCGCCGAATCCTATAAATGGTTCGCGCTGGCCGCCGCCCAGGGCGACCAGGAAAGCGCCAGGAAGCGCGACGAAGTCGCCTCCCACCTCGACGCCACGGCGCTGGCCGCCGCCCAGCAGGCGGTCAAGACCTTCAAGGTCGAGCCGCAGCCGAAGACGGCGACCGCCGTGCCGAAGCCGCAAGGCGGCTGGGATAACGCCAGCAGCGCGCCAGCCTCGCCGCCCAAAGCCAAGGCGCTGCCGCAAACGCACCAACCGTCGCACGCGCCGCTGTCACTCGGCTCCTTCACCATAGGAAAACGGTGAACAAGCGCGGCCTTTTGCCCTGAGAGGTGATCGCGCGCGTTTTCATCGCTACAATCGTCCCGACTCATCGGCCAGTGTCGCCAGGGTTCCGCGCGCCGCGGTGTTGACCGCAAAGTGAAGCGGCGCGTATTGGGACATCGGCCTCGAACGTCGGACGGCCCTCTCGTGCAAATCTATCTCCCAATCGCTGACCTGCCGGTAGATGTCTTGCTGGTGATTGGGATGGGACTGGCGGTCGGCTTCCTTTCCGGCATGTTCGGCGTCGGCGGCGGCTTCCTAATGACGCCGCTGCTGATTTTCATCGGCATCTCGCCGGCGGTGGTGGTGGCCAGCGTAGCGCCGCAAATCGCCGCCTCGCTGTTTAGCGGCTTTCTTGCCCATTGGCGGCGCGGCACGATCGACCTCGTTCTCGGCATGATGCTGTTGGTCGGCGGCACCACCGGCGCGCTGATCGGCGTCTGGCTGTTCACGCTGCTGCGCGCCGCCGACCAGTTGGATCTGATCATCGGGCTCTCCTATGTGACATTGCTCGGCGTGGTCGGCGTATTGATGATTACCGAGGGGCTGCGTGCCATCAACCGTGCCCGCCATGGCGAGCCGGCCGACCGGCGCCGGCCCGGCAGCCATACCTGGATTCATGGCTTGCCGCTCAAAATGCGGTTCAAGCGCTCGCGCATCTACGTTTCGGTCATACCGGTATGGGTGATCGGGTGGATCATCGGCTTTCTGGGCGCCGTGCTCGGCGTCGGCGGCGGCTTCATGCTGGTGCCGATGCTGATCTATTTGCTGCGGGTGCCGACCATAACGGTGATCGGCACCTCAATGCTGCTGACTCTCGTGACCATGATGACGGCGACCGTCATGCACGCGGCAGCCGATCATCTGGTCGACGCCCCCCTGGCGTTGATCCTGATGATCGGCGGCGTGGTCGGCGCCCAGTTCGGCGTCCGTGCCGGGCAGAACATGCGCGGCGAGTACCTGCGCCTGCTGCTCGGCGTGCTGGTGCTGCTGGTAGGCCTGCGTTTCGCCTATGACCTGGTGGTGCGGCCCGAAGACCTCTACTCCATACGACACATCAGGGTTGGATGATGCGGCGGCTCGTTTACACGCTCCTTCTGGTTCTGATCGCGGGCGGCGCGCGACCGGCCGCCGCCGAACGGCTGGTGGTATCGCTGTCGAACCACCGGGTGCAGGTGACGTCGAACTTCACCGGCGAGGATCTGGTGCTGTTCGGCAGCATCGAGCCCGACAGCGGCAAGACAACGCTGCGTTCCGGCTATGACTTGGTGGCGACCGTGACCGGCCCGCGCGAAACCTTCCGAACCCGGCGCAAGGGGCGCGTGCTGGGCATTTGGGTCAACGTCAATTCACGCGAATTCGTGCGCGTGCCGTCATATCTCGCCATCCTGAGCAACCGCCCGGTGGCCGAGATCGCCAACGAACAGACCTTGCTGCGGCTGCAGATCGGCCTCGACAATTTCATTCTGCCCCAGCGTATCGGGCCGGATATCGCCGACACCGTACGCAACGATCCGTTCCGGGTGGCGTTCGTGCGGCTGGAAAGCGACAAAGGCTTGTACCGCGAATCCCCCAAGGCGGTGACCTTCCTGACGCCGACCGTGTTCCGCGTCGCCATCCCGCTGCCAGCGGACGCACCGACCGGCAGCTACGCGATCGACGTCAAGCTGTTCGCTGGCGGCGCTCTGGTGGCGCGTACCAATTCGGCGCTGGAGGTGATCAAGACCGGCTTCGAGCAATACGTCGCCGACGCGGCGGCCGACTATGGTCTGCTCTACGGCATCGCCACAGCGATAATGGCGTTGCTGATCGGCTGGCTCGCCAGCGTTGTGTTCCGGCGCGATTAGCGAGCGTTGTCATGGCCGGGCTTGTCCCGCGCATGACAAAGGAAAGCCATCAATCCGCCAGGCAGCGCTCGGCGGCGAAGGCATAGAGCCGGCCCTCGCCCAGCATGTGGATGGTGAAGGCGAGAGTACCGAACAGATCGGCGAAAGCGGCGGCGCGCACATTAAGGCCGCCGGTGAAGGCGCCGAAGGCCGGCATCACCATGCGCGTTGCGTCCGCCGCAAAGCAGCGGCGGCTGACTGCACGGCCGCGAAACGCAACGCGCGCTACCGGATGCAGATGTCCGGCGATTTCGCCGGCGGCGCCGCTCGGCTCGTGGCGGAAGGTCAAGGCGCCGAGCGTGAGCGTGTCGCAGAACATTCCGCCGATGGTCGGCGCCGGCTCGGGATCGTGATTACCGGTAAGCCAGATCCAATCGCGCCCGCACTGCAGCACGTTAAGATTGTCGCGGTCGTCGTGCGACAGCCGCGCTGGGCCGCCGCCATCGTGGAAGTTGTCGCCGAGCGCGACCACGCAGCGCGGGGCGTAATAGCCGATCAAGCGGGCGAGCCGCAAAAGCGTCGCCGCGGTGTCGTAGGGCGGCAGCAGCAGCCCACGCGCCGCAAAGCTCGAGCCTTTCTCCAGATGCAGATCGGCGACCGCCAGCAACCCTTGCTCGGGCCAGTATAAAGCGCCATCGGGGTCGGCGGTCAGCGCGACGCCGGCGACGGCGATAGCCTCATCCCGATTTGGCGCTGCACGCCGTGCCGCCAGGTTCACCGCATCGCCTCCTTCACCAGTTCATCGGCCGCTTCGGCCAGCAGCGAATCGGCCGCCTCGCCGTAGACCGTCTCGCGCCCGATCTCGAGTAGCACCGGAACCGAGAGCGGCGAGACGTGGTCGAGCGCTTTATGAACGATTCGCCCCCGGATGCGCGAGAGCATTTCGCCCAGGCGCCTGATGTCGAGCAGGCCGCTTGCCGCGTCGGCGCGCGCCGCCCGCAGCAGAATATGATCTCCCTGATGCTTGCGCAGCACGTCATAGACGAGGTCTGTGGATATCGTGAGCTGGCGGCGCGACTTCTCCTCGCCGGGAAAGCGCCGCTCGATCAGGCCGGCGATGATGGCGCAACTGCGGAAAGTACGCTTCATCAGCGCGGATTCGGCCAGCCACGCCTCCAGATCGTCACCCAGCATGTCCTGGTCGAACAACTGAGCAAGCGAGAGGTCGCCCCGCTTGATGTGCAAGGCGACGTCGCCCAGGCCCCAGACGGCCAGCGCATATTCATTGGCGACGAAGCCGAGCGGCTTGAGGCGCTCGCGCTCGAGCCGGCGCGTCAGCAGCATGCCGAGCGTCTGGTGCGCGAGCCGGCCCTCGAACGGATAGCAGACCAGATAATATTTGGCGGCGCGCGGGAAGGTCTCGACCAGCAGATCGCCCGTGCCCGGCAGCAGCGAGCGCCATTGCTGGATTTCCAGCCACTCGCGCACTTGATCGGGCAGCGCGCGCCAGCTCTGCGGCTGCGCCAGGATGGCGCGTACGCGCGCGGCCAGATAGGTCGAGAGCGGAAACTTGCCGCCTTCGTAAGCCGGCACCTTCGGATCGGTGGCAGCCGAGCGCGAGACATAGACCTCGTCCTCGACCAGCGCCTCGTATTTCAATATCTCGCCGGCGAACACGAAGGTGTCGCCCACCGACAGCATCTCGATGAAATATTCCTCGACCTCGCCCAGAATGCGCCCGCCGCGCGGGATCATGGCGCCGCTGGCGCGTGAGCGCACTAGCCGCACCTTCAGCATGTCGGCTTCCACAATGGTGCCGACATTCATGCGGTAGCGTTGCGCCACGCGCGGATGGGTGATGCGCCAGCGGGCGTCCTTGCCTTGCCGGATCTTGGCGAAGCGCTCGTAAGCCTTCAGCGCGTAGCCGCCGGTGGCGACGAAATCGACCGCGTTGTCGAAATCGGCGCGCGCCAGCGACGCATAAGGCGCGGCGGCGCGCACCTCGTCGTATAGCGCGTCGGCCAGGAACGGCTCCCCAACGGCGCGGCCGAGGATGTGCTGCGCCAGCACGTCCAAAGCACCGGTACGCGCCGCGGGCGTGTCCTGCGCGTTCTCCGCCACCGCATCGAGCGCGGCGCGGCATTCCAGCACCTCGAAACGATTGGCGGGGACGAGCACGGCTTCGGACGGCTCGTCCAGCCGGTGGTTGGAACGGCCAATGCGTTGCAGCAGCCGCGAGGCGCCCTTCGGCGCGCCGACATTGATGACGAGATCGACGTCGCCCCAGTCGACCCCGAGATCGAGCGAGGAGGTGCAGACGACCGCGCGTAATTTTCCGCTGCTCATGGCGTCCTCGACCTTGCGGCGTTGCGCGACGTCGAGCGAGCCGTGATGCAGCGCAATGGCGAGATTGTCGTCGTTGCCGCGCCACAATTCCTGGAACAGGAATTCGGCCTGGCTGCGGGTATTGACGAACACCAGCGTGGTCTTATGGGTCTTGATCAGCGCGTAGATTTCGCCCAGCGCATGCAGCGCCGAATGACCGGCCCAGGGCAGACGCTCCTGCGTATCGAGCATGACGACCTGCGGCTGGGCGCCGGCTTGCGCCACGACCAGATCGGCGCGCGCTTGCGCGCCCGGCGGCTGCGGCACCAGGAAGCGGCAGAGATCGTCGGGCTCGGCCACGGTCGCCGACAGGCCGACGGTGGTGAGCTGCGGCGCCAGCGCAAACAAGCGCGCGAGGCCGAGCGACAGCAGATCGCCGCGCTTGGACGTCACCAGCGAATGCAGTTCGTCCAGTACCACGCGTTTGAGCGTGCCGAACAGATAGGGCGCGTCGGCGGAAGCCAGCAGCAAGGCCAATTGCTCGGGCGTGGTCAGCAGGATGTCCGGCGGATAGCGGCGTTGGCGCTGGCGCTTGGAAGCGGGCGTGTCGCCGGTGCGTGTCTCCAGCTTCACCGGCAGGCCCATCTCCTTGACCGGGATTTCCAGATTGCGGGCGATGTCCACCGCCAGCGCCTTGAGCGGGGAGAGGTAGAGCGTGTGCAGGCCCTGCGATTGGCGGACGTCACGGCCGGCGGAGACGAGCTTGGCACCGCTGCGCGGGCTGGTGAGTTCCACCAGCGTCGGCAGGAAACCGGCCAGCGTCTTGCCGCCGCCGGTAGGCGCGATCAGCAGCACGGAGCGGCCATCGCGCGCCTTGGCCAGCAATTCCAGCTGGTGCGCGCGCGGGGCCCAACCACGGCTGGCGAACCAGCGGGCGAAAATATCCGGCAGCAGCGGCGCGGTCTCAGCTAGATCAAGCGCAGTTGCGGGTTCCATTCCGCGATTCTAAGGCATATCTGAAACCTGCGCGCGGCAATGTGCTAGGCTGTGTTCATGACCCAGGAACGGACCACCCGAGAAGAGGCCCCTATGAGCAACGACACCGTGACGCGGATCTTCGGTGGCTCGCCGCTGGCGGTGCTGGGCCGGCTGGTGCTGGTGTCGATCCTGGTCGGCGTCGTGCTGACCGCGCTCGGGCTCGATCCGTGGAATATTCTCCAAAGCGTGGAACGGCTGATCCGCACCATCTGGAACATGGGCTTCGACGCCGTGAAGTGGCTGTGGCGCTATTTCCTGCTCGGCGCCGTGATCGTAATCCCGATCTGGCTGGTGATGCGGCTGGTCAACGCGCCCAGAGGAAAGTAATTTCAGCGTGGCGGCGGGCCACCGGGCGGCGGCCCCATTCCCGGCGGACCGCGACGTCCACCTGGACCACCCGGCGGACCGCGCCGATGGGGTGGACCACCGCCGCCGATATTCCGTACCAGCGCGCGGTCGTAGGCGCCGCGCATGCAGCCGACCGTGTAAGGAAAGTCGACCGTCGCCACATAGTGATACATGGCGACCTTGCGTCCATCCCACGCGATCACGCTGGTGCGGCCGTGACAGCCGTCGAGATCGGCGCTGGTTAGCTGACGGCCATTCTCGTAACTGCCGAAGATGCCGAAGCCGTCAAGCGCATAGCCGACCAACGGCGAATTGCCGTCAGGTCCCGGTTTGTCTTTCAGGCAACTGGTGAGACTGTGATAGTGATAGGTGCCGGTCCGCTGCGGGTGGCCTTGGCAACTGTCCTGCGTTTCGTGGGCGAGCGCGTCGCGGCCAGGATCATCGAGCGCGTTGAACAGCGCAACGCCCGACAACAGAATTCCGACCACATTGGGCGCACACTGTGGCTGCGCCGCCAGTTTGGGATCGGCGGGCAGTTCTATGCGGACGTTCTGGCGCGTGATGCGATTGGGATTGCGGTCGAACTGGTACGCAGGATCGTTGCGCGCAATCGGGAAAATGCCGGTCCGGTGATTCGGATAATCATTGGACGTAAGCACACGCTTGTCGCCGACGCGTGTGACGGAGAATTTGTGCGGCCAGCGCACCGAGCCACGCACGGCCGTCTTGGCGGTGAAGTCGAAGGTGCCGGATTTTTTGTCGATCCATGGCCCGTCACGGAAGGCGCCGCCGCCATTCGGATTGGTGTGGCACGCCCAGATATAGCCGGCCTTGGGGCCTTGCGAAATCTTGCCGTCGCCGAGCGGCAGATGATGCGGGTCGATGTCATGGGCGGCGGCCGGAAACGCCAGCACGGCGAGCAAGGCGATCCAGCAAAGGCGCGGCATTCTCATACCGGCCAGCTTTCCGCCGTCATCTCGGCGGCGTCCACGCCGACCATGGCGGCGAGCGAGTCGCGGTGTCCACGCTTGAGCGCCGCCGCCAGATCGGCCTTGATCTCCGACAGCAGCGCGAGGCCGCGGAACACGAGGCCCGTATAGAGCTGCACCAGCGTGGCGCCGGCCTTGATCTTGGCGATAGCAGTCGGACCAGAGTCGATGCCACCGACGCCGATCAACGGGAAGGCACCCTCGGCGCGCACGAAGGTTTCCGCCAGCACGCGGGTCGCCAGCTTGAACAGCGGCCGGCCCGACAGCCCGCCCGCTTCGCCGCCCCTGCCGCGCTCGCGCAGCGAGGGCGGACGCGTGACCGTCGTATTGCCAACGATCATGCCGTCGACGCGATGCTTGCGCGCGATGCCGACCACGTCGTCGAGCTCGCTGAGCGTGAGGTCGGGCGCGATCTTGAGCAGCACCGGCGTCGGGCCGGCGCGCGGGCGTACGCGCTCGCGCGCGTCGATCACGCGGGCGAGCAGGCCATCGAGCGCGCTCGCCTGCTGCAGGTCGCGCAGGCCGGGTGTGTTGGGCGAGGAGATGTTGACGGTGAAATAGCCGGCGACGGCGGCGAAGCTTTCGATCAGCCGCACATAGTCCTCGGCGCGGTCGGCCGAATCGCGGTTGGCGCCGATATTGACGCCGACAATGCCGCCTTCGTGCGCGCGGGCGCGCGCGGCGAGCCGGGCCAGCATGGCCGGTGCGCCCTCATTGTTGAAGCCGAGGCGGTTGATCACCGCGTCATCCGTTTCGAGCCGGAACAGGCGCGGGCGCGGATTGCCGGCCTGCGCGCGCGGGGTGACGGTGCCGACCTCCACGAAGCCGAATCCAAGGCGCAGCAGGGCGTCCGGCACCTGAGCGTTCTTGTCGAAACCGGCGGCGAGCCCGACCGGATTGGGGAAATTCAGCCCGAAAGCGCGCACGGCAAGCGCGGGCGCATCCGGCGCCGCCCGCGAAAGCGGCATATAACGCAAGGCCTTGATAGCCAGGGCATGAGCGTCCTCCGGGTCGAGGGCCCGCATCAGCGGGCGCGACAGGCGGTCGAAAAGACCAATCACCGGCGGCGGCTCCAGGTTGAGGTGTTTTTTGAGCCTATCGGCGGACGCGGCTTATTCAAGGTCAAAGCGGCCTGTTCAAGCTCAATCGGGCCGGGCGAAGGAAGGTATTGCGAAAGGAGGGTAATTCAAGGTTATATTCCTATGTCGTGCAGAAGAGTCTTAAGAGATTCGCCGGAGATTTGACCCGTGGCCATGCTCACCCACAACCAGATCTGGAACGCCCTCGACCGACTGGCCGCGCGCGCCAAGCTCAGCCCTTCCGGGCTTGCCAAGAAGTCGGGCCTCGACCCCACCACCTTCAACAAGTCCAAGCGCATCACGCCGGAAGGCCGGCCGCGCTGGCCTTCGACCGAATCGGTGGCGAAAGCGCTGCAAGCCACCGGTACCAAGGTCGACACTTTCATCAGCCTGCTCACCGACAGCGGCAAGGCGGCGATCTCGAACGTGCCGCTGATCGGCTTCGCCGAAGCTGGCGCCGGCGGCTATTTCGACGACGGCGGATTTCCAGTCGGCAAGGGCTGGGAAGAGATCGCCTTCCCGTCGGTCACCGACGAGCACGCCTACGCGCTGGAAATTTCCGGCG
>CAYLMY010000042.1:0-5670 GCA_964384635.1 uncultured Undibacter sp.
GAAACAAGCCGCCAGCGTGTTCATCATGAAATGCGTGCCGGAGCGTTCATGGCTCACCACCATGATCGGGCGGCGGTCGTCGCCTAACGGGGTCGGGTCTGCCGGCGCCAAATATTGTCCAACCGGAGTTGCAAGATGAATCAAAAGCCGGCGCCGATGATAGTCGATTTGGCGCAGCCCCAAAGCGCGGACTGTGGAGCGGGGCCCGAAAAAAACCGGCTCTGTTGAAGGAATGCGGCGTCCTTGGCGCTCCCTACGGGAATCGAACCCGTGTTTCAGCCTTGAGAGGGCCGCGTCCTAGACCGCTAGACGAAGGGAGCTTGAGGCCAAGGCCCCCGAAATAGCCTCGATCGACTAAGGGCGCAAGCTTGCCCGGGCGGCCGCAAAACCCCACTCTATTTCGGTCTTTCTGCCTGCGCATGATCTTGTCAGAAAACCGGTACCCATTCCCGATCGAGTCGGGGACAGGCTTTTTCGGGATCATGCGCGCCAGCCGGAGCTATCCCGCATGCTCGACACCATCGCCCGCCTCGTGAACGCCGACGAAAAGCTGGTCCGGCGCGGCCGCTTCGTCGATACCACCTTCCTGCTCGCCATCGACAACGCCGACACTTTGATCCGCGTGCAGGAGGGCCGCATCACAAACGTGACGCGCGGGCCCTTCATCACGCCCGACTACAGCTTCGCCCTGCGGGCGCCGCGCGACGTCTGGCAGAAATTCTGGCAGCCGTTGCCGCCAATCGGCTTCAACGACGTGTTCGCGCTGGTGAAGCAGAAACTGATGCGGGTGGAGGGCGATCTGCATCCGTTCATGGCCAACCTGCTCTATTTCAAGGACGTGCTGGCCGCGCCGCGCAAAGAAGGCGGAGAAAGGCAGGGCAAGCGATGAGCCCGCGTTTCGAGCCGATCGCCGGCCGCTACCTGCCCTGCACGCTGCTGGGCGAACCGCACCGGCTTTATGTCGAGGAGGCGGGTGATGGGATTCCCCTGCTCTGCCTGCACACCGCCGGCGCCGACACGCGCCAGTATCGCGGCCTGATGAACGACAAGCGTGTGACCGGCCATTTCCGCGTCATTGCCTTCGACATGCCGTGGCACGGCAAGACCTCGCCGCCCGCCGGCTGGCAGGAGCGCGAATACCAGCTGAGCGCGCCCGATTACATAAAGCTGATCCTAGACGTTTGCGAAGCGCTCGAACTCGACAAGCCGGTGGCCATGGGCTGCTCGATCGGCGGGCGCATCGTGCTGCATCTCGCGCACCAGCATCCCGATCGTTTCCGCGCGCTGATCGGCCTGGAGTCGGCGCCCTATGCGGAAGCCTATTACGATCTGTCCTGGCTCAACCGGCCCGACGTGCACGGCGGCATGGTCTGCGCCGGCGTGGTGTCCGGCCTGGTGGCGCCGACCGCGCCCGACGCCGGCCGCTGGGAAACGCTGTGGCATTACATGCAAAGCGGGCCCGGCGTGTTCAAGGGCGACCTCTATTTCTACACCACCAAGGATGGCGACGTGCGAGACAAGCTCGGCGAGATCGACATCACGCGCTGTCCGCTGTTCCTGCTGACCGGCGAATACGATTATTCTTGCACCACGGAAGCAACGCTGGCGATCGCCGAACGCACCGGCGCGCCCGCCACCATCATGAAGGACCTCGGGCATTTCCCGATGAGCGAGGACCCGGAGAAATTCATCGGCTATCTGTTGCCGGTGCTGGAGAAGATCAGGGCGCTTTAAGTTTTCCGTTCGTCCCCGCGAAGGCGGGGACCCACGGCCAAAGAACTGGATTCCCGCTTACGCGGGAATACGCGGGTTTATGGCTTCGGGGCGAGACGTAATCGGCCGAGCGGCTTGAGCGTATCGGGATCGAAGGTGCGCAATTCGATCGCGCCGCCAACCTCGATGGTCACCACGATGTGGTCGCTGCCGACCGCGGTTGAAAGCACCTTGGCGCCGGCCGGCAACGCCGTGGTCACGTCCACGAAGGCCGATGGCGGGGCCGCGCTTCCCCCCAGGTGAAAAACGCGGTAGCCGATGACAACCAATACGGCGGCGACCGCGAGAAACGTGGTCACGCTGGCGATCATCATCAGCCGGCGCACTTTTGCGATAGCGCGCTCGGCTTCGGGATTGAGAGACTTTTCGTCGGACATCCGCGTGAGACCTAATGCCGGACAGCGTCACCGAGACAATCAGAATTGCCGCCGAGGAGGCGGGCGATCGGCTTGACCGCGTGCTGGCCGCGCGCGTGCCGGCGCTGTCGCGCTCACGCCTGAAGGCGCTGATCCTCGACGGGCAGGTGGCGATCGACGGCCGCACGATCCGCGATCCGGCAACGCGCGTCAATTCCGGCGACAGCATCGCCGTGACGTTGCCGCCGCCCGAGCCGGCCTTGCCCGCGGGCGAGGATATTCCACTCAATATTGTCTACGAAGACGACGCGCTGATCGTGATCGACAAGCCGCCGGGACTGGTGGTGCATCCGGCCGCCGGCCACGCCAAGGGCACGCTGGTCAACGCGCTGATCGCCCATTGCGGCGACAGCCTGTCCGGCATCGGCGGCGTCAAGCGGCCGGGCATCGTGCACCGGCTCGACAAGGACACCAGCGGGCTGATGGTTGTGGCCAAGACCGACAAGGCCCACCGCGCGCTCAGCAAGCAGTTCGAACACAAGACCGAAAGCGGGCTTGAGCGCGGCTATCTCGCCTTCGTCTGGGGCGCGCCCGACCGCCCACGCGGCACGATTGACGCGCCGCTCGATCGCCACCCGCATGCCCGCGACAAGCGGGCGGTGCGCGAAGGCGGACGTGAAGCTGTCACCCATTGGCAGGTGTTGGAGCGCTTCACCGGCGCCGACGGCAAGCCGGTAGCGAGCCTCTTGGCCTGCACGCTAGAGACCGGCCGCACCCACCAGATTCGGGTGCATCTGGCGCATATCGGCCATCCGATCCTAGGCGATGAGACCTATGGCGCCGGCTTCAAGACCAAGGCCAGCCGGCTCGGCCCGCAGGCGCGGGCCGCGCTGGAGGGTCTTGAGAGACAGGCCCTGCATGCCTATCTACTGGCTATCAAACACCCCGAAACCGCAGAGAATCTGGCATTCCGGTTGGAATTGCCGGGCGATTTGCGTCGTTTACGCGATGCCTTCGTTGCAGACGGCCGCGAGCGACCTCAATAGCTCAATGAACCCAAGAGCTTATATGGAGTCACGGCGACGTGACAGGCGGACACTTTATTTCGCCTGTTTGCTCCGGTATGTTGCAGTTGCGAGATCGGAATGTGAGCCGTCGGCTCGGGGAGCGGCGGCAATACCAGCCTGCCGATTATCGGGGGCAAATTAAGGAGGGCGCTGTCATGGCCCGTTCAGCCGCGTTGCCGGCACTCAAGGCCGAATCCGGCCTGTCACACTATTTGGAAGAAATCCGCCGGTTCCCCATGCTGGAACCGCAGGAAGAATACATGCTGGCGCGCAGCTGGCGTGAGCACGGCGACCGTGAAGCCGCGCACAAGCTCGTCACCAGCCACCTCCGCCTGGTCGCCAAGATCGCCATGGGATATCGCGGTTACGGCCTGCCGATCGCCGAGGTGGTCTCGGAAGGCAATGTCGGCCTGATGCAGGCGGTCAAGCGTTTCGAGCCCGAGAAGGGTTTCCGGCTGGCCACCTATGCCATGTGGTGGATTAAAGCCGCGATCCAGGAATACATCCTGCGCTCATGGTCGCTGGTGAAAATGGGCACCACCGCCAACCAGAAGAAGCTGTTCTTCAACCTGCGCAAGGCCAAGAGCAAGATTTCCGCGCTCGAGGAAGGCGATATGCGGCCCGATCAGGTCAAGCTGATCGCCAAGCGCCTCGGCGTCACCGAGCAGGACGTGGTCGACATGAACCGCCGGCTCGGCGGCGACGCTTCGCTCAACGCGCCGATCCGCGAGGAAGGCGACTCGGGCGAATGGATGGACTGGCTGGTCGATGAAGCGCCCAGCCAGGAGCGGCTGCTGGCCGAGAGCGAGGAAAAGGACAACCGCCACGAGGCGCTGATCGGCGCGCTCGACGTGCTGAACGAGCGCGAACGGCGCATCTTCGAGGCGCGGCGCCTGGCCGACGACCCGGTTACGCTCGAGGATCTGGCGAGCGAGTTCGGCGTTTCACGCGAGCGCGTGCGCCAGATCGAGGTGCGCGCCTTCGAGAAAGTGCAGAAGGCGGTGAAAACCCGCATCGCCGCCATGGAGCAGCCGTCGCAAGCGGACGCCATCGCGGCGCAGTAAATTCCAGACGACGTCACCATCGTCATGTTCATGGCCGGGCCAATTGCCCGGCCGTTTTTTTGGCGGCCTTGAGAGCGGAAGCGACCGCAGAATCCGAAGCGCATAGACATTGATTCATACGGCCCAAGGGTCTACCAAGCGGGCGGCGGGGCGCTGATGGAACACTAAGAGGCCCTCTTGCCTGGCGCCGCCGCTTCTCCTGCTCATAAGCTCATCCGCCGCATCGGCGCGCCGCTGACTGGCCTTGCGCTCTTGCTGTTCAGCACCGTGGCCTGGGCGCATGCCGGCGAAGCGCATGCCGACGACATCGCGTGGAACCGCTGGGAGTTCGAGCCCGACATCGTCATCATGACGCTTCTAGCCTGCCTGGTTTATGCCGCCGGCATTATGCGGCGGCCGGCCACCGGCGATCGCCTGCGGCAGTGGCGGCACGGCGCTTTTTTCGCCGGCGTGGCGGCGGTGTTCCTGTCATTGGAGTCGCCGATCGACGGCATGGCTGACCACCTGTTCTGGATGCACCAGATCCAGCACATGCTGCTGCGCATGATCGGGCCCATGCTGATCGCGCTTTCGGCGCCGCAGGCGATGTTGATCAGCGGATTGCCGTCCGCGCTGCGGCACGGCGCGCTGGCGCCGTTCGCCGGCAGCGGTGTGCTGCGCCGGATTTTTTCGTTCCTCATTAACGCGACAGTGGTGACGCTGCTGTTCATCGCCGCGCTCTACGTCTGGCAATACCCGCCCTATCACAACGCCGCAATCCTGAACGACGGCATCCACTACACCATGCACGTGACCATGCTCGCCGCTGGCCTGCTGTTCTGGTGGCGCGTCTTCGACATGCGGCCGCCGCCGATGGGGCTCTCCTACGGCACGCGGCTGATGATGTTGTGGATCGTCACGCTCTCGCAGATCGGGCTTGGTGCCTACACCACGCTCAAGAGCGAGGTGCTTTATGCGGCCTATGACGTGGCCGGCCGCCTGTTCGAGACCAGGCCGCTAACCGACGAGCTGATCGGCGGCTTCATCATCTGGGTGCCGAGCAGCATGATGTGCCTGCTGGCGGCGATCCTCGTCATCCATCTCTGGGGCGTGCAGGAGACGCGCGCCGACGAGCAGCGGCTCGCCTGGTCGGCGTCGAATTCCGCCGGTTTGCGCTATCCCACCACCGGCGCCGAGCTGGTGGCGCAGGCGCGGCCGAAGAACCGCATGCTGGCGATCGGCGTCGTCGCCTTCGCGATTTCTATCTTCGGCTTGGCGATTTTCGTCGGCGTGCTGAATCATCTCAACAGCGAAACCCGCAACGGGCTGCTCGCGCACGCAGCGCCGGCGCCGCGCGCGGCGGTGCGTTAAACGTCCTACTCGCCCCACGCCCGGAACGCTTCCTCGAAGGCGCGCTGGCCGGGGGTGCCT
>CAYLMY010000042.1:5770-11768 GCA_964384635.1 uncultured Undibacter sp.
CTACTCGCCCCACGCCCGGAACGCTTCCTCGAAGGCGCGCTGGCCGGGGGTGCCTTTTTCCACCGCCAGGATGGCGCGCTTGCCGCTGGTGTAGACGATCGGGATGTCGAGCCAGTCGCGATCCTTGAGCATCTGAATGTTGCGCTGCTTGTCAATGTCCACCGCCGACAGGCCGATGAGGAAATAACCGTTGGTCACCTTCACGGCCAGGCCGGCGAGCGGGACGCCGCGCGCCTCTTCGCCCGACTTCATCAGCACGCCCGGCACGTTGCCGATGCCGCCCTGGTCGAAATCCGCCGGCAGCGTGAACTGGACCTCGATGGTGTGGCTGGCCGGCAGTGCCTTGTCGGTGTTGCGCCGCAATGACCAGGTCATGCGCATGTGGCGTTCGGGGATCTCTACGTCGGCGCGCACCGCCAGTTCCGGCGCCAGCCCCTGGCCGGGCGAGACGGTTTCCGTGCGCCAGATCGCCGAGCCGACGTAACGCTTGCCCTTGGGATCGCCCGGATCCTCGTCGTAGAGCACGACCTTCTGCGCCACCGCGGCAGCTGGCGCGGTTGCCGTAGTGAATTTGGCGTTGCTCTCGCCGATGCGGTCGGCGATCTTTGGACGGGTAGGCGGCACTGCAACCGGTGGCAGCTTCGGCGGCGTTGTGCTGCGCAGGCTCGCCACCATGGTCAAGATCGTGTTGCGCTGCCAGTAGCCGGCGCCGGCAAGCCCCGCGATCACCAAGAGCAGCAGCACCAGCTTGACGATGCGGCCGCGCGACCGAACCGGCGGCACATAGTGCTCGTGGTGCTCGTGCGCGTCATAGGACGGCGTCGGCTGCAACGCATCTTCGAGCCGTTCGTGCGGTCGCGCAGGCGGCGGCGCCTCCTCAACCATGTCCGGCTCGCTGACCGGCGGCTGCTCGGCCGCGGGCGGCTCGAAATAATGCACGCCGGGACCGGCCTTCCCCTCATCGACGCGCGGCCGCTGATCGTCGGGCACGGCCTCGTAGAATTCGCGCGCCGACCGGCGGGCCAGTACCGCGGCGCCCCCCAGATTGTCGGCCTCGGCCATGGATTCACGGAAGCCGCGCAGTCCCTGGTCGCGCGGCACGAACGGCCGCTCTTGCGGCGCGCCCGCCTGCTCGTCGGGCCACGCATGCTTGGTGGCGTCGGCCTCGACCTTGCGGATAGCCTCCTCCAGCGCCAGCCGCTCGCGCGTAATGTCGGATTCCTCGAGCGGGGGATCGACGCTGCGCAATTGGTTGACCAGCGCCGCACGTGCGCGCTCATACAGCACGCGGCGATTCTCGCCCGTATTGCTTTCGAGGCCGGTGACGGCACGGGAGATCAGCGGATGATAGTCAGCCATTGCATGTCACGTGAATTAACTTCGTGTCCATTTTTCGCCGCATATTACTCGAACGGGTTCTTCATCAGGATTGTGTCCTCGCGCTCCGGGCTAGTCGAGAGCAGCGCCACCGGGCAGCCGACCAGTTCCTCAATTCGGCGCACGTATTTTATGGCCTGCGCCGGTAATTGCGCCCAGGAACGAGCGCGCGCGGTCGGCTCTTTCCAGCCGTCGATGGTCTCGTAGACCGGCTCCACCAGTGCCTGCGCCCGCTCGCCGGCGGGCAGGTAGTCGATGGTGCGGCTGTCGAGCCTGTAGCCGGTGCAGACCTTTATCTCGTCGAAGCCGTCGAGGATATCGAGCTTGGTGAGCGCCAGCCCGTCGATGCCGCAGGTGCGCACGGTCTGGCGCACCAGCACGGCGTCGAACCAGCCGCAGCGGCGGGCCCGTCCGGTGACCGTGCCGAATTCATGGCCGCGCTCGCCCAGCGTGGTGCCGATCGCGTTGTCCATCTGATCGGTGGGGAACGGCCCGAGGCCAACCCGCGTGGTGTAGGCCTTGCAGATGCCGAGCACGTAATTGATGGCGTTGGGACCGAGGCCGGACCCGGTGGCGGCCTGCGCTGCCACGGTGTTGGACGAGGTGACGTAAGGATAGGTGCCGTGATCGATGTCGAGCAGCGCGCCTTGTGCGCCCTCGAACAGGATGCGTTTGCCCTCGCGCCGCTTGGCGTCGAGCAGCGACCAGACCGAATCCATATAGGGCAGCACCTTCGGCGCCACCGCGGCGAGTTCATCGTAGACCGTAGCCGCCTTGATCTCCGCCAGATCATGGCCGCGGCGCAGCGCGTTGTGGTGGGCGAGCAACCGCTCGATCTTGGCCGAAAGCGCCGGCAAGTCGGCGAGATCCATGAAACGGATGGCGCGGCGACCGACCTTGTCCTCATAGGCCGGCCCGATGCCGCGCTTGGTGGTGCCGATCCGGGTAGCCGCATCGTCGGCCTCGCGCACCGCTTCGAGTTCGCGATGCAGCGGCAGGATCAATGGCGCGTTTTCGGCGATGCGCAGATTGTCGGGAGTCACGCTGATACCTTGTTTTTTGAGCTGGGCGATCTCGTCAATGAGCGCCTGCGGGTCGACCACCACACCGTTGCCGATGATCGAGAGCTTGCCCCCGCGCACAACACCCGAGGGCAGCAGCGACAGCTTGTAGGTGGTGCTGTCGATGACCAGCGTATGGCCCGCATTATGGCCGCCCTGGAAGCGGACCACGATGTCGGCCTGTTCGGAGAGCCAGTCGACGATCTTTCCTTTGCCTTCGTCGCCCCACTGCGACCCGACTACCACAACATTGGCCATGCAGACTGCTTCCCTACGCCAGCGCCCGAACACTTGAACCCGGGTACCACCGGCCAGGTCCACCCTCGGATAAAGGAAGCGGACGGCATAGGCAAGGCCCGCGAGGTTTCCTACTCGCTTCAAGTACCTGATCTTAAGCCATTATTTGAAAAACCAACGCCGGATTCCGAGAGGCTCGCCGACGAATCCGCGTATGACCTCCGTCCCGCGTCGCGAAGGATGGTCCGGCACGTCTATATTACCGCGGCCATGAACAACGCCCAGTTTGCCGAAATCGCGGGCTGGCTGACGCAGGCGGGCCTGGCGGGCGAGCCGGAGACCGCCATCCTCACCGGCTTCTGCGAGCGCTGCGTGGCGGCCGGCATGCCGCTCGCGCGCGCGCTGGTGCTGATCGACACGCTGCACCCCGTCTACGAAGGGCGCCTGGTGCGCTGGGGCCACGTCGCGGGTGAAGCGCCCCTGCTCGATTACGGCCGCACCGGCCCCGTCAATGCGCTCGGTGGCGCGCGTGCCGACGCCGCCGCCCAGGCCGCGCAGGCGCGAGCCGCCGAACGTTGGCGGCGCAGCCCGTTCTATCGCATGCTGCAGACCGGCGAGGCGCTGCTGCGCTGCCGGCTGAACGAAGCGAGCGACGACGAATTCAGCACGCTGCCGGATTTTCGTTCCGCCGGCATGACCGACTACGTCGCGATCATCAACCGCTTCGCCACCGAAGGCGCGCTCGGCGACATGGATTGCGTCTACTCGTCGTGGACGACGCGGGCACTGCAAGGCTTCAGCGACGACCACATCGCCACGCTCGAGCGCTTGGTGCCGTTCCTGGCGCTGGCAATCAAATCGGTGGCGCTGACCCGCGTCGCCGCCAACCTGATGCAGACCTATCTCGGACGCGACGCCGGCCAGCGCGTGCTGAGCGGCCGCATCATGCGCGGGGTGGCCGAGCGCATCGAGGCCGCCATCTGGTTCAGCGACCTGCGCGGCTTCACGCGCATCACTGACACTACGCCCGAGCAGGTGATCCCGCTGCTGAACGATTATGCCGACGTGGTGGTCTCGGCCATTCACGATCATGGCGGCGACGTCCTGAAGCTGATCGGCGACGGCACGCTGGCGATCTTTACCAGCGGTGGACGCGAGAGCGCCTGCGCGGCGGCATTGAACGCGGCGATCGCGGCGCAGCGCGGCGTGGCGGCGCTCAACAAAGAGCGCAGGCAGGAAGGACTGCCGGTGACCGACTTGTATCTCGGGCTGCATATCGGCGAGGTGTTCTACGGCAATGTCGGCAGCCGCGAGCGGCTCGACTTCACGGTGATCGGGCCGGCGGTCAACGAAACCAGCCGCATCGCGACCATGTGCCGCTCGGCCGAGCAGCCGGTGCTGGTGTCGGACGCCTTCGCCAAGGTCGGCGACAACGCGCGCCGACTGGTTTCGGTCGGCCGTTATGCCTTGCGCGGCGTAGGAAAGCCGCAAGAGCTGTTTACGCTCGATGCGGGGACGCAGGGTTAGTATCGCCTCATCCTGAGGAGGCCCGAAGGGCCGTCTCGAAGGATGGGGCGCCCCATGCTTCGAGACGCGCTCCTTCGGAGCGCTCCTCAGCATGAGGCCGTTAGAAATCAAAAATGCAGCGGCTTGGCCTGCTGCACCTGGGGCAGCGCGCGCACCTTGGCAAGCACGGTCTCGGGCAATTCGCCGTCGATCTCAATCAGTGCGATGGCATTGCCGCCAGGCGCCTCGCGGCCGACATGGAAGGTGGCGATATTGATGCCGGCCTCGCCCAGGGTGGACGAGAACTTGCCGATGAAGCCGGGCTTGTCGAAGTTGGTGATGTAGATCATCGAGGGCCCGAACTCCGCGTCCATGCGGATGCCCTTGATATTGACGATGCGCGGGCGGCCGTCGGCAAACACCGTGCCCGATAGCGAGCGGGTCTGCTTCTCCGTCACGATCGTAACCGTAATCAGGCTCTCATAGTCGCCGACTGCCTCGCGCGTGGTTTCCTCGACCGCCATACCGCGCTCGCGCGCCACCACCGGCGCCGATACCACGTTAACGTCGCCCAGCATCGGCCGCAGCAGTCCGGAGAGCACCGCCGAGGTGAGCGCCTTGATGTTCATGTGCGCCACCGCGCCTTCGTAGGTGATGTGCACTTCCTTGATAGGATTCTCGGTGAGCTGGCCGGCAAACGAGCCGAGCTTCTCGGCCAGCGCCACGAATGGCTTAAGCTTGGGCGCCTCCTCGGCGCTGATCGAGGGGAAGTTGACCGCGTTGGAGATGGCGCCGCGCAACAGATAATCCGACATCTGCTCGGCGACCTGCAGCGCGACGTTCTCCTGCGCTTCGCTGGTGGCAGCGCCGAGATGCGGCGTGCACACCACGTTGGGTAGACCGAACAGCGGGCTTTCCGTAGCGGGCTCGGTCGCAAACACATCGAAGGCGGCGCCGGCGACCTGGCCGGATTTCAGCGCCTCGGCGATCGCCTCTTCGTCGACGAGGCCGCCGCGGGCGCAATTGATGATGCGCACGCCCTTTTTCATCTTCGCGATGGCGGCGGCGTCGATGATGTTGCGGGTCTTGTCGGTGAGCGGCGTGTGCAACGTGATGAAATCGGCGCGCTTGAACAGCTCGTCGAGCTCGACCTTTTCGACGCCGAGCTCGGTTGCCCGCTCGTGCGAAAGGAAGGGATCGTAGGCTATCACTTTCATCTTCAGCCCGATGGCGCGGTCAGCGACGATCGAGCCGATATTGCCGCAGCCGATGACGCCGAGCGTCTTGCTGAAGATCTCAACGCCCATGAACTTGTTCTTTTCCCATTTGCCGGCGCGGGTCGAGGTATCGGCCTCCGGGATCTGGCGCGCCAGCGCCAGCATCAGCGAAATGGCGTGCTCGGCGGTGGTGATGGAATTTCCGAACGGCGTGTTCATCACGATGATGCCCTTGGCGGTCGCCGCCGGGATATCGACATTATCGACGCCGATGCCGGCGCGACCGATCACCTTCAGATTTTTCGCCCTCTCCAGAATCTTCGACGAGACCTTAGTGGCCGAGCGAATGGCGAGGCCATCGAAGTCGCCGATAGTTTCGGCGAGTTTGTCCTTGTCCTTGCCGAGCGCGGGCTGGAAATCGACTTCGATGCCGTGGTCCTTGAAGATCTGCACGGCGGCGGGCGAGAGCGCGTCTGAAATAAGAACTTTGGGCATTTGAGTTGGTCCTGCTGTCACGACCGTGAGGTGCGCACAGGCCGCGCGCCTCGAAAGATGACAGATTGAGTCATGGGTGAACGATCACGCCGCCTTGGGCAGCGC
>CAYLMY010000042.1:11868-18506 GCA_964384635.1 uncultured Undibacter sp.
ACGGTACCGGCAAGCCCGCCGATCGATTTCGCCCATTGCAGCGTGTCGAGATAGTCCTCCACGCACAACATGGAGGGGGTGTTGATGGTCTCGCCGGCGAAGATGCCTTCGTTGAGCTTGCCGCCCTTGGTCAGGCGGAAGATCTTGGGCAGCGGCCAGGCCGGCTTGTAGCTCTCCAGCCGCGCGACCGCGCGTGGGCTAAGGATCAGCATGCCGTGCGCCGCCTCGCCGCCCAGCGCCTTCTGCCAGGAGAAGGTGGCGACATCGAGCTTCGGCCAGTCGAGCCTCTGCGCGAAAGCTGCCGAGGTGGCGTCGCAGATGGTGAGGCCTTCGCGGTCAGCCGCAATCCAGTCGCCGTTCGGCACGCGCACGCCGGAGGTGGTGCCATTCCAGGTGAACACCACGTCGGTGGCAAAATCGACCTTGGTAAGATCGGGCAGCTCGCCATAGGGCGCTTTCAGGACGGTGACGTCCTTCAGCTTCAATTGCTTCTCGACGTCGGTGACCCAGCCTTCGCCGAACGATTCCCACGTCAGCATGGTCACGGGGCGGGCGCCCAGCAGCGACCACAGCGCCATCTCCACCGCGCCGGTATCGGAGGCCGGCACGATGCCGATGCGATAGTCGGCGGGAACTTCCAGCACCTCGCGGGTGAGGTCGATGGCGCGTTTGAGCTTCGCCTTGCCGATCTTGGATCGGTGCGAGCGCGCCAGGACTGCGTCGGTGAGGGTTTGCAGGCTCCAGCCGGGGCGCTTGGCACAGGGGCCGGATGAGAAGTGCGGAACCGCCGGCCGCACGCCGGGCTTCATCTCGGTCATGGTCTACCCTTCCAGATAGGCGCCCCTCGTTGGGGAGGGGTGTCCCACTGGCGGAGATAGGCCGGTTGGCGTGCGGCGTCAACTGCCGCGTCGCCTGCAAAATGGCCGTCAGGAAGATGGGCGCTGAGAGGGTGCTAGAACCGTATACCGATGCCGGCGCGTCCGGTATTGAGGCTGGAGTGGGTGCCGTTCACCGGGCCCCAGGCGATGTATTCCCATTCCGCGCGCAGGAACACGTTCGGCAGCACCGCCACGTCCACGCCGAGTCCGGCGAGGAAACCACCGACATAGACGTTGTCCTGACCTTTGCTTAGCGTCACCGGGCCGAAGGTGCCGACAGGATTGGTCTGGGTATCGGTCACGGTGGCACTGGTGGAATAGTTGAAGCGCCCGACCGCAACGCCCAGCATGGCATAGGGCAGAAACTGGCCAACCGCATAGCCGGCGCGGCCGCGCACGGTCGCGTAGTCGACGAGCTTGAGTGACGCCGTGGCTTGCAGGAGCACGTCGTGGTTGACGGCATCGGAGGTGGTCGCGAGGCGCTCGAGCGAATCGGTCGCTTGGGAATTGAGGTTCGATGGACGGTTGTAGGCGACGTCGGCGCCGAACACGAGCTGCTCCATCTGCCAATTGTAGCCGAGGAAGGCGCCCCATTGCGCGCTGTCGGTGACGTTCTTCGGCAATGTGGTCCAGCTGGACGGCTGAAACTCGGCCTCGAGCGTGCTGTTGCGCAGGATGTAGGCGACCTCCGAGCTGGCAGCATTGCCAAAATCCGCGCTCAAATTCGAATAGCCGACGGTCGCGCCCAGCGAGAGTCCATCCCAGCGAGCCGGTCTTGCATCAAAGACGGCGAACGATCCGCGCAAGAAGGAATCGTCGAGCCAGTCGGCCGCCGCCGCCGGTACTGCCGATGCGGCTGCAAGCGGCGCGAATATCATGAGGCGGGCGGCGAGCAGCCGCAGACGCTGGATCAGGCATACGGTCAGAAGAGTGCGGCGACTGGCGATCACGTTATTGCTCCGAGGGCAGATCGTCGAAGCTCCAGCGCAGGCCGAGTCGTAGCTCGTGCGCGGCGACGTTCTGGAATGTCATTTTGCCGAAGGAGTCGTTCGCGGTCTTAACATCTCCAAAATCGATGTAGCGGTAACCGAGATCGACCATGAGGCTAGGCGCCACGACGTAGCCAAAACCGGCCATGACGGCCCAGGAGAAATTCCACTGGGTGTGCGAAGTGTCGCCGGTGAACGGCGGAGCGAGCGCGCTCGTGTAATCGAAGGCACGTAGATAGGCAGCGCCGGCGCCGGCGCCGATATACGGCGTTATGTGGTACCAGGTGCCGAGGTCGATATAGCCGTTGAAAAGCGCGCTGGTCGCCGAGATTTTGGCGGTGACGTCGCCTGGCGTCGCGATGGTGCCTTCGTATTTCAGTGGCAGGTGATAGTCGACGGTGACGTCGGTACGCAGCCACTGGCTTTTGATGCCGGCCCCGGCGCCTAACATGACGCCGCCGCCGAGGCTACTGTCAGTCGGGTTGGTGAAGCCAAGTGCGGACGCGGCGCCGTCGAGCCTGCCCCAGTTGTAGCCGACGTCGCCACGCAGATACCAACCGGTGTTTACCGCGATCGGTGGTGGCGGCAATTGCGGCATGTCTGCGGCCATGGCGCCCGTAACTTGCACCAGCACAACGCCAGCAACCGCAAACGTCCTTGACCAACTCATACCCACATTCCCTTTGCTGATGCCGCGAGCGGCCATCACGCGCATCCATCCACTCGACCCTGCCGCAGGAAAGTTAGGCGGCGCTTAACCATAAGTTTTCACCATGTTCGCCCACCGTTAACCAACGGCAGCGTGCTAACCTCGACTGCGCAGCGGCGGCGGCGGCGGGGCGTAGACCGGGGGCGGCGGGGTGTAGACGTAGCGCGGTGGCGGCGCCTCAACCGGCACTTCGCAACAGGTCCAGCGCAAACCCAGCATGAAGTCATTCGAGTAGAGGTTCTTGAATTTGAACGAATCGGGATTGCAGCCGCCGAAGCAATCGACGGTGTCGGTGATGTCGCCGTAATTGAGATAGCGATAGGTGAGGTCGACGCTGAAATTTTTGCTCACCTCGTAGGAGACGCCGGCATACAGCGCCCAGGCGAAATTCCAGTCGCTTGGATTGCGGCCGACACCGAATCCAGCGTTCGAGGGATTGATGTCGCTGAAATCGGCCAGCGTGAGGTACGCGCCACCGATACCGGCGCCTACGAAGGGCGTGAAGCAATTCCAGGTGCCGAGATCGACAAAGGCATTGGCCAGGAAGACCCATGATTCCAGGTTGCCCTCATAGGTGTCGAGAGCGAAACCGGCCGTCGTGTAATGGCCGAAGGCGTAGACACGCGTTTTAGAGCGATATTCCGCGGTGCCCTCAAACCGCAGCCAATTGTTCCAGTTGTAGCCAACACCAAAACCGATGAACGGCGTATCAGCGATCGAAGTATGGTCGAACGCAAAGTCGCTCGAATTGGCCGGGTTCTGCAGATAGTCGAGCGTATAATCGCCATTTACGCCAACGCCGACGAAGCCGCGCAGATACCAGCTGTCGCAGCATGGCGGTGGCGGCGGCGGCGGCAAATAATCGGCGGCCTGCGCTGCGCCCGCGGCGCTCACAAAGAGCACAACCAGCGATGAAATCCATAAACGCGTACAAGACATGCCATCGTCCCTTCTCGAATTCGCCGGTCGTCGGACGGCGAAATAGCCAAGAGTGAGGAGAACGATGGCAGGAAAGTCTTAAGTGGCCCTTAACCTTGATTTTTAACTACGATATTTAACGATAGCGTGTGCGCGGCAGAAGCGCCTCGTGCGCCCGCGCCAACACGGTGAAAGCGAATCGTCGGTATTAGGAAACCGTTTAGGATTTGGGCGAAGGGCTCGATGCCTCAGGCCGCGACTTCGGTCAGCGCCTCGACCACGTCGGCGACCACCGCCTCGACCAGCACCTTGTCGTCGCCCTCGCCCATCACCCGGATCACCGGCTCGGTGCCGGAGGGCCGCACGATCAGCCGGCCACCCAGTCCAAGCTTTTTCTCGGCGCTGGTTATGGCGGAACGCACGGTGGCGTTCTCCAGCGGCTTGCCGTTGCGGTAGCGGACGTTCTTGAGCACCTGCGGGAGCGGCTCGAAGCGATGGCAGACTTCGGACACCGACTTGTTGCTGCGCTTGACCATGGCCAGCACCTGCAAGGCGGCGATGAAGCCGTCGCCGGTCGTGGTGTAGTCCGACATGATGATGTGGCCGGACGGCTCGCCGCCGAGATTGTAGCCGTGTGCACGCATGTATTCGAGCACGTAGCGGTCGCCTACGGGCGTGCGGATGAGTTCGAGGCCGAGACCCTTGAGATGGCGCTCGAGCCCGAGATTGGACATCACGGTCGCCACCACACCGGGCTTTGGCAACCGGCCGTCTTGCTTCCAGCTTTCGGCAATAACGGCGAGCAGCTGGTCGCCGTCGACCACGTGGCCGCGTTCGTCAACGATCAGCACGCGGTCGGCGTCGCCGTCCAGCGCGATGCCGATGTCGGCGCGCATCTCGCGCACCTTGCGGCAGAGCGCGGCGAGATCGGTCGACCCGCATTCCTTGTTGATGTTGAAACCGTCGGGATCGACGCCGATTGAGATCACGTCGGCGCCCAATTCCCACAGCGCATTGGGCGCCACCCGGTAGGCGGCACCGTTGGCGCAATCGATCACCACGCGCAAGCCCTCGAGATTGACGCTCTTGGGTAGGGTCAGCTTGGCGAACTCGATATAGCGGTCCTGCACACCGTCGATGCGCTTGGCGCGGCCGAGATCGGCGCCGGTGGCCAGCCGGCTGGTGAGATCGGAATCGAGCAGCGCCTCGATCTCCTTCTCGACCTCGTCGCTGAGCTTGAAGCCGTCGGGGCCGAACAGCTTGATGCCGTTGTCGTCGAACGGATTATGCGAGGCCGAGATCATGACGCCGAGATCGGCGCGCATCGAGCGCGCCAGCATGCCGACCGCCGGCGTCGGGATCGGGCCGGTGAGCAGCACGTCCATGCCGACCGAGGTGAAACCGGCGACCAGTGCGTTCTCGATCATGTAGCCGGAGAGGCGGGTGTCCTTGCCAATCAAGACACGATGCCGGTGCTCGCCGTTCTTGAACACCAGGCCGGCGGCCTGGCCGACCTTGAGCGCCAGTTCCGGCGTAATGACCTTGTTGGCCCGGCCGCGAATGCCGTCGGTGCCGAAATAACGACGAACCATAAATTGCCCCTCGACGGCTACTTGGTCTTGCAGCCCTGAATGCCTGGCTAGAGGGAGGGCGGCATAGCCTGCCTCCGAAGCCTCTATAATACGGCCAAGACGGTGAAATTACTTCAAAAATTGTGAGTAATCGTTACGAAGCGGGGTTAATGGCGGATTCCGCGCCCGCCGGCCACGGGAAAGCGCGCCGGCGCCGCCGGTTTCGCCGGCCCCCGCCCCTGTGCTACCCGGATAGCCGGCCATCCGACCCCAGAGTTATCCCAATGAAGAACATCGCCTGTATCGACGACCTGCGCACACTGGCACGGCGCCGCGTTCCGCACGCCTTTTTCGATTATGTCGACAGCGGCTCCTATAACGAGGAGACCCTGCGCGCCAACCGGAGCGACCTGGAAGCGATCAAGCTGCGCCAGCGCGTGTTGGTTGACGTCTCGCAGCGCAGCCTCGCAACGACCGTCGTCGGACAGGAGATATCGGCGCCGTTGATCCTCGCCCCGGTGGGGCTCACCGGCATGCAGCACGGCGATGGCGAGATTCTCAGCGCCCAGGCCGCCAATGAGGCCGGCATCCCCTACGCGCTCTCCACCATGTCGATCTGCTCCATTGAAGATGTGGCGCAGGCGACGCGCAAACCGTTCTGGTTCCAGCTCTACGTGATCCGCGACCGCGGCTTCTCCGAAGACATCCTGGGGCGGGCGGCGGCGGCCAATTGCAACGCGTTGATCCTCACGGTCGATTTGCAGGTGCTCGGCCAGCGGCACCGCGACATCAGAAACGGCATGACGGTGCCGCCGGAAATCCGCATCAAGAACATCATCGACATCGCCAGCAAGCCGGGTTGGGCGTTCGGCATCCTGATGGGCAAGCGCAAGACCTTCGGCAACCTCGCCGGCCACGTGAAAGGCATGGAGAACGTCAATCAGCTCGCGCAGTGGACCGCGCAGCAGTTCGATCCGGCGCTGAGCTGGAAAGACGTCGAGTGGATCAAGAAGATCTGGCCCGGCAAGCTGATCCTGAAGGGCATCCTCGACCCCGAGGATGCCAAGACCGCGGTCAAGCTCGGCGCCGACGCCATCGTGGTGTCGAACCATGGCGGCCGCCAGCTCGACGGCGCGCCGTCCTCGATTTCGGCGCTGCCGGCGGTCGTTGACGCGGTCGGCTCCGACACCGAGGTTTTGTTCGACGGCGGCATCCGCACCGGTGCCGACATCCTGCGCGCGCTGGGCCTGGGCGCGCGCGCCTGCATGATCGGCCGCGCCTATATCTACGGGCTCGGCGCCGGCGGCAAAGCCGGTGTCGCCAAGGCGATTGACATTCTCAAGAACGAGCTCAGCGTCGCCATGGCGCTGACAGGGACCGTCAAGATTTCCGACATCGACGGCAGCGTGATCGCGAGCGGCGAGGCGAAGAAAAAGCCGGCGGCGCGGAAGCGGAAAAGCTGAGCGGCTCTCTCTTTACCCTCTCCCCCTGTGGGAGAGGGTGGCGAGCGCGGAGCGCGAGCCGGGTGAGGGGGAAGGTGCCTCTCGCTACGCACTTGCCCCCTCACCCGCCC
>CAYLMY010000043.1:0-18463 GCA_964384635.1 uncultured Undibacter sp.
CATAATGCCTGTGCCAATTCTGGGCGGGTTGCACCACCAATACGTCAGGATTTAGCTTCCGACAGGGACACGTCCAAACTATCAATGATTGAATATTTCTCGGCGAGGTTACAGTTGGCATACCCATCGGCTTGATCTAGTGTGCTACCGATCGGAGCTGACCTTATGACGTCATTTCTTATTTTTCCTCAGTCGGTATCGGTTCAGATCAAAAGCAACAATCCGGAAGCAGCGGCTCTCCTTGTAGTCGAACGGGCCGCAAACCCTGCCGATACTCGGATGTTTGAGTTTCGCATGACGCGCGAAGAGCTTCAGCAACTCCGGGACGACATCGCCGCCGCGCTATCGAAAGGACGACTTCCTGAATAACCGGCTGCTCGCATCCTGAAGACCATTCCGCCCGCGGTCGAAGACCACAGCGTTAAAAGAAAATCACCAAGCCGCGTGGCGGTTTCGCCCGGACTCAATCCTTTGCCTCTTGCTCTATCGTGAGGAAGGTCTCGGAACCCTGCGGTCTTGTCGCGCGGGCGACCACCATGATGCCGACGATGACCAGCAGATAGCCCACGGCAACGGCAAGCGAGCCGGCAAAGCCCGCAAGCGCCGGCGCCAGCAGCCTGACCAGCACGACCCCGACCAGCGCGGTCAGGGTGCCGCCGATCCATTGCGCCTTCCGTTCCATCATGGTGACGGCACCTGCAACAAGGTGACGTAGATGCCGGCGATGATGGCCGAGGAGATGACGCCCGACACGCAGGCGCCCATTGCCCAGGGCAGTATCATGGCGAACTTGTTGGCGGCGTGGGCCTCCTTCTGGGCCACCTTGGCGGTTGTCGGAACGCAGGAGACGCCGGCAATGCCGATCACCGGATTAAAGGTGCGGCCACTGATCCAATAGACGATATAGCCGCCGATAATGCCGCCAATGCCGGACAACAGCAGCGCCGTCATCCCCAGGAACAGCAGCAGGATGACCTTGGGATTGAGGATAGTATTGGCTTCAAACAACACGCCGAGCATGAGGCCGAGGAAGAAAGTGGAGCCGTACAAAACCGTGCCGCCGAGAAAATCCACATATTGCTTGACGCCGGCCTCGCGCACGATGACGCCCACGAAGAACGACATGAACAAGGGCGCCGCCACCGGGAACAACAGGCAAAGCACGGTGCCCGTGATGATGGCGAAGGTGATCTTTTCGGCCGGAGAGACATTCGGGATCGTCTTCTGATCCATCTTGATCCCGCGCAGGTGCTTGGGGATCATCAGCCGGATCAGATAGGGATAACCGGCATAGGTCAGGCTCAAATAGAGGTAAGCGACGATCGTGATCGGCACGAACAGGTCTCGCGCCAGCAGCAGCGAGGCGTAGAGCACCATGGGTGCGTCCGCGCTGCCGACCATCGCAATCGCCGCGGCTTCCTTGTAGTTCAGGCCCAGGCCGACCGCGAGCGGGAAGGTCAGCACGGTGCCGAGCTCCGCCATGATCGCGATGATCATGCAGCGGACCGGGGCGATCAGCATATAACCGATGTCCGAGATCGCCCCGATGCCCATGAACACCAGGCAGGCGATCAGACCGTTGCTGAAGGTGAAGGTATAGATCGGCTGCAGGAAATTGATCTGTAGGACGTCGACGAGCTTCTCGGGACCGCTGGCGATCGGATCGATGAAGATCGTTCCCATGGTCTTGGTCGAGAGATAGAGAACGCCGGCATTGACCGAAGCCATGCCGATTCCCATGGGAATCATGATGAGCGGCTCGAGCGTGCCCTTGGCGCCCAGATAGACAAAGGAAATCCCGAGCGCGATCAGCAGGATTCGGGCGGCAGCGATAAGCGGATCGGACGCCACCATGGTGGCGATGCCCTGAAAGAGGTGGAGAAAGTGGATTTCGGGCATGGTCAGGCCGTGCCTTTCGAGGCCGCGCCCCTTTGCGTTGGAGCGTTGGCCGTGGCGCTCTTGCGCGCCTCGGCGCGGCTTTTCTGCATGCGGATAACGACGAAGATGTACTTGATCATCCAGGCCGTGATCAACGAGATCGCCGCGGCCAGCGCATAGATGAAGAGCATCAGCTTGACGGCCCCTTCGAAAGATTCCATGTCCCCTCCGCCGCAGGCCCCGCCTGCCGATTGCCTCGATGATGCCAAACCGTCCGTCGTCGGGCGCAAACGGAGCGGGCTCGGTGCGTCCCTAACCGATGATGAGCAGCAACTGATTAGGCTCAACTTGGTCGCCTTCGGCGACCTTGATCTCCGCGATTTTCCCATCGACCGGGGCGTAGATCGGATTCTCCATTTTCATGGCTTCGAGGATCATGAGCTCATCCTCGGTTTGCACCTCGTCTCCCGCCTTCACCAGAATCTTCCAGACCTTCCCGGCAATGGGGGCCGTGACTTCCTCGCTCATCATGAATTCTCCTTCTGAAGAACCAGGCGCCGTCGATCAGCGCTGGCTACGCCCAGGATATCCCCTGGCCCGTCGTGTTCCTATCTTGATAGTTGATGCGCGGATTCCGGCCTGCTTCGGCTGCTCACCCCCGAATGATTCGCGGCAGCAGCATATGATGGCGCGGGCAAATCGACGTCGGGTTCTGATAGACCGCGCCGGCGAAGGCCTTGAGATAGCCGCGCAGCGACGGCAGATCAACGATCTCGTCGACGAAGCCGCGCTGGGCGCAGAAATCCGGCCGCGACGTGTCGTAGTACTTCTTGGCCATCTCGTTCATTTTCTGCGCGATCGGCTCGAGCGGCCGGCCGGCGTCCTTTTCCTTCACTGCGCGGCGGGCGTAGGTCGCGACGGCCGCGGTCTCGCCGTGCATCACGTAGATCTCGGTTGCCGCGGTGCCGAGCGTGAAAGCATTATGGCGGTTGGCGGTCGGGCCGCCCATGACGTAATGCGCCGCCGCGCTGCCCTTGCGCAACACCACCAGCATCATCGGCACGTCGGTCTGCTGGATCGAGTAGATCAGCGATTGGCCGAGCCCGAGCAGCTCCGCCTTTTCGGCGAGATCGCCCACGTCGATGCCGGTCGTGTCCTGGAACCAGATGATCGGCACCCGGTCGCGGCCGCAGAGGGTGACGAATTCGTTCATCTTGATCAGGCCCTGGCGGTAGAGCTTGCCGCCGATGCCGGGGTAATCGGCATATTCCGGATAGCCCTTGGGTAAGAGTCCCTGCCGGTTGCCGATGGCGCCGATCAACATGCCGTCGATCTTGACCAGCCCGGTATAGATCTCTGGGCCGTAATCGGGGCGAAACTCCATATGCTCGCTGCCGTCGACCAGGCGCGCGAGGATCTCGTCGAAAATATAGGCCTCTTTCTGATTGAACGGCAGCAGGTGGTAGATGTCGGACGCCGGCAACGCCGGCTCCGCCGGCTCGGCCACCCGAAAGAACATCGGCTCATAAGCCGGAATGGCGCGCATATATTGCTTGATGCCGTCGAGGACCTGTTTTTCCTCGTCGAAGACCTGCGTAAAGAATCCGGTCTCGCCGTAATGGGTTTCGACCCGTCCCGGCGGCCGTGTGCGGAAATCCCGCGTCTTGGCGATCAGTTCCTCCAGCCCCTCGGCATCGAAGCCGCCTTTCGGCGCCATGCCCGACACGATGCCGACGCCGCCGACCGCGATATTGGCGTCCTTGTGCGCCAGCAGAATGGTCGGGCTGATGCTCTGGTAACCACCGCCGGCCGGATTGGTGCCGTAGATGCCGGCGAGGATCGGAATGCCCATCTGCTCCAATTCGGCGTGGCGGTAGAAGCAGGTGCCGCTGCCGCGGCGGTTGGCGTAGAACTTCTCCTGCTCCGGCAACTGCGCACCGCTGCAATTGACCAACCAGACCAGCGGAATGTGCAGCCGCTTGGCGATATCGGTCACCCGCAGGATATTCTCCGACTGTCCGGGTACCCAGGCGCCGGCCAGCACCTTGTTGTCGAAGCCGATGATCACGGCCCAGCGGCCGCCGATCTTGCCGAGACCGTCGACCACATTGGTGGCGCCTTCGGGATTGTCGGCCGGATTGTAGAGGCTGTGCAGCGGGTGCCAGCTGCCGTCGTCGACCAAGTATTCGAGCCGCTGCCAGACCGCGAGCATGCCGCGCTCGTTGATCTTGGCCGTCGGAATGCCGGCATCCTGACGCGCCTTGCAGGCGGCCGCGATCTCGGCCTCGACTTGCTCCAGCTTGGCGCGGCTCTCCTTGGTGCGCGTGAGGCGGTTTTCCCTCAGCTCCTTGCCGAACTGCGGCATCTTCTCAAAATAAGGTCTCATTCACGACTCCCGCACATCGCACGTTCCCGGTCCGGCACGCGCCGGTCTATGCCATCTCGCGTTATTCCCGGTTCGGCGTATAGCCGCAAGCCATGCCCGAGATGATGATCTTCTGAATGTTGGAGGTGCCCTCGACCACCTGCAGCGACTTGGCGTCGCGATAGAAGCGCTCGGCCGGGTATTCGGTCGAGAAGCCGTAGCTGCCGAAGATCTTCATGCATTCGTTGGCCGCATGCACGGCCGCTTCCGAGGCGGCGAGCTTGGCAACCGAGGTCTCATACTGGCTCGGCTTGCCCTGATCCTTCAGCCAGGCGGCGCGGTACACCAGCATCTGCGCGGACTGATGCTCGACCGTCATCTCGGCGATCTGCGCCTGTACCATCTGATGCTGGGAGATAGGCTTGCCGAACTGAGTGCGATCCTTTGCGTAATTGATGGCGAGATCGAGCGCGCCCCCCGCGACACCCAAGGCGCCGGCGGCGCAGCCGAGCCGGGTTTGGTTGAGCTGCCACATGCACACCTGGAAGCCTTGGCCGACATGGCCGAGCACGTTTTCCTTCGGCACCTGCATGCCATCGAACACGAATTCCCCCGTCGGGGCGCAATGCAGCCCGAGCTTGGTTTCGATCGGCCGCGCCGTGCAACCCTTCATCTTCTTCGGCTCGATGATGAAGGCGGTCATGCCCTTGTTGCCCTTGGACTTGTCGGTATAGGCATAGAGCAGCCCGGCATCGCCGACATGGGCCTGCGAGATCCACATCTTGTTGCCATGGATATCGAAGTGGTCGCCCTTGTCGATGGCGTGCGTTTTCATGCTCGCCACGTCGGAGCCGGTATTGGGCTCGGTCATGGCGAAAAATCCGAGCTGCGTGCCGGCGACCCAGCCTGGCACATATTTCTTCTTCTGTTCCGGCGTGCCGAACTTGGTGACCGTGAGCGCCGGGCCTAAGTTCTGCATGTTGAAGGGCAGACGCCAAGAGGCCGAGACCTTGGCGATCTGTTCGGCGATCAGCACCGATTCCATGAATCCCATGCCGCTGCCGCCCAGTTCTTCCGGCAAGGCGCAGGAGAAGAAGCCAAGCCCGCCCATCTTGGTGACGCGTTCGGGCTTGAACGCGTGCTGGCGCTCCTCCTCCTCGATCGTCGGTGCGATCTCGTCGGCGGCAAACCGCTTGGCCGTGTCTTGAATCAGCTGTTGCTCTTCATTCAGCTCAAAATTCATAGCTGCCCCGATTCGCGCCATCGCAATGGCGCATCCTGGATGATCGATGTGTCATCTGTTCACACCGCCTTTTAATCCTATTCCGCCCGCACTCCGATGTTAATAGACCGGCCCCAATGCCGCTCTTGCGCGCCTTAACTAAACCCGCATTTGGCAATTCGGCTTGATTTCGGTCAACGCTTAGCACTCCAATTTCATGGTTTGGTGATGATCTCGGATGCCGAATCCGACACGCTCGTTGGTCTGGTCGTGGACTGCCGACTGGCAGCCTGGTCGCGTCAAGGATGGCTGGTCGGGGCGAGCGACCGCAGGACTGTCCGGCACCGGAGCCAACGGTGTCATGCTCATGCTCGGCGGCGAAGTTGTCGGGCTAGGCGCGACCTATAAAGTCTGGTCGGAAAATGTTCGCGGCGTTGTGCCAGTCTGACCACCGCGCTCAATCATCACTAAGGGCGACTTGCTTTGCTGCGCTGCATGAGTCCGCTTTTCCGATTTTGGTTTTCGCAGGCAAAATTCCCTGTTCCTGCGTCAAAATTCCCTGTTCCGCCAAAATAATTCCCTGTTCTGTTGCGTAGGGAATTTTGCTGCAAGCATTTGAATTTCTTCGCGTGTCCGCGTTCAAAATCACGTCAAGAGCGCGGATTCGACGAAATTCCCTGTTAATTTCCCTGTTAGCAGGGAATTAAGGGTGGAGACGGGTTCGACTGTGACTGCGACCGCCACCATCGTGCTTCGGGCCGAAGGCCGGCTCTTTCATTTGCTTGATGAAATGGCAGCAAAGCGTGCAGTCGGCGAGCGCGGATGACGCTATCCCGTTCGCCTACTCCGCCGGCTGCTGCTTCGCGCCGCGCGGCAGCTTGTCCTTCAGCCGCTGCAGCCAGAGCGGATGATGTTCGCGCGCCCAGTTCTCGTCGACCTGGCCGCTGGTCATCGATTGGAACGCACCCTTGTCCCTGTTGTAAATCAAATCCGGACATATTGGTGATGCAACCCGCCCATGATCGAACGGCAAAGAACGTGACCGACGGTCTCTACGGCGCGCGGTACCGGCGCATCCTTATCTAAGGACAAATGCGTGCGTATCTCATTGTAGTATTTCAGGTACGACCGCAGCACGTGACGAAGATGGCGTTCCCCCATGACGACGATATGATCGACGCATTCCCTGCGGATCGAACCGATCAGCCGTTCAGCATATCCGTTTTGCCATGGAGAGCGCGGCGACGTTGGTCGATCACGAATGCCCATTGATTGAAGTCTCCGGATGAAGATCTCACCATAGGCACTATCCCGATCACGGATCAGATAGCAGGGAGCTTGTTCCCAGCCGCAAGCTTCAGTGATCTGATTTGCGATCCATTCTGCGGTCGGATGCGCTGTGACGCCAAACCATAAGATCTGTCTTCGACCATGCCCTAGGATCAACAGGCCATAAAGCAGACGAAATGAGATAGTCGGTACGACGAACAGATCCATTGCTGCGATGCCGTCGGCATGATTATGAAGGAACGTCTTCTACCCTTGAGATGGCGGCCCTCTTCGCCTGACCATGAACTTGGCCACGCTCGTCTGTCCGATATCGATGCCGAGCTTGACCAGCTCTCCATGGATCCGCGGCGCACCCCACAGCGGATTGGCGACACTCATCTCTCGGATCAACTGCCGGACCTCACCCGACACCCTGAGACGGCCCCGACCACTCCTTGACTTCCAGCGCCAGTAACACCGGAAACCGGCGCGATGCCATCCGACCACGGTTTCGGGCCGAACGATGGCCAGCACATCGCGGGTCTTTGGAAATAAGTGGCAGACCCAAGCGAGAACCATCCTGTCGACTGCCGAAAATGGCGCTCGGCCTGGATTACCCCTCCGCAGCACTATGATCTGCTGTCGCAACACCAGGATTTCGGCTTCCAGCGCTGCGCGCGGCCAGAACAGATCGACGACAACTCCGAAGATTATCCTGCAGAGATCCAACATTCCGCAGAGGATCATCCGATTCTGCGTCTAAAGCCAACCAGATCGAATTTACGGCAGGGACAGCATAACCCAGCGGCACTCTCGATCACGCAGAATGTCGCAATCGCGGTCCGCCGCGTCGATTTAGCTACAGACGATTTCTCGTCGCCAAACATATAAGAAGCGCTTGGCGAGGAGAGATGATCGATGGCTGGCGAGACCAATGGCTTTGGAAAGGGCAAAGGTTTGCGGGAGCGGCTGGAGGCGGGACCGCTGATCTGCGCCGAGGGCTATCTGTTCGAACTGGAACGCCGCGGATATTTGCAAGCCGGTGCGTTCGTGCCGGAAGTCGTGCTGGAATTCCCTGAGGCGGTGACAGAGCTGCACCGCGAGTTCCTGCGCGCCGGCTCAGACGTCATGGTGGCATTCACGTATTACGCCCACCGCGAGAAACTGCGCCTGGTTGGCCGCGAGAACGATCTCGAACGCATGAATCGTGAAGCAATCCGGTTGGCGTCCGAAGTAGCGGCCGAAGGCGACGCACTGGTTGCTGGCAATATCTGCAATACCAACATCTTTGTGCCCGGTGACGCCGACAGCGCGCGCCAAGTGCGCGCCATCTTCGAGGAGCAGGTCGGCTGGGCGGCCGACGCCGGCGTCGATTTCCTGCTGGCGGAGACAATCTCCTTTCTCGGCGAAGCGGAAATCGCGCTCGACGTCATCCAGCAATCGGGCCTACCAAGCGTGATCAACTTCGCCATCCACAAGAACGGCCTGTTGCGTGACGGGGCGACGCCGGCGGATGCTGCCAAGCAGATTGCTGATCAGGGAGCGGACGTCGTTGGCCTCAACTGCATCCGCGGCCCGGCCACAATGATGCCGCATCTCAAAGCCATGCGCACTGCTGTCGACATCCATGTAGCAGCGCTGCCGGTGCCGTTCCGCACTACCGAACACGAGCCTACCTTCGAGTCGCTCACCGACCATGGTTGCACCCATCACCTGCCGACTGGCCGCTCGTTTCCGGTGGCGCTCGATCCGTTTTCCTGCACGCGCTACGAGCTTGCCGCCTTTGCGGTCGATGCCTATGCCATGGGCATCCGTTATATCGGTGCATGCTGCGGCACCGGGCCACATCACATCCGCTCCATGGCCGAAGCTTTGGGGCGCCAGCCACCGGCAAGCCGTTATTCGCCCGACATGAGCAAGCACTACGCGCTGGGCACCGATCCCAAGCTCAAGCCGTCCTACAAGGCGTATGTCACGGATCTTTGAATCGCACCCGTGGACATCCGCCTTCCAACCGGAGATGATGCCGCCATTGGGACGCGAATCGGCGGCTACCATGGAACTGCTCGACCTCGAACGTTCGCCGGCCCCTACGACGTTCTTCAAGCACGAACGACGCGCCCTCAAGATCGCCGTCGCTCAGATTGAGACCCGGCTCGGCGAACTCGACGCCAACCTCAAAAAACACCTCGATATCATCGCGCAGGCGCGCGATGCGGGGGCGCATTGCCTGTTGTTTCCGGAAATGAGTCTGACCGGCCACAATGCCGGTGGATTTTCGCTTGATCTCGCCATCCAGCAAAGCGATCCGCGCATCGGTATGCTGGCGGAAGCATCGGGCGAGATGTGGACGCTGTTCGGGCTGATCGAGGAAGGCGCGTCCGCCCAGTTCTACAACGCCATGTTTGCTGTCAGGGACGGCAAGCTCCCCTTCCTCCACCGTAAGATCAACCTCGCCACTTATGGTCGGCTGGAAGACGGCAAGCACTTTGCCGCCGGCCGCTATGTCGAGACCTTCCAGCTCTCGGACTTTTGGCGAGCCAGTGCACTCATCTGCAATGACGTCTGGAATCCCGCGCTCGTCCATCTCGCTGCGTTGCACGGCGCCACGGTGCTGTTCGTCCCCGCAAGCTCGGCGCGGGAATCGCTCGGTGCCGGCTTTGACAATCCCGGCGGTTGGAGCATCGTCTGCCGGTTCTACGCCAGCATGTACGGCCTGCCGATCGTGTTCAGCAACCGAGTCGGGACAGAACAGGATCTGACCTTCTGGGGCGGCTCGCGCATTCTCGACGCATTCGGCGAAGTGCTCGCCTCGACTAAAGACGAAGAGGCCCTGATATTTGCCGAAATCACCGTAGATGCGGTGCGCCGAGCGCGCTATCTCCTCCCCACGGTGCGCGACTCCAACCTCGGGCTGATCGCCCGTGAGGTCACCCGCTTGCAGGACATCCTGGGCGTGCCGGAAGCCGTGCGCCGCTACTGAGGCGGCAAACCGGCAAGCTGCCGGGCCAATCATGTCGTATCTGCGCCAGAAATCGTCGATATCGCGTGAGAGCGGGACCAGCGACTGCGCTTCTGTAGCTCTGAACGCGATGGTCCTATTGCGGAGCCCAGAATGACACTGCCCCAGGCGAGCCGTTATGTCGTGATCGGCGCCGGTGTCCATGGTCTATCGACTGCGTGGCATCTTGCCCTTCTGCTGAAGGCGCAGGGGCGCGGCTCGGGCCGGGACATTGTCGTACTCGACAAGTCAGGCGTCGGTGCCGGTGCCAGCGGCATTGCCTGCGGTGTCGTGCGCAACAACTACTTCCAGCCGGCCATGCGCGAACTGATGGCGCATTCGGTCGCGCTCTGGGAAGAAGATGCCGCAGGCTACAGCTACCATCCGGTCGGATACATGCAGATCAGCCCCGAGGTCATGCATGCCGATGTCGCGACCATATACGAGCAGCAGCAGGCGATCGGCTACGATTCCGAATTCATCGAGGGCGAAGCCGACTGTGCGCGCTATATGAAAGGCCTCTTCGACGACTGGCAGGCCAAGGGCATCACCTCAGTCCTGCATGAAAAGCGCGGCGGCTATGCCAATGCTGTGACTGCCATGCGCGCGCTTGCTGCCAAGGCCGAATCCGAAGGTGTGGCCATCCAGACCGGTGTGCAGGTGACCGGATTCGAATTCGGGCACAATTCCGACGCCGTCTCCGCCATCAGGACCGACCAGGGTACGATCATCTGCGAACAGGTGGTCGTGGCACCCGGACCGTGGGTGCGCGATTTCTGGTCGATGCTCGAACTGCCGAAAACAATCTCGGTCAGGGAGCCGGACGGCACCGTCCATGACGGCGTGCCGATGTGGCGCTTCTGGCAACTCGAGGAAGGCGTGCTCGGCGTGCCGCCGAACACCTTCATGGCCAATGACGGCACGATGCCGCCCGTCATGCATGTCGACACCGACGCGCCGCTCCGTGATGCCGATGGCGCCCTGGTCACCGATCAACTCTGGGGCATCTACTACAAGCCCGATTTTCATTTCGACGGCGTGCAGGGTGGCGCTTCGCCCTACAAGGTCGACGAACCGGCCGACGAGGTGGCCATCGATCCTTATGGCCCAGCTTCACCCAAATTCATTGCCTCGAAGGATTTCGAACGCATGTGGTGCGCCGCGCTGGCCTTCTGTCACAAGCGCTTCGAGGGGAAGGTCGGGCTCTACAAGCACGAACCCTCAGGCGGCATCGGCGCCTTTACGCCTGATTCATTCCCGGTGTTCGATCGCTTCTGTGAGAACGTCTACGTCATTGCCGACTCCAACCACGGCTTCAAGATGATCGGCGTCGGCAAGCTGGTGGCTGAAGAACTCACCAATGGCAATGGCCGCTCGGCCCTGCTCGAACCCTTCCGCTTCTCGCGTTACGCCGAAGGCAAGCTGCATCCGGTCTCTCATAGCCCGTTTCCATGGAGCTAATTGCGACAAAGTCCGGTGCGGATTTGCACCGCGCGGGCCATAGGGAGTGGCGCGTGGTGGACGCGCCGCGTCCGCTTTGTCAGAATGCCGTTGCGCCGGCGTATCATGCCGGCGAACGGGGCCGGCACCTGCCGGTCGATACGCGTGCGTCACATCGGCTTTCTTCTGGTCGAGCAGTTTTCGATGCTGAGCGTCGCCTCGGCGATCGATCCGTTGCGCGCCGCCAACCGCGCACTCGGAAAACCGGCCTATCAGTGGACGCTGACCTCGATCGATGGCGCACCGGTACGCGCCAGCAACGGTATGGAGATCAGGGTCGACTGTGCGCTGGAAAAGCTTGCGGACTGCGATCTTCTGCTTGTCTGCGCTGGGCTCAGTACCAATCCGTCGGGGCTCGGCCAGATCTACGCCGAGCTGCGCGCCCGCGCCCGGCATGGCACGGCGCTGGGGGCCATCAGCACGGGCAGTCAACTTCTTGCCGGCGCCGGTCTGCTCGACGGCTATCGCTGTACCATCCATTGGGAGAACCAGGCCTCGTTTGTCGAAGCCTTCCCGCAAGCCAATTGCACCGGTCATTTGATCGAAATCGACCGCAACCGCTACACCTGCGCCGGCGGAACTGCATCGATCGATCTGATGCTCCAGATCATCCGCGCCGATCACGGTCCGGGCATTGCGGCCGAGGCCGCCAACCAGTTCCAGCACGACCACGCGCGCACCAGCGACGATCGCCAGCGCGCGGGCGCCGAGCGCGATCTATCAGCCACGCCGGCCAAGCTCAGGACCGCGGTCGAACTAATGGCCGTCAATCTCGAGGAACCGCTCTCTGCGGCCGCCATCGCAGTTCGCGCCAACCTGAGCGTCCGCCAGCTCGAACGGCTGTTTCTCAAGCATCTGCGCTGCACGCCGGGGCACTATTACACGGTGCTACGGCTCGAACGCGCGCGGCAACTGCTGCGGCAGACCAGCGCCACCATTCTCGATGTGGCGCTGGCGACCGGTTTCACCTCCCACTCCTATTTTGCGCATACCTACCGCAATCATTTCGGACGCAGCCCGTCGGAGGAGCGGCGCTCGCTTTCATGAGCGCCGCATTGCGACCGGCAAATTGTGCGAGGCGGGCCGCATGGTCTTCGCACTCCTGAAGCACGGGTTGGGGTTCGGGCGTTTCGAACGGCAATTGCCGGCGGCGCGCGATCTCAAGCCCAGCTACGACGTGGTGATCATCGGCGGCGGCGGCCATGGCGTTGCCACCGCCTATTATCTCGCGCGCGACTGGGGCATTACCAACGTCGCCATCCTTGAGAAGGGCTATCTCGGCGGGGGCAATACCGGGCGCAACACCACCATCATCCGATCCAACTATCTCACCGCCGAAGGAGTGTGTTTTTACGACGAGTCGTTGCGGCTATTTCGCGATCTCGCGGGCGATCTCAACATCAATCTGATGTATGCCGAGCGCGGCCATCTGACGCTCGCACACACCGATGCGGCCATGCGGACTTCGCGCTGGCGCGCCGAAGTCAACAAGCATCTTGGCGTCAATTCCGAGCTCATCGGCCGCGATGAAATCCGGAAGCTTTGTCCGCAGCTCAATCTGTCTGAAGACGTGCGCTACCCGATCCTTGGGGCGCTCTATCACCCGCCGGGCGCCATTGTCCGTCATGACGCGGTAGCCTGGGGCTATGCGCGCGGCGCCGTCGAGCGCGGGGCCGAACTGCATCAGTTGACCGAAGTTACCGGCATCCTGCGCGAGAACGGGTGCGCCATCGGGGTCGAGACCACGCGCGGCCATGTTCGTGCCGGCAAGATCATCCAGTGCGTCGCCGGCTCGTCCAGTCTGTTGGCGGAAATGGCTGGCTTCAAGCTGCCGATCCAGACCATTCCTTTGCAAGCCTGCGTTTCGCAGCCGATCAAGCCGTTCCTCGACCCGATCATCGTGTCGGGCAGCCTGCACGTCTACATCTCGCAAAGTGCGCGCGGCGAACTGGTGATGGGCGCCTCGACCGATCCCTACGGCGTCTACCAGAACCGCACGACGCTCGAATTCAAGGAATCGCTTATGGCGCACATACTGGAGCTGTTTCCGCAGCTCGCCGCGGTCAAGGTGCTGCGCCAATGGGGCGGCATGGCCGACATGACGCCTGACTTCTCGCCGATCATGGGCGAGACGCCGCTCGGGAGCTACTACATCGACGCCGGCTGGGGCACTTGGGGTTTCAAGGCGACGCCGGTCTGCGGCAAGCGCAACGCGGAGATGCTGGCGAGCGGTCGCGTGCCAGACCTCCTCAAGCCTTTCGTACTCGATCGCTTCACCCGCTTCGCCCTGGTCGGTGAAAAGGGCGCGGCTTCGGTCGGGCATTAGCGAGCGCTGCCATGAAGATCATGTCCTGTCCGCTCAATGGTCCGCGCAATATTTCGGAGTTCATCTGCGGCGGCGAAGTGCGTTTCGAACCGGATGCGCAGACCTGCAGCGATGCGGAATGGGCAGGCTACGTGTTCCTGCGCGACAATCCGGCAGGCCTGGTGCGCGAATGGTGGATGCATGTGCCGACCGCCTACTGGTTCATCGCCGAGCGTGACACGCGCACCGACGAAATCATTCGCACCTATCCACCCCATGAAATCTTTGCGGCTCCCAAAAGGAGCGGTAGCGCCGCGCCGGGAGTTACGGTGTGAGCGGGCAAGTCAACCGGCTCGACGTCCCCTTTGGTGCCGCGATCGATCGTCGCCGGCGCATCGCGTTCACCTTCGAAGGCGAGAGCTTCGAAGGCTATGCCGGCGATACGGTGGCGAGCGCGCTTGCCGCCAATGGGCAATGGATTCTGTCGCGCTCGTTCAAGTATCACCGGCCGCGCGGCATCCTCACCATGGCGGGGCAGGACGCGAATACGCTGGTGCAGCTTCCGCATGAACCCAATGTACTGGCCGATCGCGTGCCCATCACCGAAGGACTAGAGGTCACGGCGCAGAATGTTGCGGGCTCATTGCGTTCAGACCGCATGGCGATGATGGAATGGTTTTCGCGCTTTCTGCCGGTCGGCTTCTATTACAAGGCTTTCTTCCGGCCGCGCTTCGCTTGGACATTCTGGGAACCGTTTTTTCGCCGCCGGGCGGGGCTGGGCCGGCTGAGCGAACACGCAACGTACGGCTATTACGACAAGGCTTATGGCTGGCATGACGTCGTTGTGGTGGGTGGCGGACCGGCCGGCCTGTCCGCTGCGCTTGAGGCGGCGGCGGCCGGCGCCGATGTCGCACTCATTGACGAAAACCCGCAGCTTGGCGGCAGCCTCGCTTATGCGCGCGCCAATGCCGAAGCCGCCGGTCTGCTGCGGGAACTTACCGAAGCGGTCGCGGCGCAGCCCGCCATCACCGTGATGACCGACGCCATCTGCAATGGCTGGTTCACTGACAACTGGCTGCCGGTGGTGCGCGGCCATCGGCTCTACAAGCTTCGCGCCCGGCAGGTCGTGTTTGCCACCGGCGCCATGGAACAGCCGCTGGTATTCCGCAACAATGATCTGCCCGGTGTGATGATGGCCTCTGCCGCGCAGCGCTTGCTGCGCCAATATGGCGTGCGACCGGGCCGCCGCGCCGTCGTCGTGACGGCAAACGAGCAGGGCTACGATGCCACCCTCGATTTGGTCGAAGCAGGCTGCGAGGTCGTGGCTGTACTCGACTTGCGCGATCACCCACCGAAAAATTCGTCAATAGAGACGGCGCGCGCGCAGGGCATCGCGATACTCGCCGGATGGACGGTCTATGAAGCCTTTGCTACGCCCGGCAACCGGCATGTACGCGGCATCATTGCGGCTCGAATCAAAGGTCGCGGCCAGGTGTCTGATGAACGGCGCACCTTCGATTGCGATCTTGTGTGCATGAGTGTCGGCCTTGCACCCACCTACCAGCTTCTCGCCCATGCCGGTGGACAGGTCGAATATTCTTCCGAATCGTCGACATTCGTGGTGCGGCAGGTGCCGAAGGACATTCATGTCGCCGGCGCCCTCAATGCCAGCTATCGACTGCTGGCTGCCATGGCGGAAGGACGGCATGCGGGTGGGGCAGCGGCCAAGGCGCTAGACCTTCGCGTCGGCAAGCAGCCGGCCATTCCCCAAGAACGCAACCAAGTCGGCCACAGCCATCCCTGCCTGGTCTTTCCGCATCCGAGAGGCAAGGATTTTGTCGATTTCGACGAAGACCTGACGGTCGCTGACCTGCGTAATGCAATCGCCGAAGGCTACGACCACATCGAACTGCTCAAACGTTATTCGACCGTCGGCATGGGGCCATCGCAGGGACGTCACTCCGCGCTCAACACCATCCGAATTGCCGCCGAAGCCACAGGCCGGGCAGAGGAGGCGATCGGTCGCACCACCGCGCGGCCACCTATCGCGGCCGAGACCTTCGGTGTGCTGGCCGGGCGGGCGTTCGATCCTGTGCGGCTCACGCCGATGCATCATCGTCACGTCGAGGCTGGTGCACAGATGATGCCGGCTGGCGCGTGGCTGCGACCTGCCTATTACGGGCGCCCGGCGGATCGCGAGCGTCTCGTCCGTGACGAGGCGCTGGCCGTGCGCTGCAATGTTGGCCTGATTGATGTCTCGACGCTGGGCAAGATGGAAATCCGCGGGCCCGATGCCGCCGCGTTCCTCGAACGCATGTACACCTTCGCCTATGTCAAGCAGCCGGCCGGCCGCTCGCGCTACGTTCTGATGACAGACGAGACCGGCACGATCATTGATGATGGCGTGGCCTGCCGTCTCGGCGAACAGCACTTTTATGTCACCGCCACCACCGGCAATGCCGATGCGGTTTATCGCGAGATGCTGCGCCGGAATGCAATGTGGCAGCTCGATGTCGACATCACCAACGTGGCGACTGCCTTTGCGGCAGTTAACCTCGCGGGACCCTTGGCGCGCGAGCTGCTTACGCCACTCTGCGCGGGGCTCGATCTCTCTAAGAACGCTTTTCCCTATCTCGCGGTGCGGCAAGGCGAGATCGCCGGCATGCCGGCGCGGCTCTTACGGGTCGGCTTCGTCGGCGAACTCGGCTACGAAATCCACGTGCCGTCAAGCTACGGTGAAGCGCTGTGGGACAGGCTGATGGAAGCCGGACGTCCCTTCCACATACTACCGTTCGGCGTCGAAGCACAGCGCTTGTTGCGGCTGGAGAAGGGTCACATCATCGTCGGGCAGGACACCGACGGCCTGACCATCCCGCAGGAAGCGGCAATGACCTGGGCGATCGCGCGCAGGAAGCCGTACTTTGTCGGCAAGCGCGCTCTCGAAATTCAGGAGCAGAGTGGGATTACGCGCACGCTGGTTGGTTTCGAACTGGCGCCGGAGGCGCCCTTGCCAGAAGAATGCCACCTCACGCTTCTCGACGGCGAAATTGCCGGACGTGTCACTTCGGTGGCACGTTCACGCGCACTCGGCAAGGTGATCGGACTTGCCTATGTCGACCCGGAACAGGCGGAGCCGGGGAAGTTTTTCGACATCAAGATCGCGCAGGGGCGCATCATCAACGCAAAAGTCGTCACGCTGCCGTTCTACGACCCCGAAAACGCCCGGCAGGAGATGTGAGCGATGGCTGCCGCCCTCCCGGTATCACTTGATCCATCGACGTGTGCGCGGCGCAGCCCGATCTACCGCATACTTGCCGCCGCAGGCGCAAGCTTTGCTGCCATCGGGGACGCGGCTATTGCCGCAAGGTTTGGCGATTCCATGGAGCTTGAAGTCGACGGCGCCCGCCGGCTCGGCCTTGCTGATCTCAGTCCATTGCCGCGCACCGGCTTCAAGGGGCGCGCGACGCCGGAATTTCTGAGCCAGCAAGGAATAACGATCGGCGATGCCTCGAACCGTGCCTATTCCTGTGGCCGTAATTCTCGCGCGGTTCGGCTGGCACCCACAGAGGTCTTGATCCTTGGCAGCCGCGGTGGTGACGACGATCTGTGCGCGCGCGTGGAAGCGGCCTGGCCGGCGGACACGGGGATGGTCTTTCCCGTGCCGCGCCGTGACGGGACGTTTTGGTTTGCGGTGACGGGCAGCGAGGCGCCGGCTATGTTCGCCAAGCTCTGCGGCGTCGACCTTCGGCCCGGCCGGTTCGACAACCACGCGGTGGCGCAAACCTCGGTCGCGCGCATCAATGCGATCGTCATTCGCGACGACATCAACGACGTGCCGTCCTACCATGTCCTGGGCGACGTCACCGCCGCCGAATCAATGTGGTCCTACGTCACGGACGCCATGACCGAATTCGACGGCTGGCTCGTGGGCATCGATGCCTTGTCGTCGTTGGCGAGGCTGGCGGGTGAGACTTGATCCGGCTGATCCATGCGGGCGCCGTCCAACCGTCCGCGATTTGCTTGGCACTTTTTCGGTTAACGTTCATCGGACGCTCACTCCTGTGTGTACCGAAAACCTCATCCGGCAACGATTCCAGTATTTGCGGTCGAAATTCCCTGTTCCGTCAAAATAATTCCCTGTTCTGTCGCGAAGGGAATTTTGCTGCAAGCTTTTGAATTTGCTCGCGTGTCCGCGTGCAATGTCGCGTCAAGAGCGCGGATTCGACAAAATTCCCTGTTCTTTTCCTTGTTAGCAGGGAATTTGCCAGCAGAGACCAGTTCGCAAGTGACTGCGTCCGCCACCACCCAGTCCGGGTTTTCTCCTGTTAGCGCGCTTTTGTGTACTTCGATTCTGCTGATATCGTCGTGTTCGGTGCCGTTGAGACCGGTCGCCACCCATCAATATGTGCGGATATGATTTTCGGAAGGGATTAAGTCTGTTATCCCGTTCAGCGGACTGGAATCATAGGTTCACGCCCGATCCTTGGCGGCCTTCATCACCACTATGTCCGGGTTTAGGTTTTCGGTACACACACTGGACCGGATTTACAGGCGAAATGGATAACAGATGAAAATTGCGGTGCCTGATCTGATTTCGAATTCCTATTTCCCTGCTGAAGCTGCAGTAGAGCTCGGGATTTTCCGCAGTGAGGGGCTTGATATCGTGTTGGAAATGATTTTTCCGGTCGACAAAGCCTATCAGGCTTTGCGCGAAGGGGCGGTCGATTTCGTCGGCGGCTCGGCTCATTCTGCGCTGTCTGCCTTTCCGCAATGGGATGGTGTCAGGCTGATCTGTGCCCAAGCACAGGGCATGTATTGGTTTCTGGTGATGCACACCGAATTCGGAGCAAAGCGCGGCGACGTCGGCGCGGTCAAGGGCCGGCGGATCGGCGCCGCGCCTTGGGTGGAAATGGGCTTGCGCCG
>CAYLMY010000044.1:0-11612 GCA_964384635.1 uncultured Undibacter sp.
TGCTTTCGAACCTGGAGACGGTCAATACCTACGAGGGCACGCATGACATCCATGCGCTGATTCTAGGGCGCGCGCAGACCGGAATTCAGGCATTCTTCTGAAATCGGTGCCGATCATTCATCCGCTCGTCCCGCGTAAGCGGGGACCCAGGAGAGGATCGCGCTAACGCTGCGGCCGCGGTCTGGGTTCCCGCTTACGCGGGAATGAGCGGGGATTTCATCAACGCAATGGCGCTTCACATCATCCTGCTGCTGGTCGGGGCCGGCGTGATCGCCGGCATCATCGCCACTATGATCGGCGGTGGCGCGGTCGTGCTTTATCCGGCACTGCTCTTCGCCGGTGTGCCGCCGCATTTGGCGGTGGTATGCATTCTCGCGTCCGTCGCGCCAGCGGCCATGTTGGGCGCCTTGTCGGACCACTCACAATTGCCGCCGTTCAACCGGGCTTTCCTCGGCTTGATCCTCGCTTCGGTCATCGGCGCGGGCGTCGGCGCCTCGCTGCTGTTGCTGACGCCTGAGCGCATGTTCGCGCAGCTGATGCCGCTGCTGATCGGCTTCGCCACGCTGCTTTTCGCCAATTCCGAACGTATCAGCACCTGGCTGCGCGCGCGCGCCGCCGATCGCGGCCACGACATCACGTTCAACGTCGCGAGCCTGAAGGTGCTGCTGCCGGTCTCGTTCTACGGCGGCTATTTCGGGGCCGGCGTCGGCATCATGATGCTCGGCGTGTTTTCGCTGGCGACCGGCGGCGATTACCGCTCCGCCAATGTCGCCAAGAATTTCGTCGCCAGCCTCAATGGCATGACCGCGACCGTGATTTTCGCGACGCACGGAGCCGTCCTGTGGCCGCAGACGCTGGCGCTGATGGGCGGCACCATCGCCGGCGGATTGATCGGGGCCTATGTGGCGCGCATCATTTCGCCCCGCGTGGTGCGGGTGCTGGTCGTGTTCGTGGGCGCGGGCTTAACCGTCGCGCTCGCCCGCCGCTACTGGTTCTAGAGCGCGATCGCATCGACGCTGTGGGCGAGGTCGGAGACGCGCCTGGTCATGGCGCTGCCGGGATCGGTCAGCGCATCGACGACGGTGAAATGATTCTTACCAGCAATCTCCTCATAGTGGGTCTGCGCCATGCCTTGGCGCCAGGCTTCCGCGATGCTGCGGCTTTGCCGCAAAAATTCGCTCGATTCCAGTGCGCCCACCACGGCGTCGAGCACGCGGCCGGGCGGGACGCGCCAATATAGCGGTGAGACCCGCCGTGCTTCGGCGGGGTCGAGCTTCAAGTCCTGGTTGACTGAAATGTTCACGAGTGGGGCGAGATCGAACACGCCCGAGATCGCGTAGGCGCATGGCACCAGATCGGCCGGTGCGTCGGAAGCGAACGCCTTCCATTCCTGCGCCAGCATGCAGGCGGCGAGATGTCCGCCGGCGGAATGGCCGACCGCCATGATGCGCTTACGCCGCTTGCGCCACAGCCACAAGCAGGCCGCGCGCATCTGCTCGATGATCACGGCAATCGTCACCTGCGGGCAGAGATCGTAGCCGGCGACCGCGACGGTGACGCCCTTAGCGTTCAAGCCGGCCGCCATATGGCTGAACATAGCAGGTTCGAGCGTGCGCCACCAGCCGCCATGGATGAACAAAGCAAGCGGCGTCGAGGAGTCGTCATCCTTAGCGGCGAACAGGTCGATGATCTGGCGCGGCGAGGAGCCGTAGGACGCGCCCAGCTCGGCGTCACGCGCGGCGGTGCGATAGGCCGCCGCCGCGCGCTCCCAGCGCGCGAAAATTTCCGGATGCTCCGGCACGCGACCCCGGTTGTCGTATTCTTTTTCGTAGTCGATGGCCAATTTCGTTGCTCCCGCAGGCGCTACAATGCGGCAGAGCGGAGCGGTAAACAAGGCAGGTTATCCAGGCCCGAGCGTAGCGAGGGCCGAGACCCATACTCCGCAGTCTCTTGATAGGCTGCGGAGTTTAGGTCCCCACTTTCGCGGGGACGACAGCGGAGAGGAAAAACGCTATCTCTTGCACCATGAAAATCGACGGCAAAGACACGCGCACGATCTGGGTCGAGAGCGACGGGCAAAGCGTCGGCATCATCGACCAGACCCAGTTGCCGCATCGCTTCGTCACCGCGCAACTTGCAAGCCTCGCCGACTCCGTGCGCGCGATCAGAACCATGCAGGTGCGCGGCGCACCGCTGATTGGGGCGACAGCCGCTTGCGGGATGTGGCTGGCGCTGCGCGAAGACGCTTCCGACGAGGCGCTTGAGCGCGCCTATTCAACGCTGATGGCGACGCGGCCGACCGCGATCAATCTGAAGTGGGCGCTCGACGAGATGGTCGCTGCGGTGCGCAACCGTCCGCGGGCCGAGCGGGCTGCCGTCGCGTTGCGCCGCGCCGGCGAAATCTGCGAAGACGACGTACGTATCAATCAGGCGATCGGGCGCCACGGCCTCACGCTGATCGAGGACATCGCCGCGCGCAAACATGGCGAGCGCGTCAATGTGCTCACCCATTGCAATGCCGGCTGGCTGGCGGCGGTGGACTGGGGCACTGCCACCGCACCAATCTATATGGCGCACGACAAGGGGTTGCCGGTGCACGTGTTCGCCGACGAAACCCGTCCGCGCAACCAGGGCGCTTCGCTTACCGCCTGGGAGCTTGGCCATCACGGCGTGCCGCACACGGTGATCCCCGACAATACCGGCGGCCATCTCATGCAGCACGGCATGGTCGACCTGGTGATCGTCGGCGCCGACCGCGTCACCGCGCAGGGCGATGTCTGCAACAAGATCGGCACTTACCTCAAGGCGCTCGCCGCCCACGACAATAAGGTGCCGTTCTATGTGGCGCTGCCGTCGCCGACCATCGACTTCACGGTGAGCGACGGGGTCGCCGAAATCCCGATCGAGCAGCGCAGCCCCGACGAAGTTGCAACCATGACCGGCAAAACCAAAGACGGGCGCATCGAAACCGTGCAAGTCATCCCGGACGGCTCGCCCGTCGCCAATTACGGCTTCGACGTCACGCCGGCGCGCCTGGTCGACGGACTCATCACCGAGCGCGGCGTGATCGCGGCCAGCCGCGCGGCACTTGCCGCCGCCTTTCCCGAGCGTGCCAGCGCATGATCCCGAAAAGTGGAACCGGTTTTCGGATGAGATCATGCGCAAACAAAAAGTGAACCGTGATAAGGTCGCCTCATGACGCTCGCCGCCAAACAGCCCTTGGAAATTCCCATCGACGGCCGCCAGTCGGACACCGCGCTGGCGGTGGCGCGCGGCGCCGCCCGGCTCTTGCATGCGCACGGCTTCTGCGTGGTGAGCGAATTGCCGCTGCCGTCCGGTCGTCGCGCCGACCTGGTGGCGCTCGATTCAGGCGGAGCAATCTGGATCGTCGAGGTCAAGTCCTCCGTCGCCGACTTCCGCGCCGACCAGAAATGGCAGGACTACCGGCTCCACTGCGACCGGCTGTTCTTCGCCACCACGGTCGAGGTGCCGTGCGAGATCTTCCCGCCCGATACTGGGCTGATCGTGGCCGACGCCTATGGCGCCGAATTCAGATGCGAGGCGCCCGAGCATCGGCTGGCGGCGGCGACCCGCAAGGCGATGATGCTGATCTTCGCGCGCGCCGCCGCGCTGCGGCTGCAATCGCTCGCCGATCCGAACGGGCCGTATGGGGACGTAGGCTGACTAGAGCGGTGCGCGTTTCGCCAGAATCCGCTGCAGCGTGCGGCGGTGCATGTTGAGCCGGCGCGCGGTTTCCGACACGTTGCGGCCGCACAATTCGTAGATGCGCTGGATATGCTCCCAACGCACGCGGTCGGCCGACATGGGATTTTCCGGCGGCTCGATCTTGCGGTTGTCCATCGCCAGCAGCGCCGCCACCACGTCGTCCGCGTCTACCGGTTTGGCGAGATAATCAACCGCGCCCATTTTCACCGCGTTCACCGCGGTGGCGATATTGCCGTAGCCGGTGAGAATAATGCCGCGCGCGTCCGGGCGGCGCCGTTTGAGCGCGGAAATCACGTCGAGGCCGTTGCCGTCGCCGAGCCGCATGTCGACGATCGCGAAGGCCGGCGTCGACTTTTCCACCTGCAACAGTCCGTCCGCCACCGATTCGGCGGTGGTCACGGCAAAACCGCGCTGCTCGAGCGCCTTGGCCAGCCGTTGCAGGAACGAACGATCGTCCTCGACGATCAGCAAAGACCTCTCCTTGGGGACCTCTGCCGCCGGCTCCGCGACGTCGTTCATGGCAATATCCATGCTGTCACCGCATCCGTTAATTTCACGCGGCATTTTAACGCTGCCGCGCGTCAAGACTAGCACACAAAATAGTTATCGCGCCGCATAATCTCAAGCCGCCGCGAAGGTTAATGGGCGCTCGAAATCGCTGCGGCTCCAGCGCAGGCGCACGACGGCGCCGCGCTCGGGAAGCGCGCGGTTCTCGAAGTTGAGTGTCGCCCCCGCGCGTTCCAGCAGCGTCTTGGCGATGAAGAGCCCCAGTCCCAATCCGGCCGGCTTCTCGGCGGCTTCCGCCGGATTGCGGCGGCGGCTGCTGACGTAAGGTTCGCCGATGCGGTCCACGATTTCCGGCGCGAAGCCGGGACCGTCGTCACTGATGGTCACTTCGACCGCATCCTCGGTCCACTGCGCAGCGACCACCACACGTTCGCGTGCGAAATCGACGGCGTTTTCCAGAAGATTGCCCAGGCCATAGAGGATCGCCGGATTGCGTGCGCCCACCGGTTCAGCCTCGCGTTCGGCCGGCAGCGACACGTCGATCGAGACGCCGAAATTACGGTGCGGCGCCACCACCTCTTCGATCAGCGCGGTGAGCGGCATGCGCTCAAACGGCTCGCCGCCGCTCGACGACAATTCGGTGAGCTTGCCGAGGATATCGCGGCAACGCGTGGCTTGCTCGCGTAGCAGGCGCACGTCGTCGCCGTGCGGCGCGTCGGCACGAATCGCGTTTACCAGTTCCTTGGCGATCACCGAAATGGTCGACAGCGGCGTGCCGAGCTCGTGCGCGGCGGCGGCAGCCAGCCCGTCAAGTTGCGAGAGATGCTGCTCACGTGCCAGCACCAGCTCGGTGGCCGCGAGCGCGTCGGCGAGCTGGCGTGATTCCTCGGTGATCTGCCAAGCGTAGACGCCGATGAAACCGATGGCGAGCAGGATCGAGAGCCAGACACCCATCATGTAGATCGGCGGCAGTCGTAGGGGATCATCGCTGTCCCACGGCAGCGGATAGTGCACGAACACCAGCACGGTGGCGCAGGCGACCGCAAAACCGCCGAGCATGAGCGTGAAGCGCGGCGGCAGCGCGGTCGCCGACAGCAGCACCGGTGCCAGGAACAGGAAGGCGAACGGATTCTGCAATCCCCCGGTCAGGAACAGCAGCACCGCCAGTTCCGCGATATCGAATGCCAGCAGCCAAGCGGTGCGGTCGGGCTCGAGCCGCTGCGTGATATGGAAGCGCAGCCGTAGCGCCACGTTAAGCCAGGCCGACAGCGCGATCACCGCCAGACACGCATAGATCGGCAGCGGGAAATCAAGCCCGTAATGGACCACCAGCACGGCGGTGGTCTGGCCGATGACTTCCAGCCAGCGCAACCGCACCAGTGTGTCAAGGCGCACGTTGCGGCGCGGATGATTCTGGGCGAGGCCAAGCGCGGGCATGAAGTGAGTGTAAGCCAGCGTCCCGGCACCTCAAAATTGACGGTCCCAGTGGGGGCTTGCGCTTCGTGGCGCGCAGCGTCACATCTCCCCGCAGCATGGATGCCGGCAATACCAGCGCCGTCAGCGTCGATCGGCTCGTCAAGCTCTACAAGGGCGTGGCGGCGGTCGACGGCATCTCGTTTCGGCTGCCCGCAGGCACGATTACTGGCTTGCTCGGCGGCAACGGCGCCGGCAAGACCACGACCATTGCGATGATCATGGGCCTGGTCACGCCTACCGCCGGCAGCGTCACGGTGCTGGGCGCGCAGATGCCGAAGGAACGCTATCGCGTGTTGCACCGGATGAATTTCGAGAGCCCCTATGTCGACATGCCGACGCGGCTGACGGTGCGGCAGAACCTGTCGGTGTTCGCGCAACTTTACGCCGTCACCGATATCGAGGCGCGCATCGCCGAGCTCGCCGCCGATCTCGATCTCGCCGAATTCCTCGACCGGCCCAACGGCAAGCTCTCGGCCGGGCAGAAGACACGGGTCTCGCTCGCCAAGGCGCTGCTCAACAAGCCGGAAGTGCTGCTGCTCGACGAGCCGACGGCCTCGCTCGATCCCGACACCGCCGACTGGGTGCGCTCGCGGCTCGAACGCTACCGCCGTGACAACCGCGCTACTGTGCTGCTCGCCTCCCACAACATGAACGAGGTCGAGCGCTTGTGCGAGCGCGTCATCATCATGAAGCGCGGCCGAATCGAGGACGACGACACACCCGCGCGCTTGCTCGCACACTACGGGCGCGAAACCTTGGAAGAAGTGTTCCTCGACGTCGCGCGCGGGCGCGGCCACCAGAGCGAGGTGGCGCAATGACTGGCGTCGACTCCGGCTTTGATTTCTCGCTCAATCGCGTCGCCGCCATGGTGCGGCGCTACTGGTATTTGCTGCGCTCGTCCTGGCCGCGCATTCTCGATCTCATCTACTGGCCGACTGTGCAGATGCTGATGTGGGGCTTCCTGCAGATGTACGTCGCGCAGAACGCCGGCTTCTTTGCGCGTGCCGGCGGCGTATTCATCGGCGCGGTGCTGCTGTGGGACATGCTGTTCCGCGGTCAGCTCGGCTTTTCGATTTCGTTCCTGGAAGAAATGTGGTCGCGCAACCTCGCCAATATCATGATGTCGCCGCTGCGGCCGGTGGAGTTCATCTGCGCGCTGATGATCATGAGCGTGGTGCGGCTGGCTATCGGCATGGTGCCGGTGACCCTGCTTGCCATCGCCTTCTTCGGCTTCAATCTGTGGACGCTGGGCCTGGCGCTTGCCGCCTTCTTCGTCAATCTGATGCTGACCTCATGGTCGGTCGGCATCTTCGTCGCCGGGCTTCTGTTGCGCAATGGCATGGGCGCCGAGAGCCTGGCCTGGACCATCATGTTTCTGTTCCTGCCGCTCACTTGCGTCTATTACCCGGTGACGGTGCTCCCCGTTTGGCTGCAATACGTCGCTTGGTCGCTGCCGCCGACCTATGTGTTCGAGGGCATGCGCGCGCTCTTGATCGATCACGTCTTCCGCGCCGACCTGATGATGCAGGCGCTCGCCTTCAACGTCGTGCTGTTTGCGGCAGCCTCATTCGCCTTCCTCAAGCTGCTGGGAAGCGCGCGGGTCCAGGGCACGCTGTTGCAGGCCGGCGAATAGGCAGAAAACATCATAATTTCAAGTGGTTGATGGGTCCCGCCGTGTTGTAAACCGGGCGCGAAGGACTTATCTGTAATATTGACCCCATGACAGAAAAACGACAGTCTGCCGCAGTGCAGCACGGGCCGGGGATGGACTCGACGGCGATCGGTGAATTCGACGGGGCGGCAACGCTGCCCGGCGAAACCGGGCCGTTGTTCGTCTCGCCGATCTATTGGCTCTATGAAATGAGCCTGGCCGCGCTCAATCCGTCGCGCGCCTTCGCCGACGCCACCCGTCTGCTCTTCAAGAATCCGGCCAACCCGCTCGCCCACACGACTTACGGCAAGACGGTGGCGGCAGCGGCGGAAATGTTCGAGCGCTCCACGCGCCGATACCGCCGCCCGGAATGGAATATCCATCACACCACCGTCGGCGGCGAACGGGTGCCGGTGCATGTGACCAGCGTATGGGAGCGGCCGTTCTGCAAGCTTTTGCATTTTGATCGTGCTTTTCGGCATGTGCCGCGGCGGCCGCAGCCGAAACTGCTGATCGTCGCGCCGATGTCGGGTCATTACCCGACGCTGCTGCGCGGCACGGTGGAAACGTTTCTGTCCAATCACGACGTCTATCTCACCGAATGGACTGACGCGCGCATGGTGCCGCTCAGCGAAGGCGGTTTCGATCTCGACGACTATATCGACTACATCATCTCTATCCTGCACCGGCTTGGCGGCGACGTGCATGTGGTCGCGGTTTGCCAGCCTTCGGTACCGGTGCTGGCGGCGGTCGCGCTGATGGAAGCGGAAGACGATCCGTACGTGCCGCATTCCATGGTGCTGATGGGTGGGCCGATCGACACCCGCATCAATCCTAACGCCGTCAACACGCTGGCCGAGAACCGCGGGCTCGATTGGTTCCGCAGCCACGTCATCACCAAGGTGCCGTTCCCTCATCCCGGATTCATGCGCGACGTTTACCCGGGCTTTTTGCAGCTACACGGCTTCATGAGCATGAACATCGACCGCCACCTCAAGGCGCATCACGACCTGTTCCTGCACCTGGTCAAGCGCGACGGCGATTCGGCGCAGAAGCACCGCGAGTTCTACGACGAATATCTCGCGGTCATGGATCTCGCCGCCGAGTTTTATCTGCAGACCGTCGATACCGTATTCATCCGCCACGCGCTGCCGAAAGGTGAGATGACCCATGGCGGCCGAAGAGTCGATCCGTCTGCTATCCGGCGCGTCGCGCTGATGACGGTGGAAGGCGAGAACGACGATATTTCGGCGCTGGGGCAGACCGAGGCGGCGCACGCTCTGTGCACGAACATTCCCGCCGACGACAAGGTGCATTATATGCAGCCCGAGGTCGGCCACTACGGCGTATTCAACGGCTCGCGCTTCCGCTCCGAGATCGCGCCGCGCATCGCCGACTTCGTGCTGTCGCGCAACGGCGCCCGCAAGCCGGCTGCAAGCGTCGCCACCGCCAAGGCGGCGGCCCAATAATGCCGGGCCGCGCGCCGCTGATGTTGCGTCCTGCCATTTAGCTTTCGTGTTGGTAACCCGTTTTCGTTTGGCGCGGACCTGTCGCCCGCCCCGGAACCCGGATTCGTCTATGAAAAGGCCCAACATCTCGTGGCTCATCAGCGCAACATCCCCAGTCCTTTGAGCCATCGCGAATTTGATCACGAGGGGGCTGCGCCGCCGCGCAGGTGTGGCACACTTTCCTCCCGGCCCATGCCGGGTTGGATTGGGGTTATGCCGCTGCGCGCCTTGCTTTATCGCCGGCCGAGCGAACCGTCGGCGATCAATATCGTCTTCGATCGCGAGGTCTACTTGGTGCGCGTGCGCCGCCACCGTCAGGCGCGCCGCTACACACTGCGCATCCATTCCGCCACCCGCGAAGTGGTGCTCACCATGCCGCCGCGCGGCAGCCTGAAGGAGGCGCGCGCCTTTGCACAAAAGCATGGCGCCTGGATCGCGGCGCGGCTCGACCGGCTGCCGGAACCGGCGCCCTTCCTGCATGGCATTGTGCTGCCGCTGCGCGGCATCGACCACCGCATCGTGCATCGCCGCGAAAGCCGCGGCACGGTCTGGATCGAGGACGCCGGCGATGAGCGCAACCTTTGCGTCGCCGGCGCGGCGCCGCATCTGGCGCGGCGTATTCATGATTTTCTCAAGCGCGAAGCCAAGCGCGATCTGGAAGCGGCGAGCAGGCTTGCCGCACAACGGCTCGGCGTTTCGATCAAGCGGGTGTCGATCCGCGACCAGTCGAGCCGCTGGGGCTCGTGCTCGACCACCGGTGTGCTGTCCTATTCCTGGCGGCTGATCCTGGCGCCGCCCTTCGTGCTCGACTATCTCGCCGCCCACGAGGTTGCGCATTTGATCGAGATGAATCATTCGCGCCGATTCTGGCGGCTGGTCGCGCGCATCTGCCCGCACGTCACCCGCGCCAAAACTTGGCTCGACGTGCATGGCTCCAACTTGCATCGTTACGGAGTACCGGTCGAGCGGCGCTAGCCTCCGATCGACGCTTGATGTAGTCAAACCTATGCCCGGCCATGTGCCGGGCTTATTTTCGGAATTTGTCTCCATGCTGCGTCCCGGCACCTTCGCGCTGACCGCACTGCTCGCCGGCCTGAGCGCGTTCGGCCCGCTCACCACCGACATGTATCTGCCGTCGCTGCCGGACATTGCGCGGGTACTCGACACCTCCACCGCGCAAGTCCAACTTACCATCTCTTCCTACCTGATCGGCTTTGCGGTCGGGCAAATCGTCTATGGCCCGGTGTCTGACCGCCATGGCCGCAAGCCGGTGCTGCTGGCGACCATCGCGCTTTATTCTGCCGCAAGCTTGGCGTGCGCGCTGTCTACCTCAATCGAAATGTTGATCGCCGCTCGCGCCTTACAGGCGCTGGGAGGCTCCGGCGGCATTGTGCTGGCGCGCGCTATAGTGCGCGATCTCTATTCCGGTGACCGCGCGGGCCGCGAGCTGTCTATTATTGGCGCGGTGATGGCGCTAGCGCCGGTATTGGCGCCGATCGCTGGCGGCGCCCTGCAGACCGGCTTCGGCTGGCGTTCGGTGTTCTTCACTCTGGTCGCGGCCGGTCTCGCCGGCGCGGGCGTCGTCTGGTGGCTGCTGCCGGAAACGCTGACGCAACGCGCGGCCGAGCCGATTTCCCTGTCCTCGATCGCCGCGTCTTACCGCGCGGTCGGGCGCAACCCGGCCTATCTCGCATATGTCGGGCTCGCGACTATGAGCTTTGCCGGCTTGTTTGCCTGGATTTCCGGCGCATCGTTTGTGCTGCAAGGTCTGTACGGCTTGTCGCCCTTCGCCTTCGGCATTGCTTTCGCGGTCGGCTCGGTCGGCTACATGACCGGCTCGATGTTGTCGGCGCAGTTGACGAGGTGGCTTGGCCTCGACCGCATCATCGGCATCGGCGGTGTCGTCATTGCCGCTGGCGGGCTCGGCATGATGGCGGCGGTGGCGCTCGGCTTTACCTCGGCCCTCTCTTTGGTTTTGCCGATGGCGGTTTATCTTGCCGGCATGGGCATGGTGCTGCCGCAATCGTTTGCCGGCGCGATGACGCCATTTCCGGAACGGGCGGGTGCCGCATCGTCGCTGCTTGGCTTTATCCAGCAGAGTGTGGCGGCTGTGTGCGGGGCGATCGTCGGCGTGCTGCTCGGCCAAAGCGCTTGGCCGCTCGCCGGCGGTGTGGCGGCGGCGGGATGCGCAACACTGCTGATATGGATCGCGACGCGGGCCGTGCGTGAGCGCGCTGCCAAGCACTAGCCCGGTCGAGTCAGCGGCGGCCGAACAGATTGTTGAGCAGCCAGCCGTCGAGGCTGGCGGTGCCGCTGCGTGCGGGCGGCGTTGCGCTAACGTCCGAGGGTGGCATTGGCGCCGAGCCGACCGTGATCGCAGCCGGTGCCGACGCACGGGCCCCGAACAGGTCGGAGAACAAGCCGCCGCCACCGGGCAGGGCAGCGACCGGCACGCCCTGGTGCGCGCTGCGCATGAAACGGCTCCAGATTTCCACCGGCATGCCGCCACCGGTGACGTGCTTGGTGGGCTGGCCGTCATCATTGCCGAGCCAGACACCGGCGACCAGGTGGGCGGTGTAGCCGATGAACCAGGCATCGCGGAAATCCTGGCTAGTGCCGGTCTTGCCGGCCGCCGGCCAGCCGGTAAAAGTGGCATGCCGCGCGGTGCCGATAAGAAGCGTCTGCTGCATCATCTCGTTCATCATCGCCACGTAGCGCGCATCGATGACGCGGCCGAGCGAGCG
>CAYLMY010000044.1:11712-18437 GCA_964384635.1 uncultured Undibacter sp.
GTCAGCGTCACTGGGCCGTAATATTCATGGCCGTAATTTTCCGGCTGCCAGCCTTTGATCCGGATCGGCTTGTCGTCGCGTACGCTGTCGGGCGTCAGGCCGCCCTCCAGCGCGGTGAGATAGACGAACGGCTTGAACGCCGAGCCGGGCTGGCGCTTGGCGGCGACCGCACGGTTGAACTGGCTTTGCCCGTAATTGCGGCCGCCGACCATGGCGCGCACTGCGCCGTCCGGTGTCATCGCAACCAGCGCGCCCTGGCTGACCTTGAACTTGTCGCCTTTCTTTGCCAGTTCCTCGTCGAGCGCCTTTTCGGCGTTGGCCTGCAGGCCTGCATCAATGGTCGTCGTAACCGTGATGTCTTCGTCAACATGGCCGAGCACGTCATTGAGCGCGTCCATCACCCAGTCGGCGACGTAATTGATCGCGCCGTTGCCGGCCTGCGCCACGATGCGCGGCGGCTGCGCCAGCGCCACGCGCTCGTTGCTCTTGCTGATGAAGTGAAGCCCGGCCATCACTTTGAGCACGATCTTGGCTCTTTTCTCAGCCGCATTGAAATTGCGGGTGGGTGCCAGTCGCGAGGGCGCGCGCACCAGGCCGGCCAGCAAAGCCGCTTCGGCGAGGGTTATCTGCTTGGCGGATTTGCCGAAATAGCGTTGCGCGGCTTGTTCAATGCCGTAGGCGCCGGACCCGAAATAGACACGATTCAAATAGAGCTCGAGGATCTGCGTTTTCGAAAAATTGCGTTCCAGCCACAGCGCGAGCAGCAATTCCTGCAGCTTGCGGTGGATCGTACGTTCTTGAGTCAGAAAGAGATTTTTCGCCAATTGCTGCGTGATGGTGGAGCCGCCCTGGGCCACGCCGCGATGCCAAACGTTGGCGATCAGCGCGCGCGCGATGCCGTAAGGGTCGACGCCGTAATGCTCGTAGAAGCGCCGATCCTCGATGGCGATGAAGGCCTGAGGAACGTAGTTCGGCAGTTCTTTCAGCGACAGAACGGCGCCGCCCCTATCGCCGCGGGTGGCGAGCGGATGGCCTTGATAATCCACGATCCTGATCGAGGGCGGCCGCTTGGGAATTGCCAGCGACTGGATCGGCGGCAGGTGGGCGCCGGTCCAGGCCAGCGTGCCGATGGCGGCGATGACGAGCCACAAGCCGACCACCGCGCTCCAATAGGCCACGCGGCCGATGAGCGAGCCTTTGCGGCTACGCGCTTTGCGCTTGCGCCGGCGTTTTCGTGGCTTTGGGCCACCGCTAGGGCGGTCGGCGGCGCTAACGCGTAACGCCGGGCTCACGTCGAATACCGGCTCCCGGCGCGCGCCCGCTTGTCTCCGTCCCTGCGCCATCACGCGACCCGCTTACACAGCCGGCGGACGAAGGCGCCGCCGGTCCCCACGCGAACGCTAAGGTGGCTGGTTTAAGGGGTCGTTAAGGGGGAGATTGCCCCCGGTCTTTACGCCTTTGCCGGCGTCAACGGCATGATAGTTTGCGCTTCTCGCCTGGATTTCGGGGACGCAACGCTTGGATGCGCAGGTTCTCATCGTCGGCGCCGGACCCGTGGGGCTGACGCTCGCCATCGCGCTCGGCAAGCTGGGCGTGCGCTGCATCCTCATCGAGCAGAAAGACGCCCCGCAGTTCCTGCCCAAGATGGAGCGGTGCAACGCCCGCACCATGGAAATTTACCGCCGCCTCGGCATCGCCAAAAAAGTACGCGCCGCGGGACTGCCGCGCGAGGCGCCGATGGACGTGTTCATCATCATGTCCCTGGTCGAGCCGCCGCTCCTGCATCTTCCTTTCCCGTCGGTGGCGCAGGCGGAGGCCGCGATCGCCAAATGCAAAGACATCAGCATGCCGCTCGAGCCCTATCAGCTCATCTCGCAATACACGCTCGAGCCGCTGCTCAAGGAAGTTGCCGAATCAATTTCCTGCGTGGACGTGCGCTATGCTTGCGAATTCATCTCCTGCGAGCAAGACGCGGGCGGCGTGCGCGCCAAGGTCAGGCGCGCGGGCACGGTCGAAGAGCTGAGCGCCGCCTATCTCGTCGGCTGCGACGGGGGATCAAGCGCGGTGCGCCGCCAGCTCGGCATCAAGCTGCAAGGCGACGCCAATATCATGGAGCTGCGCCAGGCGCTCTACCGCTGCGACGATCTCTACGAGCGCATCCCGATCGGCAAGGGCAGGCATTATCACGTCGCCGACGAGCACTCGACCTTTCTGATCGTGCAGGACTCGACCCGCCATTTCACCTTGCATTCGGTGGTCGACAGCGACGCCGACATGGCGACGATGTTCGAGCGCACCGTCGCCATGTCGGTGAAATACGAGATGCTTTATGTCGGGCAATGGAAGCAGAACCTGCTGCTGGCCGACAGCTACGGCAGCGGCCGGATATTCCTGGCCGGCGATGCCGTGCACCTGATGATCCCGACCGGCGGCCTCGGCATGAACAGCGGCGTCGGCGATGCCATCGATCTGTCGTGGAAGCTGGCCGCGACGCTGCAGGGTTGGGGCGGGCCTGACCTGCTCGGCTCCTACGAGATCGAGCGGCGGCAGATCGGCGAACGCAACGTGGCGGCCTCCGGCCATGCCGCGCGCGGGCGGCGCACCTGGCGGGCGGCCTGGCGGCCGAACATCCGCGACGACACGCCGGAAGGCGCCGCAACCCGCGCCAACCTGACGCGCATCGCCGACGTGGAGCAGCGCAAGGGTAACGTGATGCGCGGCGCCGAGCTCGGCTACCGCTATATCGGTTCGCCCATCATCGCCGAAGAGCCGGGCGGGCCTGCGCCCGACTTCAAGAATTATGTGCCGACCACTTGGCCGGGGGCGCGGCTGCCGCATCTGTGGTTGGCCGACGGCGGCGCGATGCAAGACCGCATCGGCGACGGCTACACGCTGCTGCGGCTGGGCAAGAGCCCGCCCGATGCGGAACCGCTGTCGCGGGCCTTTGCCGCATACGGCGCGCCCTTTGCCGTGCTCGACGTGGCGGAAGAGCGCGTGCGCGATCTTTATGGTTATGACCTTTTGCTGCTGCGGCCGGACCTGCACGTGGCGTGGCGCGGCAACAACCCGCCCGGCGATCCGGCCGTGCTGGCGCGCCGCGTGACTGGGCACTAAGCCCTATTTAGCTTGTGGCGCGGATGGAGACCCCGGGGCCGCACCTTCGGTGCGCCCGAGGATGAACTCCGCGAAACCCGGGGCACCCTATCAATCGTTCCCGGGTTACGCTTCGCTCCACCTGGGCTACGAACTGCCATTGTTGGCTTGGCCGTTGGGCGCGATTTGCACGCAAAATCGGACCGTTGAGCCGCTTATACGAAAGGACCATCAGGAATTTGTAGAACCGCCGCAATGTCTGCGCATTGCGCCCATAAGCGCGGCACGGGGGCGATCTTGGCAGGACATGACCGCCATGGACGAAAAGACTCTGACCAAGGTCCCCGAGGTCACTCTCGTCTTCTGGATCATCAAGATCGCCGCAACGACGCTGGGCGAGACCTGCGGCGATAGCGTAACTATGACGCTGCATTGGGGCTACCTGGACGGAACGGCGATCTTCCTTGCGCTGCTGGTGGTCTTGGTGATCTGGCAAACCATTGCCGACAAATTTCATCCCTTCCTTTACTGGGCGACGATCGTGGCCTCCACGACATTCGGCACCACAATGGCCGACTTTGCCGACCGCTCGTTAGGGATAGGCTACACCGGCGGTTCATCGCTTTTGTTTGCCGGCCTGATGGTTGTGCTTGCCATATGGTACTGGTCGCTCGGCTCGATCTCGGTCGAAACCGTCAACACGCCGAAAGTGGAAGCATTCTATTGGGCCGCCATCACGCTGTCGCAGACGCTGGGCACCGCGCTCGGCGACTGGCTGGCCGACACCGGGGGCCTCGGTTACGAAGGCGGCGCGCTGGTGTTCGGCGCCGGTCTGGTAGTGCTGGCGGCCGCGTATTACTGGACCAACCTGTCGCGCGTTACGCTGTTCTGGGCCGCCTTCATCTTGACCCGCCCGCTCGGTGCGACGGTCGGCGATCTGCTCGATAAGCCCGTAAGCCATGGCGGCCTGCATTTGAGCCGTCCACTTGCCTCGGCGGTCATTGCGACCTTCATTGTCGGCTGCGTTCTGCTACTGCCGCAGCGGGCGGGCACGCATCCGGGGCAATCCGAAACGGCGTCGTGAGCTGAGAAGGCGATCCAGCGCATAATGTCATGGTGGGCGCCATACACTTTGGCGTAAATTGCAGGGCATGCATTACGTCTCCATCGCACAGACGCTGGTGCTGCTGGCTCTGGCAAACGGCTCGCCAATTATCGCGACGCGAATTTTTGGCAGAACATTTTCGAGGCCGCTCGATAACAACGCCAAGTTCGTCGACGGACGCCCGCTCTTGGGCGCGTCCAAGACGGTTCGCGGGATTATCGTCGCGCTGCTGGTAACGGCTTTGGCGGCGCCGCTGCTCGGGTTGGAATTCCACATCGGCCTGTTGATTGGCGTGGCCGCCATGGCCGGGGACTTGTTTTCGAGCTTTTTGAAGCGTCGCCTTGGTCTGCCCCCCAGCAGCCAAGCGATCGGGCTCGACCAAATTCCGGAATCGCTGTTTCCGCTGCTCGCCTGCTATTCCGTGCTTTCTTTGTCCGTGATCGATATCGCGGCTGGCTGCGCGATCTTTTTCGTCGTCGAGCTGCTGTTGTCGCGTCTTTTCTTCAGGCTTCGCCTTCGCGATCGTCCCTATTGAGCGGGTGCCGGAGCACGCCACAAGCGATGCAGCGTAATTTCCGGAAGGCAGTTGAGACGGACCGTGACAATCGAAGTGCCGGCCCCTGCCGAAGTGTAGCCGGACATTTCATGATATTTCCACGCTCCCGATCCCATCTTTCTGGGCAAGACCGAATCCAGCGTGATGGGAATCGATCCGGGCAAACAAATTTGGCCGCCGTGCGTATGGCCGCTCAAAAGCAGATCAAAGCCGGCGTGGGCCGCCTGCCGGTAGATTTCCGGCGTGTGCGATAACAAAATCGAAAACGCCTCGTGCGGAACGTCGGTGGCGGCCTTTTCGATGTTATCCACTCGAAAATAATGCGCGTCGTCGATGCCGGCCAGGTAAATGCTCTCATCTTGACGAGAAATGCGCTCGCATTCATTGAGCAGCATCCGGATTCCCATCGCTTCAAGGTCCGGAACCATGCGAATGGTGTCGTGATTTCCCAGCACGCCGTAGACCGGCGCCTTGATGCGCGACAGCACTGGCCGCATGCGTTCGAGCGCGGCATCGAATGGGCCGAAAGTGGCACCGCGATAATCCCCGGTCAGGACACACAGGTCGTAGCCAAGCTCGGGAAGAATTTCTTCCAGACGCCGCATCGCGTCTTCGCTCATGTCAGCGTGGAAATCACTGATGTGCAGCAGCGTGAAGCCATTGAACGCATTCGGCAACTTCTGGAAATGAAGGTCGTTGGTCTTGATTTGCACGCGCGCGGCGTTGCGTCGCCCGCGCCAATACAGTCCCGATAGTTTAAGCGCGTTGCGAATAAGCGAATGCGTTGAGTACCAGTTCTCGATATGGAAGAAATTTAGGCCCTGGCCGAAAATCTGCGCCTCGTGATCGCGCTCGATTCCCAGACGCTGTTTTGCATACAAGCGTCCCAGGCGCTGCTCCAACTTGCTTAAAACGGGGTCGTTCATCGTGGCCATTCGCAATCGAAAATCCGAGCAGTAGCGCCAAAACAGGCCGGCGGCTGTTGCCTGAACGGCCGCCGAAACAACGCCCTGCGCGGCATTACTTCGCGCGCGTCTCGGCCGCCGCGCCCTTGGTCTGTTTGCCGTTTCCTTCCGCCGCCTTAAACAGCGCGATCAGCGCGCGCTTGATCGCGGCCTGCCGCGTCGGCGAAGTGATCTGCGCGCCCATCAGGTCGGTGATGTAGAACACGTCGACCACGCGCTCGCCGAACGTGGCGACATGGGCGGAGGCGATGTTGAGGTTGAGCTTGGACAGCGTCGCGGTCAACTCGAACAGAAGGCCGGTGCGGTCGAGCCCGGTGATCTCCACCATGGTGTAGCGGTGGGACCACTGGTTGTTGATGGTGACGGTCGGCTCGAGTGCGAAGGCGCGGATGCGGCCCTTGGGCGCCGCGCGCTTGGCCACCACGTCTGGCAGCCGCAATTCGCCGCGCAACGCCTTCTCGATCGAGTCTGCGATCCTGTTGGCGCGGCGCTGTTCATCATCGTCGCGTTCGAACGCGCGCGAGAGCGAAATGGTGTCGAGCGCGCGCCCGTCGGTGGTGGTGTAGATCTGCGCGTCCACGATATTGGCGCCGGCCATGGCGCAGGCGCCGGCGATGATTGACAGCAGCCAGGGATGGTCGGGCGCCATCACGGTGAGCTCAGTTACCGCGCGTTCGGCGTCGAAGGCGATCGTCGTCGCCAGGTGCTTGTCGGCATCTTCGGCCGCGCGCAGGAAGTTGGCGTGCTCGATCTTGTGCGGCAGATCGACCTTCAGCCAGTAGGCCGGATAGTGCTTGGCGATATAGGCCTCCAGCACGTCCTGCGGCCATGCCGTCATCGCTTCGCGGAATTCGGCCTGCGCCATGGCGACACGCTGGGCGCGGTTGATCTCGGAGAAACCGCCGGTGACCACCGGCTCGGTCTCGAAATAGAGCGTGCGCAGGAGCTGCGACTTCCAGCCGTTCCACACGCCGGGGCCGACCGCCTTGATGTCGGCGGTAGTGAG